>DKYD01000003.1:45713-50963 GCA_002492335.1 Lachnospiraceae bacterium UBA7109
GAAAGGGACAAAGGAAAAGGTCCAGTTGATTCTGGTCATGAGCCGGGACGCCAGGCTTTATGTTCTGGATGAGCCAATCGGCGGTGTTGATCCGGCGGCCAGGGATTATATCCTTCAGACAATTTTGACAAACTACAAGGAAGACGCCACAATCCTGATATCCACACATCTCATTCAGGATATTGAAAATATTCTGGACCGCGTGCTTTTCCTCCGCCGGGGAGAAATTGTATTAAATGCCACGGTAGATGAAATCCGCATGGAGCAGGGCAAATCTGTAGACACATTATTCAGGGAGGTATTCAGATGTTAGGAAAACTTATCAAATACGACTTAAAATACATGAACCGGTTTCTGATTCTGATTCACGTATTCTTTCTCGCGGTATCATTATGCATCCGCGTTTTTCTGACCGGACCACTCTTACAATCCGGTACAGACTTATCAGATGAACAGTTCCTGCTGCCGCTCACCCTGACATTCAGCTTTTATATTCTCCTGGTAACAGGCGTATACTTTGCCACCTACCTGGTTATCATTATCCGATTTTATAAGAATTTATTTTCTGACCAGGGATACCTGACCCAGACACTGCCGGTTACAACAGGACAGCATTTATTTACCAAGACACTCTCCGGATGCATCTGGGGATGCATCAATATGCTTCTCATCTACCTGTCTGTCTATATGATAGTCGGTACTCCTTATGTTATGGATAGTCTCCGGGCAAATAAAGTAGAAATACTGACAGCAATGGGATTTTCGACTTCCGCTGCAAACATATCTTTATGGGCAGTCATCCTCTTTTTGATTATAATATCATTCCTGAGTGTCATCTCAAATCTTGTAATGTATTATGCATCCATTGCAATAGGACAGCTGGTACCGGGACACCGGATCCTGGGCGCGATTGCCGTATATTTTGTGATGAACACAGTGCTCTCTATCGTCATGGTTATCCTTTTTGCATTAACCGGACTTTTGAGCGCACAGTTCCTGCCGGCAGGTGAAATAAACCTGGCTGATTATATGATGGACACCTTCCTGTTCTCCGGGATCACTACAGGCATAATAACAATTATTCTGTATATTGTCACCTACTGGATCATGAAGAAAAAAGTGAATCTGGAATAAACCGGGTGAAGAAAAGATTATCCGTAAAACGTATTTTTCCATAAAGAGACACCTGGTCATTATACCTGATGGCCTCGTGTCTCTTTATCAATCTCAGGTAATCTCGTGCTCCTCCCGCCAAAACCCCTCTATCTGTTTTGCTACATTCTCCACATGACAGATCCCTATTTTTTTCCATTCCCTCGGGAATACCCTCCGGTATTCCTTTCTTGTAAACCTGTCATCTAACAGAAGAATAATCCCTCTGTCTTCATCCGTCCGAATCACCCGTCCCGCAGACTGAAGCACCTTATTCATTCCCGGATAAAGATAGGCATAATCAAATCCAGGCAAACCATGTGCGTCAAAATACTGCTTTAGAAGCTCCCGCTCCCTGCACACCTGTGGAAGCCCTGTTCCCACAATCACTGCTCCAATCAGTTTATCCTCCGTCAAATCAATTCCCTCAGAAAAAATACCTCCCATAACGCAAAAGCCGATAAAGCTATGCTCTCTGACTTCTTCAAAATTTTCCAGGAATATTTCTCTGGATTCCTCTGACATATATGGAGACTGCATAACATATTCTATCCTCTGTTCTTCCGGAAGTCCTTCCTCTGCAGCTGCAAATTCCTCATATACCTCTTCCATAAAACGGTAAGAAGGAAAAAACGCAATATAATTTCCGGTTTTGGCCTTCACCGTCTCGGCTAAATACTTCGCATAACGCCGATACATTTTCTCACCACGTCTGGTATATCTTGTACTGACATCATTCCCCAAAAGAAGCAGACGCTTATCTGCATCAAAAGGAGACTCTGCATAGATCGCATAATCCTCTTTCTCTGTACTCAAAAGCCTTTTATAATAATAAATCGGAAGCAGTGTAGCGGAAAAGAACACCGCGCTGTTCCCTTTATCAAGATATTCCTGCAAATTCACTGCCGGATTTACACAAAATAACCGAAGTTTAAAACGCCCATCCGCAAGCAGCTCTGAATAGATCATATAATTCTCATCTAATTTATCGTGAATGTACAGAAACATACGAACAGTAAAATAAAACTCCAGTACCTCTTTTCGTATATCTTCCTTTTTGCACTCTTCCAGAAAACGTTCCAACTCCACCATCAGATTCAAAAGCTTCAAATAAATATGGGAAACACTATTCAGTACCTGATAACCTTCACATTCCCGTTTCAGGACAAGCAGTTGTTTGTTACAATCTTCCAGCCTTGCGGCAAGTCTTAAGTCTTCCTCTTTGACCAGTCTTTTTATTTTCAGAAAATCCTCTTTATAAATCTGCGCACTGTACATTTCCCGTCCACGTTCTACAAGATTATGTGCTTCATCAATGAGAAATAAATATTCCCCCTTCACCCCTTCTCCAAAGAAACGGCGAAGATGCGCATTGGGGTCAAACACATAGTTATAGTCACAGATGACTGCATCCACCCAGGCAGACACATCCAGACTCATTTCATATGGGCATACCCTCCATTTTCTTGCCTGCTCCTCCAGGACTTCCCGGTTCATCTCATCTGATGTCGTAAGCAGTTCATAAACAGCATCATTCACTCTGTCAAAATGTCCCTTCGCATAGGGACAGGCATCCGGATTACAATTCATCTCCTCACAGAAACAGATTTTTTCCTTCGCTGTCAGAACAATGACTTTCATGCGAAGCGCCTGTTCCTTCAAAGTATCAAATGCCTGCCATGCCACTGTCCTCGTAATCGTCTTTGCCGTCAGATAAAAAATCTTATCTCCAAGTCCTTCTCCAACCGCTTTTACTGCAGGAAACAAAGTTGCCATCGTCTTACCTACACCTGTCGGAGCCTGTATAAACAATTTTTTCTTTTTTAAGATTGTATGATACACAGATGCCGCCAGCTTTTTCTGTCCATCTCTGTAAGCAAATGGAAACCTGACATCCTTAATAGAAGCATCCCTTTTCTTCTTCCACTGAACCTGATATCTTGCCCATTTTTCATATTGTCCCACAATCCCCCAGAACCATGCATCCAGTTCTTCATACGAATATACACTCTGAAACCGCCTGACAGCCTCTGTTTCCATATTACAATAGGTCATCTGCACGCCAATCTCCTGCAGTTTTTTCTGAGATGCATAGACGTACGCATAACATTTTGCCTGGGCAAGGTGTACGTCTACCGGTTCCTGCATTCCATCCAGCTCTTTAAATACACCTTTGATTTCATCGATCACAACACCTTCCGGCAGTTCTATAATACCGTCGGCACGCCCTTCCAGACGCAGTATAAACCCTTTACAGGGAATTTCATACTTCAGGGAAACCTCCGCATGATAATCTGCTCCCATCTGTCGCTGAATTTTACGATGAATTCTGCTTCCAAGCATCATCGCATCCTTATCTGTTCCTGCTGTTCGATTGTCAATATCCCCTGAGCGCAGAATGAATTCTACAAGACTGCGCACAGAGATTCTGATGATCGTCTGTTCTGTATTCATGATCTGTTTTAACCCTTCGATTTTATAAACTTGCCACTGCTGATATCATTATATAAAATTCCAGGCTAAATTTCCACCCGCATCTCCACCATATCATACCGGTATCGAAGCGGCAGATGCTGAAGCTGTCCTTTGAGATTTCTCCTTTCCCGAATCGCAATCGTCCTGCAGAAGCTCTTCCACAGCTCCTCATATGCAGATTCCTTCTCTGATATCCGTTCTGTCATTGTTCTGTCAAATCCTTCATCCCATACCAGAACCCATTTTTTCTGTGCCTCATGCACAACGAACATTTGATGTGTCTTATCATAAATCATCCAGTTCTCCATCGGCAGCCGGTCTGCAAAATGTGGCGCTATACAGGTCAGTATCTGATTCTTCGGTGAAATCTCCGAATACAGGATCCCATTTTCCAGTTCTTTAAATCTCACGAACCCCCTATAACTATGAGCTTCTCCGCCGACATTTCTGCTTAACTCAAACACCTTTTCTACCTTCGGATTACTCAGATGCTCCATAATCCTCCTACTGTCTGAAAGCTTCCTTGCTTCCATCATAGTCCCCAGTATTACATTTCCCTTTTCCTTATCCTCCGACAGAGATGCATGATAAATATCCCAGTATGCTTTTACACCCAGATGCTTTCGAATCAGTCTTTCTACTGCCTGCGCTTTTCTTTCTGTTTCCTCCGTCTTACGATACTCACAGAGCAACTCCTGTTCCAGAGTTTCTCTCAATGCGATCCCACATTCCTCTTCCCGTTTTCCCGACTTCCATGCATCATAAACCGCCGAAAAGATTCCTGTCACAGTATTATTACACAGATATACTGTTTTCATAAAAATCCTCCCGAAATCTCACATCATCAAAAAGTGACAACTGTCTGTAGCCCATATTCCTCACCTCTTCCGGCAGCCTTTCCTTCACATCCAGAAGATTCCTGGTAATATAATCCTCCTCCAGCTTTATCGGATACATCATCCTTCCATTACATGTAATAAAATACATGGCTCGCTTCAACACCACACCCATTTTCTTTAAATCCGGAAAATCAATTGTCCCAAGCCGCCGTGCCTTAACAATCCGACCCGCAGACTTATATCCCAGGCCAGGCACACGAAGCAGCATCTTATAATCCGCCCGGTTAATCTCTACCGGAAACTGTTCCAGATGCTTTAACGCCCAGTTACACTTCGGATCAAATAATACATTAAAATTCGGATTCTCCTCTGACAATAATTCCTCCGCCTGAAAATGATAGTAACGCAAAAGCCAGTCTGCCTGATAAAGCCTGTGTTCTCTTAAAAGCGGAGGCCCTTTGTCTGTCTTTGCAGGAAGCATCTTATCTTCATTTACATGAACGAATGCGGAATAAAATACTCTCTTCAGCTCAAATTTCTGATACAGTGACTGCGCCACCTGCATAATCTGGTAATCAGTCTCCGGGGTAGCTCCGATAATCATCTGTGTACTCTGTCCTGCCGGAACGAACCTTGGCGCCCTTCGGTACTGTACAATCTCCTGCCGGTTTTCTTCCATACGGTTCTGGACAAGCCGCATGGGAGTGAGAATATTTTTCCTGGTCTTATGAGGCGCCAGCATCCGCAGACTTTCCGCTGTGGGAAGCTCCAGATTCACACTCAT
>DKYD01000003.1:51272-54435 GCA_002492335.1 Lachnospiraceae bacterium UBA7109
GGGAAGCTCCAGATTCACACTCATACGGTCTGCGAGAAACCCGGTTCTCTGTATCAATTCCTGGTTTGCCCCCGGAATTGCCTTCACATGAATATAGCCCTGAAAGTTATATTTTGTACGAAGCCTGTACAAAGTCGCATAAAGCAGCTCCATTGTATAATCGGGGCTTTTCAGAATACCGGAACTCAAAAACAGACCTTCAATGTAGTTTCTCCGATAGAATTCCATCGTCAGCATACAGACTTCATCAGGTGTAAAGGAAGTTCTCACCACATCATTGCTTCTTCTGTTAATGCAATACTTGCAGTCAAAAATACATTCATTTGTAAAAAGAATCTTCAAAAGAGAAATGCACCTGCCATCTGCCGAAAAACTATGACAGATTCCTGACTGCATACAGTTTCCCATACCCGTGCCATCCCCCATCCTGGATGTCCCACTGGAAGTACATGCAACATCATACTTTGCCGCATCCGTCAAAATATTTAATTTTTCATAGATAGACATCTCCTCCTGAATCTGCATCCTGCTTCTCTCCTCTCAAAAAAAGAACATTTGTTCCGTATAATTATTATACAGAACAAATGTTCTTTTTGTCAAGGCTTATTTTCTATTTCTTCATAAAAGGGCTGCATCTTCTCATTCATAGTGCTGATAAGCTCTATCAGATCATTTACATCGCACTGCGGATTTTCAATATAAGCATGATATCCTCCCTGGATGCAATAGGATAAAATCACATTTTTTGCAATATCATGACGGAATCCTGGATATTTTTCGAAAATTAATTCCTTCACGCTCCGTTCCAGATGTTCTGCAAAATGATTTCTCTGTTTTCCTGAAAACAACACATTAAGCATCGTATTCTGTGCAAAACAGGCCAAAAACAATTCCTTTGTAAATTCATATGGGTTTTCCGTCACATACTCCGGGTGTATAATACTTTTTGTAATCGAATCAACCACTTCCTCCTCAATCGTATCCGATAATTCATATAGATCCCTGTAATGAGAATAAAATGTAGATTTATTGATCTGTGCCTCCCCGCACAATTCCTTTACCGTTATTTTTTCCAGCTCTTTTTTTGAGCGGAGCTTCAAAAATGCGTTTCTCACTGCCCGCTCTGTCTTCACAATCCGAATGTCCATAAACTTAGCCCTCCTCTGTCTTTCCTTTGTATTTTTCAGTTTTCCAACACATTTTCCAATCCGTTGCTTAACCATCCTTTTATCTGAATCGCCGGTGGACATGGCATTTTTATATTTATATAATATTATAGACAGAAAAACGACGGTTGTCTATTTTTATTTACTTTGGAGGAAATATTATGGATGTTTATGGATTTTACACCGGACAAATATTTGATGCCTATCAATTTCTGGGCGCCCATGTAGAGCCCATCCGCGGTGTCTCTTTCCGCACTTTTGCACCCTCTGCCACAAGGATCTCCCTGATCGGAGAATTCAACGGCTGGGAAGAATGGACCATGAATCGTGTCCACGACGGAAACTTCTGGGAATGCTATGTGGAAAATGCAGAACCCGGGCAAATGTACAAATACCGCATTTACAAAACAGACGGCTCCTTTACCGACCACTGTGATCCTTATGGCTTTGGCATGGAACTTCGCCCTGATACTGCTTCCATTGTACGTAATCTGAAGGATTATACATTTCACGATGAAGTATGGATGAGAAAGCGGAGTGACCACAAGGAAGAACCTCTGAATATTTATGAACTACATTTCGGTTCCTTTAAAAAACCGACCGGGGAGCCGGATGACTGGTATACATATACGGAAATGATTGATATTCTGATTCCGTATCTGAAAGAATACGGATATAATTATATTGAAATTATGCCCCTCAGCGAACATCCCTGTGACGAATCCTGGGGATATCAAAATACCGGATTTTTCAGTCCTACTTCCCGCTACGGAACAGCTATGCAGCTTATGGAATTCATTGACGCCTGTCATCAGAATGACATCGGAGTCATTATGGACTTCGTTCCGGTACATTTTGCCGTAGACGGATATGCTCTTGCAAATTACGATGGAACCCCGCTCTATGAATATCCAAACTCTGACGTAGGAATCAGTGAATGGGGAAGCTGCAACTTTATGCATTCCAGAGGAGAAGTAAGAAGCTTTCTTCAGTCTGCCGCAAATTACTGGTTAAGTGAATATCACGCAGATGGTATCCGCATGGACGCCATCAGCCGCATCATCTACTGGCAGGGTGACCCGGCACGTGGAGTTAACGACAATGCCGTTGCATTTATTCGAGACATGAACAGAGGGCTGAAGGAATTACATCCGACTGCTATACTTTCAGCAGAAGACTCCACTTCCTACCCCGGCGTCACACGCTCTGTCCGGGAAGGAGGTCTCGGCTTTGATTACAAATGGGATATGGGATGGATGAACGATACGCTGGATTATTTCCGGATGGGAGCCGAATATAGAAGCCGCGATTACCATAAGCTTACCTTTTCCATGATGTATTACTATAACGACGCTTATCTTCTGCCCTTTTCCCATGATGAAACAGTACACGGAAAAGCAACTATTTTACAGAAAATGAATGGAGATTATGAGGAAAAATTTCCTCAGGCGCGCGCACTTTATCTGTATATGTATGCACATCCGGGAAAGAAACTGAACTTTATGGGAAACGAAATCGGCCAGCTCAGAGAATGGGATGAAAAGCGGGAACAGGACTGGGACATTCTTAAGTATCCTGTACACGACGCCTTTCATCGGTTTATAAAGGATTTAAACCATATTTACCTGAAATCCCCCGCCTTGTTCCAATGGGATTACTCTACAGACGGCTTCCGGTGGCTTGACTGTCATCAGGAAGAGCGCTGCATCTACGCATTTGAACGAAAATGCCCATCCCAGCGCATTGCAGCTATTTTTAATTTTTCAGATCAGGAGCAGAAAGATTATACCTTCACACTCGAAGGCGCCAAATCCCTGGAATTACTGATTGCGAGTGACACAGATATTTATGCCGGTACAAAACACAGGCAAGAAAGAATTCTTCCTGTTGAAAATGAACAGGTTACCATAACTTTAAGCCCTTACAGCGCTCTCTTATACCTGATTAATTAAAGACTTCCTATCATTTACGGGAAAGGGGCTGTCGCTTTAACGAAT
>DKYD01000068.1:0-167 GCA_002492335.1 Lachnospiraceae bacterium UBA7109
TATTTCTTGCAAAACGGGAAATTTCCTTAGTGATAATCAAATCAAAATCGCCGTTTTTAGCACTCGCAATCATGCGATTAAATTCTTTTCGCTTCTTTGTGTTCGTACCAGAGATGCCTTCATCGGCAAAAATCTCATACAGTTCCCAATCGGGATTACGCTCAATA
>DKYD01000068.1:480-13118 GCA_002492335.1 Lachnospiraceae bacterium UBA7109
CCAATCGGGATTACGCTCAATATATTGTCTGAAATATCGCTGCTGACTTTCAAACGAATTAGCCTGGTCTTCATTATCCGTGGAAACACGGCAATATGCAGCCACTTTTCTTTTCATATCTACCATTTTCCGCTCTTGATTTAGGCGTTCATATCTATTCACAGCAAAGCTCCTTTCCTTTGACTGTATTGTTTTTCAAGCTCGACCAGACAGCGTTCACGCTGTGAAGAGGTCAGCAGTTTTCTCTTTTCTAACGAAACAATGATTGCCCTTTGAATATTCATTAGAAACGCTGCGTGTTCCTGCTCGTTCAATTCCGGAACAGGATCGCCAACATAAACAAATTCTCTATGCTTCAGCCATCAGCACCTCCCTCGTTTTCAATATATGAATTATTGCTTGTACCGTATAACCAGAAGGTTAATCCTTTTTTTCTAAGACCGATGCCGATAGCAAAACAGCGTTCCAGAAACAGGGGACAAAGTTTCCTATACAATAAAATAACGCCCACGGTGCAAAAAGTGAGCGTTACTTTTTCGCTGTTAAATTTTCAGATACAAAATGCGGCATAGAGAGGAACTATTTTTTTGTTGTCCTCAAAGCCAAAATTTTTCGCAGAGAGTTTGATAGCATAGGCGGGCTTATAAGCGTCCATATAAACCTTTAAACTCTTTGCTCTGGTGTTGTCAGCCGACTTCACTTCAATCGGGATAATCTGACCGTCACGCTGGATAACAAAGTCAATCTCAGCCCCTCGCCTGGACTCCCAATAGTAAGTGTTGTAGCCATTCATGGATAACTGCACATTCACATAGTTTTCTGCCATACCGCCCTTAAAGTCATCGATTTCCTCCACCATATAGAGAATATCATTCGCCGCCAGGTCTTTCTTTGCACAAAGCAGCCCCAAATCCGATACATAGATTTTGAATGCATCAATATCACGGTAATTTTCAAGTGGCTTTTTGATTTGTTCAACCTTATAAACTTGAGATACGATACCAGACAGACAAAGCCATTCAATGGCATTTTCAAACTCGGAAGCTCTGCCGCCTTTTTTAATCAGCTTATATTGGAAACGGGTGTTTTTCTTGGAAAGCTGAACGGTAATATTATCATAGGCAAGCCTGGTTTTCTTAATTTCATTCAAGTTGTTGTATTTGCTCATATCATTGAGATAGCTTGCAAGAATGGTGTCCTGTGTATGACGGACAAGGATATAATCCTTTGTTTCAGCAAACTGCATCACACACTCCGGCATACCACCCACAATCAAATACTGACGGTAGAGCTGTATTGCCGCATCGTGCAGGGCAGAAGGCAGCGGCGTATCTGTCTGGAAACATTTTTTAATTTGCTCTACAAGAGCATTCTCATGAAGAGCTACCATAAATTCTTCCATATCCATGGGATACAGCGTTTTCATATCTACCTTTCCCACAGGGAATGAGAATTTAGCCCTGTTCACCGCCACTCCAAGCAAGCTGCCCGCCACAACGATATGGTAATCAGGAGCGTCCTCACAAAAGTATTTGAGGCTCGTCAACGCTCTTTCGCAAAGCTGCACCTCATCGAATACGATCAGCGTTTTTTCCCGAACAATCGTCTGACCTGCAATATGAGATAAAATCGGTATCAGATAGTCGGGGCTAATATTTTCCTCAAAGGTTTCATTTAGCTTAGGATTAGTTTCAAAATTGAAATACGCCACATTTTCATAGTAGGTACGTCCAAATTCCAGAATAGAGTACGTCTTGCCAACCTGCCTTGCCCCCTGCAAAATAAGCGGTTTGCGGTGTTCGCTTTCTTTCCACGCTTCCAAGAAGCTCGTAATTTTTCTATACATCAATCAGCCCTCCCCAAAGATACTGACCATAGTATAGCAGATAATCATGTAAAAATCAACAAATTATTCTTTAATTATCACATTAAATTGCATGAACTTCTGTCTGTTTTTCTCAAAAATCGACACATTCACTATCAAACCGCACCTTTATACCGTCCCAAATTTCGTTATCATCAAGATTCTACGTGATTGGCTGATAGCTGATACCAGAAGACTT
Organism: Lachnospiraceae bacterium UBA7109; assembly: GCA_002492335.1. Taxonomy (GTDB): domain Bacteria; phylum Bacillota; class Clostridia; order Lachnospirales; family Lachnospiraceae; genus UBA7109. The sequence goes on from DKYD01000068.1 coordinate 2,544, forward strand.
TTACTTGTCCTTATATTTCATAAACCGGAACATTACCGCTGCTTCTCTGGGCACAGAGGAGCTGGCGCATATGGAGATTGTCTGTGCGATCGTTCACCAGCTCACAAGGGATTTAACCCCTGAACAGCTAAAAGAATCCGGTTTTGATAAATATTACGTTGACCACACACTGGCTCTCTGGCCTCAGGCTGCAAGCGGTGCTCCATGGACGGCAACCTATTTCCAGTCCAAGGGAGATCCGATCACAGACCTGCATGAAGACATGGCTGCCGAACAAAAAGCACGGACTACCTATGATAATATCCTGCGTCTTGTAAAAGATCCGGAAATCTGTGAACCAATTCGCTTCCTGCGCCAGCGTGAAGTTGTGCATTATCAAAGATTTGGTGAATCACTCCGTATCGTGCAGGATAATCTGGACAGCAAGAATTTTTACGCGGTCAATCCGGAATTTGATATCCGTCCTAACTGTAAATAATTTCTTCTTTTCTAATAGCCTCTTATAAAAATACGATTTCTTCCCAAAATCATAAAGCGGACCCATAAAGGGTCCGTTTTACTCTTATTTCAAAAGCATATACACAATAATTCCCGCTACAGCCAAAATTGCAATCGTAAGAACAACAATCGGAACTACAGATACTTTATCCTCCTGATATTCCTCTTCAACAGATAACATCTCATCATATGCCTTCTTCATTTCTTTTTCTCTTTTTTTGCGAACTGTCTTCGGTGGAATATTCGAATACTTCTGTTCTTCTTTTTTTACTGTTTTCTTTTCTGGTACTTTATATTTTTTCTTACAAGTATAGCACAGAAGATAATTCGGATCCTTTTTACCCGGGCGCAGTGTCTCGCCACATACTGGACATTTCATTGGTAGTTTTTCCTCCTCATAATGTACTTATATTATCGCAGCAATCCTCTCGTCCGCTGCTTATTATTTACATTATACCACCATTATGACCTTGTTCCAAGAGTAACTTCTACTGTCTTTTCTTTATATTCGCCACTTTCACTCGGAATCTGCACTGTTACCTCTACCGTTTCCCCTGCACGGTAATATTGAAGCTGTTCTTTTAAGGATTCCATATCGTTCACACTGGTTCCTCCAAGCGCCGTGATAATAGAACCTTTTGAAAGTCCCGCCCTGCCAGCTGCTCCATTTTCCTCCAGTCTGTAAATATAGACTCCTTCCGGCATTCCATACATCTGAGCGCTGCTACTTGTCACATCCTCGCCCTCGATTCCAAGGTATCCCTGCTCTCCCTCCGCAACCTTCGTTCTGGTCTCACGGTTCATAAGCTCTGTAATCATATCACTTACATCTGATATCGGAATTGCATATCCGATTCCCTCTACTTCATTAACCGCAATTTTCACAGTATTTACACCAATCACTTCTCCGTTTGCATTCAAAAGTGCGCCTCCACTGTTTCCCGGATTAATTGCAGCATCCGTCTGAATCAGTTCGCCCTCGAATCCTTCCAGTGTACGTTTTGTCGCAGATACAATACCACTTGTCACAGATTGTCCATATCCCAATGCATTTCCAATCGCAATTGCAGGTTCGCCTACTTTTAATTTTGTAGAATCTCCAAGAGTTGCTACCGCGATCTTATCCATTGTCTCATCATCAATATCTTCCAGTTTAACTGCCACTACAGCCAGATCTCTGTTTGCGTCTGTTCCTTTTATATTCGCTTCCACACTGGACTCATCAATAAAGGATACCGTCAAAGTATTGCTTCCCTCTACTACGTGGTTATTCGTAAGAATCAAAAGCTCTTCTTCATTCTGGCTGATGATAATCCCAGAACCGGCACTTACACTTTCCTGCTCATGAACACCGCCGAAAAAGCTCTGCACTTCCGTAATACTCATATTCGTAATGGATACAACTGACGGCATTGCATTCTGTGCAATCTCTGTTATTTCTGATGTTACACTTCCTGAGGAAGATGTCGTAAGCTTTGCACTGTCTACCTTTTCTACCGTCCTGGCGCTTTTCTTTGCCTCAGCTACAGTATCAAATATCTTGCCGGTCACAACATTGACTGCCTGAAAGGTAATTCCCGCTGCCAATCCAAATGCCAATCCGATGCATATCACCTTCACTGCTTTTGGCACCTTTTTCTTCTTTTTCGGTTCCTGCTCCGGCTCTTTATAATCCTGCTCCGGTGTATAATAACTATATTGATTATCCATAATTTTTTCTCCTTCCATCTTTTAATTTCTTTTATGCACCTAGTGTAATGCTTAATTGTGTTCAAATTGTGATAAAAGTTTGTTTAAATTTCAAATTCTGTTTAAAAAAGAATACGCAAAGGCCAGCCCTTTCATTCGGGCCGGCCTGTCTTTTTAATTATTCACTTTCTGCCTGTCTTTCATATGCATTTTTCAAATCAGTCAATGCTTCTTTTAAAAGTGCATCTGAATTCACCGCCTGTTCATACCTTGCATTTACTTCTGCAAGCAGCTCCTGCACATCTTCATGCTTACTCAATGCAGCAACACATTGTTTCACTTCCGGGCTATGCTCGTCCTTCTCAATCCGGTAAGTTTCTTCCTCCATATTTTCCTTTGTAATGTATAGAGTCCCGAGTCCCGGCACTTTGGTATAGATATCTTTTATTTTCATCTCATAGGTAACAAACGCAATATATGTTCCCGTGGTTTTTCCATGCTTTGTATATACCCGGACATTATCATAATACTCTATAAAACCGGAATCCTTACGCAGGGTTGCATAATATTCCTTCACTGTCTGTGAAAGCTTCGGATATTGATCCTCCCGAAGCGGATTCAACTTCATCGAACCATACCCAATATTTCCCACTTCTACAACCTTTGCATTTATCTTCTGTACTTCCTGTGCTTTTTCTCTGGTAAGACCAAATCCCGCAGCCACAACGGCAAATGCAAGCAGCCAGGGAACGATGCGTCTCTTGCTCATCGCCTACCTCCCACACAATCAGTACTGTTTCTTTCAGTACACACCCGGGCGGATTCGAACCGCCGCTCCCGCCTCCGGAGGGCGGTGCTCTATCCCCTGAGCTACGGGTGCATAAATAAATGGTATAAAATCACCTTTGTAATAGTAACACATTTCACAAATAAAGTAAAGGAAATGCTATCGACAAATCGCACATTTCCTTTATCTTTTATTTTTTTATTCCATTTTAAAGGCTCAGACGCCCCTGACCGGCGCTGTAAAAATATGCATTGTCCGACAAGACTTCTTCTGCTTCGACCTGGCTTTCATTAATTTCCGACACCATCTCGTTCAAATATTTTTTATCCGGTGCAGCACTCTTCCGTACAATAATCACTTCATGCACACTGCTTGGGAGCACATAATAATCTTCCCCCAGATAATTTCGGATCTTTTCAAGACACCCCGGATAAAGAATCGCCGCCGCCCCAAAACTTCGGATCTCATTACTCAGGACATACATTTCATCTTCCCTTTTTTTGTCTTCTACACCTGTAAATTCTGCAATCATTGCACGCATGGACTTAAAATCACAGGGAAATATTTTCTGTGTATTCTGACAAGCCTGTTTATAAATTTCCTCACAGGTAACTTTCCACATCATTAAATGTTCATTTCTCACCGGCATTGTTGCAATCCCGCAGGTATTTATTTCTAACAATACATGAAATACAATTGAAAGATTCAGATATGGCACACTCGGTACTTTTTTTAACAGCTCCCGATTTGCCTGGCGATTTACGATACGATAAAGAATTCTGTTCTTCAATACAGGATAATCTTTTAAAGCTTCTTCCTTCCATGGTTTTGGAAAACGAATTTTCCTATATAGAAGCAAAATCTCCTGTACGACGTCCTCAACAGAATATCCTTTCTGAAACTGGCGGTAATACTCCTCCAGATAGATAGTCGGCGATATATTGCTTCCTCTTTCAGAGAGCGATATACCTTTTCTGCATACTCCATTATTCTTCTGCGCAGTATGAACACTGACGCTTACACCACTTGCCACCTCCCTTTGCACATTCGACTCCACTGCCTTCACAAACTGATAAAATGTCATATTTTTTCCTTTCTGCATCAGACAGCAATCTTTGTGTTTGAATATTATGGTATAAACATTATAAAAAAGCCCTGCATAAAATGCAAGACTTTTTCTTTCCCGGTTTCTTAAATTTTGTAACAATTCCTATGCCCTGGACAGATATTCTCCTGTACGAGTGTCAATCTTAATCTTCTCACCCTGCTCTACAAACAGAGGAACCATAACCTGAGCGCCTGTCTCAACAATTGCCGGCTTTGTAGCACCTGTTGCGGTGTTTCCCTTTACACCCGGCTCAGATTCAGTAATCAAAAGCTCTACTGTAAACGGTGGTTCAATAGCAAATACCTTGCCCTGATAGGACTTCATGCTTACCATCTCATTTTCTCTTACAAATTTAAGAGAATCGCCTACATCTGCAGCATCTACCGGTGTCTGTTCAAATGTTTCCATATCCATGAAATAATACAGATCTCCATCTCTATAAAGATACTGAACAGATTTTCTGTCAATAAATGCCTTCTTCAAAACATCCTTTGACGGATTAAATGTACGCTCAACAACACCGCCATTAATAATATCTTTAAGCTTAGTGCGGACAAAAGCAGAACCCTTACCTGGTTTTACATGCAGGAATTCCAGACATTCGTATACTTTTCCGTCAATTTCGTATGTGGTACCTTTCTCAATATAAGCATCAGCCATTACATAAATCCTCCTTAGTCACGCCCGAATAGCGCTTAATACGTTTTATCTTTTTAATTCTATAATAAAGCATGCTAATTTTCAACTACATTTTTCTTTTTTTCTTGCAATCTGTCTTAATTTGCTTCATTATTTTCCCAAAATCGTTAATACAGTCTTCAACTCTTCTGCCTTCATCTGCCCCGGAGCCGACGCTTTCCCGGCTGAACCGAATGTGATCGCCGAGCCAAACATCTGTCCACACAAACGGCTTATCATTCCCATTTGCGACATAGACATTGTGACAACCGGCCGGTTCGCATAAATCCGGTTCATCTCCTCAGTCGCAGCAAGAAGTGTAAGTACATCCTGTCTGCTCTGCGGCATAACTGCCGTCTTCAGTATATCAGCATCCAATTCCTGCATTTTGCACAGGCGGCGGATAATTTCTTCCTTTTCCGGAGTTTTATAAAAATCATGATTGGATGCTACGACCTTTATACCGGCTTCATGTGCGTTTCGTATCATCCGCTCTACAACTGCATCTCCGGTAAAAAGTTCCACATCGATCAGATCCACATATCCGGAAGACACTGCCGTCTGATTAATCCTCTCATATTCTGCGCTGTCTGTCTCCTTCTCCCCACCTTCTGAAGCTGTCCGGAAGGTAAACAGAATCGGCAGGTTACCCAATATTTTTCTCAGGTCGGCAAGAACCTCCTTTACCTTACCTCCATCAAAAACTTCTCCAAACCAGTCTGCGCGCCATTCTACCATATCTGCCGGCAGTTTTTTTAAGGCTTCCGCCTCCTTTATAATCTCTTCTTTGGTACATCCTGTAACAGGTATGCAGATTTTGGGAATTCCTTCTCCAATTTTAACATCTCTTATTTTAAGCGGTTTTATTTTCATCTCTACAGTATCCCTGTCCATATACGTCTTTAAGCCTTCTTTCTTTTATCTCTCTTATAAAAATAAAGAACAATTTTTTCCAAATACCTTTTCAGAACAATCTGTATCTCTTCTTTCGGGTGAATCGGTTTTACAAGAATACTTCTGATCCCGCTTCTTTTCGCTCCCCACACATCTGTGAACAGCTGATCTCCGATAAATATAGTTGATGCTTCATCTGTATGCATCAGTTCCATCGCCTTTTTATAATTTTTTGTAGAAGGCTTATGTGCATCAAACACATATTTACTTTTCACTTTATCTGCAAAGGGCTTTACTCTCGGCTCCTGATTATTTGAAATCAGGCATGTATCAAAGCCTGTTTGTCTAAGACTTTCGAACAGTCTGACTGCCCGTTCATCCGCCGGGGCGCCATGAGGAGCTAATGTATTGTCAATATCAAAAATAATTCCGCGGTAACCCTTTTCATACAACATCTCAAAATCAATCACGTAAGTGGATGCAACATACGCATCCGGATAAAAAACACGAAACATTTTATCTGTCCTTTTCTGATAATTTTTGAATAATTTCTTCACATATCTGTGATATATCCTTTTCATCTGTATCTATAATGATGTCTGCTGCCGCCTCATACTTTTCACGGCGCGTTTCCATAAGCCTGCTGATTGATTCTACATCCTTTCGTCCGGAAAGAAGCGGTCTGTCATCATTATTTCCGACACGCTCAAGAATCGTCCGGGGCGTTGCACGAAGAAGAACAATCCGTCCATTCTTTTTTATTTCCTGCACATTTCTTTCCCGCATGGCAACACCACCACCACAGGATATAATAACATTCTTTCCAGTCTGTAATTCTATCAGAAGCTTTGTCTCCAGAGTCCGGAAATATTCTTCTCCATATTTTTTAAAAATATCAGAAATACTCATCCCCTCTCTTCTAGAAATCAAATAATCCATTTCAATAATTTCCATATCCAGCATTCTGCCGAGATGTTCTGACACCGTACTTTTCCCTGATCCCATAAATCCAATCAGTGCAATATTATAATGAAATCTATTTTGCATCTATAATGTCCTCATTTCTTTTTCTTACACCGGATAAGTATAGCATATTTTTCTGGAAAGCACTACTGTTTCAACGCACTCCCCACATCTTTCCGGAATTGCTCCCACGCATCCACATTTTCGACGAAATACTTCGGACAATTTTTCCCGGTAACATCATAATGTCGGAGCAGGTTCCCCTCATCCAGGTCAAACTTCAGGCACAGCCACGCACATAATTGTACCATGGAACGGTATGTACTTTCATTAAATTTTCCAGTTTCATCCGGATGACAGCATTCAATAGAAACTGTATCTATATTCCGCTCATTGGAGGCATATGCCACCTCCCATGTCGGCACGCACTGAATGATTTCCCCGTCCAGTCCCACAATAAAATTGCTGCTGGCTTTTGTGTCATGACTGTCCTTTAACCCTTCAAAATAATTCCGGTTTCCCATCGCTGTCGCCCCCGGGTTCGCAGTATAATGTACAACAATTCCTTTAATCTTCTGCGTCTTCGTTCCAGGTCTGGAATATTCATTTATGGTAAGAAGCTCTATATCCATATCCGGTTTTGAAGCATCAATTTTCTCCCCACTCTTTTCAAAATACTCTTTTGTAAACCAGCCCGGGTTCATAATTTTCATCACCCCCAGAAATACAAATGCCGCCACTAATAAAATCAGGCCCAGACGGATATTCCGCTGGACCTTTCTTTTCTTTTGCGCGTCTGTAAGGGGGGTTTTCCTTTTTCTCTTCTTCATACGCACTCTCCATCCTTTTATCCAGTCTTATTGTAACATGTTTACCGGATAAAACCATGAATAGTTTTTTAGAAATTTATGAAGATTTTCTTTATTCATTTACACTGTAATTTGGCGCCTCTTTCGTAATATGAATATCATGCGGATGGCTCTCCTTGAGAGAAGCAGCCGATATTTTCACAAACCGGCCTGTCTTTTTCAGGTCTTCAATCGTTGCAGCGCCGCAGTATCCCATTCCGGAACGAAGACCGCCCATAAGCTGGAATACCGTATCTTCTACATAACCTTTGTATGCGACACGTCCTTCCACACCTTCCGGAACCAGTTTCTTCGCATCTGTCTGGAAATAACGATCCTTGCTTCCGTTTTCCATAGCTGCAATTGATCCCATTCCACGGTATACTTTATATTTTCTTCCCTGATATAATTCAAAGGATCCCGGACTTTCGTCACAGCCGGCAAAGATGCTTCCCATCATACATACATTTGCGCCTGCTGCAATTGCTTTTGTCATATCTCCGGAATATTTAATACCGCCGTCGGCAATAATCGGAATTCCATACTTGTCTGCCGTCTCATAGCAGTCCATAACAGCTGTAATCTGTGGAACACCAATTCCTGCCACAACACGGGTTGTACAAATAGAACCAGGACCGATGCCGACTTTTACAGCGTCAACACCTGCTTTGATCAAAGCCTCCGTTGCCGCGCCTGTAGCAACATTTCCTGCAATCACCTGAAGATCCGGGAATTTGCTCTTCACCATATCTACCGTACGGATAACATTTGCAGAATGTCCGTGTGCAGAATCCATAACAACAACGTCAACCTTCGCATCAACAAGCGCCTGCGCTCTTTCCAGACAATTTGCTGTGATACCAATTGCCGCCCCACAGAGAAGTCTTCCCTGGGAATCCTTTGCGGACAATGGATATTTGATTTGTTTTTCAATATCCTTAATTGTGATGAGTCCCTTTAAATTAAAATCTTTATCAACAATCGGAAGCTTCTCTTTTCTTGCCTTTGCAAGAATCTGTTTTGCTTCCTCCAGTGTGATGCCCTCCTCTGCCGTAACCAGCCCTTCGGAGGTCATAGATTCTTTTATCTTCTTTGTGAAATCTTCTTCGAATTTGAGATCACGGTTGGTAATGATCCCTACCAGCTTCCCGCCTTCCGTAACCGGCACCCCTGATATGCGGAACTTCCCCATCAGTTCATTCGCATCCGCCAGCGTATGATCCGGTGAAAGATAGAAAGGATCTGTAATAACGCCGTTTTCAGAACGTTTTACCTTATCTACCTCCTCCGCCTGCTTCTCAATAGACATATTCTTATGAATAATGCCGATCCCTCCCTGGCGTGCCATGGCAATCGCCATGCGGTGCTCNNTTTCTTGCCTTTGCAAGAATCTTCTTCGCCTCTTCCAGAGTAATTCCCTCCGGCGCAGTGATCAGCCCCTCGGATGTCATACATTCTTTAATTTTTTTTGAAAAATCCTCTTCGAACTTCAGATCACGGTTTGTAATAATGCCTACAAGCTTTTTCCCATCTGTAATGGGAACTCCTGAAATACGGAATTTTGACATCAGCTCATTAGCATCCGCCAGCGTATTTTCCGGTGACAAATAGAATGGATCTGTAATAACACCATTCTCGGAACGTTTTACCTTATCTACTTCTTCAGCCTGCGCCTCAATAGACATATTCTTATGGATAATACCAATTCCACCCTGACGAGCCATTGCAATAGCCATGCGATGCTCTGTTACGGTATCCATACCAGCGCTCATCATCGGTATGTTCAGCTTAATTTTCTTTGTCAGATTTGTGGACAAGTCCACCTGATTCGGAATCACCTCTGAATACGCAGGTACCAACAGTACGTCATCAAATGTAATTCCCTCTCCGATAATCTTTCCCATGATTTTATCCTCTCCTTCCGTGTGTTAAATGCTATGATACAAAATTTTCCTTCTGCTTGTCAATAACTTTTTCATATGTATTTGAAATAATTGTGTTTATTGTATCACGATTATGAAAAAAAGAAAACTCCCATATGAGAGTTTTCTTTTTTATCTTTTATTCCGGATTACATCATGCCCATGCCTGCGCCGCCTGCCGGCATTGCCGGAGTCTCTTCTTTAATATTGGCAACAACAGATTCTGTTGTAAGAAGTGTAGATGCAACGCTTGTCGCATTCTGAAGTGCACTTCTTGTAACCTTTGCCGGATCAAGAATTCCACTCTGTACCATATCAACATATTCCTCGGAAAGTGCATCAAAGCCGATTCCAGGATCTGCTTCTGACACTTTATTAATAATAACGGAACCTTCCAGACCTGCATTTGCTGCAATATGGAAAAGTGGAGCTTCCAATGCCTTCAACACAACATTCGCACCTGTTTTCTCATCGCCTTCAAGCTCTGCTGCCAGCTCTGCGACTTCCTTTGCAGCATGAATATATGCAGAACCACCACCTGCGATGATACCTTCTTCTACTGCTGCCCTTGTAGCTGCAAGCGCATCCTCCATACGGAGCTTCGCTTCCTTCATCTCAGTCTCTGTAGCAGCGCCTACACGGATAACTGCAACACCGCCTGCAAGCTTCGCGAGTCTTTCCTGAAGCTTCTCCCTGTCAAAATCAGAAGTTGTCTCTTCAATCTGGCTCTTAATCTGAGCAACACGCGCCGCAATCTCTTCCTTATTTCCAAGGCCGTCAACGATTACCGTATTCTCCTTCTGGACCTTAATTGATTTTGCACGTCCAAGCTGATCCATTGTTGTCTCTTTCAGTTCAAGTCCAAGCTCTTCGGAAATCACCTGACCGCCGGTAAGAATCGCGATATCTTTCAGCATTTCTTTTCTTCTGTCGCCGTATCCCGGTGCTTTTACAGCTACAACATTAAATGTTCCACGGAGTTTATTTACAATCAATGTTGTAAGAGCTTCCCCATCTACATCCTCTGCGATAATAAGAAGTCTTGCTCCGGACTGTACAATCTGCTCTAAGATTGGAAGAATATCCTGAATGTTGGAAATCTTCTTATCTGTAATTAAAATATATGGCTCATCTAAGTTCGCTTCCATTTTATCCATATCTGTTGCCATATATGCAGAAATATAACCA
>DKYD01000068.1:13400-17457 GCA_002492335.1 Lachnospiraceae bacterium UBA7109
CGGTCAAACTGCATACCTTCTACAAGATCAAGCTCCGTCTTCATTGTCTTGGATTCTTCAATCGTGATAACACCATCCCCGGAAACTTTTTCCATTGCATCTGCAACCATTTCTCCAACTTCTACATCTCCTGCTGAAATTGCCGCCACCTTTGCAATCTGATCTTTTCCATTAACTTTGCTGGACATCTTTGCGATTGCCTCTACTGCTTTATCTGTTGCCTTTTTCATTCCTTTGCGAAGGATAATCGGATTTGCACCTGCTGCCAGGTTCTTCATTCCTTCATGTACCATTGCCTGTGCAAGAACAGTCGCTGTTGTTGTACCGTCTCCTGCCACATCATTTGTCTTAGACGCAACTTCCTTGATCAACTGTGCTCCCATATTCTCAAATGCATCTTCCAGCTCAATTTCCTTTGCAATTGTAACACCATCATTTGTAATAAGCGGTGCTCCAAAAGATTTGTCAAGAACAACATTACGTCCTTTCGGTCCAAGTGTTACCCTTACTGTATCTGCCAGCTGATTTACTCCTGATTCCAGTGCGGCTCTCGCCTCAGCACCATATTTAATTTCTTTTGCCATAATTCATACGCCTCCTGAATTCTATATTTACTGATTTCACTTTTACTCGACAATCGCAAGTATGTCATCCTGTTTTACAATGATATATTCTTCATCCTCAATCTCAACTGTAGTTCCGGCATACTTGGAATAAATAACCTGCTGTCCTGCCGTTACATTCATTTTCACTTCTTTTCCATCAACCGTTCCGCCTGGTCCGACTGCAATAACTTCTGCCTGCTGTGGTTTTTCTTTTGACTGTCCCGGAATAACAATTCCTGACTTTGTAGTTTCTTCAGCTACTAACTGCTTTAATACAACTCTGTCTCCCAATGGTACTAATTTCATATTATGGTCCTCCTTTAATTGATATCTATGTTTTGTTAGCACTCACAAAAAGAGAGTGCTAAAAACTTCTAGATATAAAATAGCACTCTCCCTTTATTTTGTCAACACACTTTTCTTTACTTTAGATTATTTTTATAAAATCCATTTTCAACCCGGAATACAATCACCTTTCCCATTTTGCTCCAGTAGCGCTCCCTTATCGTACCACTGCACACAGCTCTGCCTTCCTTTGTGTCAATCGTACATTCATATACTCCGTCAAGAGAATATGCCGGAAGCTCTGTCTTTCCCGATAATAAGTATATGTATTCTTCCTCTGAATTATACCGGATTACCTTACATGGATGTACAACCCCGTCAAACGTTCCGTCTTTTCGTATCATTTTTATCATCTGGAGTCTGACAGCACAATCTTCAAACATGACCGTTCTCCTTTTCCTGCAATCTCATTATTTCTTTCTGCGGTCTGCTTTTATACGCTCGAGCTCTTCCAGCATATATTCATTCACTACCTTAATATATGTTCCCTTCATTCCGGAAGAACGTGATTCAATAACTCCGGCGCTTTCAAGCTTACGCAGTGCATTTACAATAACCGAGCGGGTAATTCCAACACGATCCGCAATCTTACTTGCAACCAGAATTCCTTCTGTCCCATTCAACTCATCAAAAATATGAATAATTGCTTCCATTTCTGAATAAGACAATGTATTGATTGCAGAACGGACAATCTGTTCTTTTCTGTTCTCTTCTGCATTTTCCTCATTCACAGAACGGAGCATCTCAAGGCTGACAACCGTCGTCCCATACTCGCTTAAAATAATGTCATCAATCTCATATTCCTGCTCTTTCTTATAGATGAATACAGTTCCAAGACGCTCCCCCGCGATATCAACCGGAATGATGATTGCATGATATCCTTTCACATTGCTGTCTGTAAATCCTAATGTCTGTAAATTTACATTTTCCTTTGTAGACAAAATACTAAGAAGTCTTTCATTTAGCATAACATCAATATACTTTCCGACTTCGCTGTCCAAAAGCTCCTCAATATATGGAACCTGTTCGTTTTTGCTTGTTCCTAATACTTTTCCCTTTTTACTTATTACCAGCACATTTGAATTCAAAATATCTGTGAGTACCTCGCAGATATCATCGAATAATACTTTATTCGAATTATTGTTATGCAGTAACTTATTTATTTTCCTGGTTTTATCTAATAATTGTACGCTCATTAACAATCCTCCATTCTTTGAATGTATATTATCATACAATTCTATATCATTCAATGAATTTCCAAATTATTTTTTATTATTTTCTATATATCCACACTGTTCATTCCCACAAAGCAGCTTATTTCCCTTTTCAACCATATAACTTCCACATTTCGGGCATTTTTTCTCAGATGGTTTCTGCCATGACATAAATTCACATTCCGGATTATTCTCGCATCCGTAATATCTTCTGCCCTTTTTGGTCTTTCTGATTACAATTTCTCTTCCACACTCCGGGCATTTCACCCCGATTTTTTCCAGATATGGCTTTGTATTCCGACACTCCGGAAATCCCGGACAGGCAAGGAATTTCCCGTGCGGTCCATATTTTACAACCATGTTGCGCCCGCACAAATCACAGATCTCATCTGTCACTTCATCTTCAATCTTAACATTTTCCAGTTCTTCCTGTGCCTGTGCTACCGCCTCGTCAAGATCCGGATAGAAATTCTCAATAATCGTCTTCCAGTTTACCTTGCCTTCCGCCACTCCATCCAGAAGGCTTTCCATATTTGCCGTAAAATTCACATCAACAATACTTGGAAAAGACTGCCTCATAATATGATTCACAACTTCCCCGAGTTCTGTCATATAAATATTTTTATTTTCCTTTGCCACATACCTTCTTGCAATAATTGTAGAGATTGTAGGCGCATACGTACTTGGGCGCCCAATCCCCAGTTCCTCCAGTGTACGGACCAGTGACGCTTCTGTATAATGTGCCGGCGGCTGGGTGAAATGCTGTTTCGCATCGAACGCTTCTTTTGTAAGCTTTTCTCCCTTTTCCAGGCTCTTAAACATCACACCGCCTTCTTCTTTCTCTTCTCCTGCCTCCGTATAAATCATACGGAATCCTTCAAATGCAACTTTAGAGGCGGCTGCTGTAAATATATATTTTCCCGCCTGTATATGCACAGAGGTGGTCTCGTATTTTGCAGGACGCATCCGGCTTGCGACAAATCTTTTCCAGATGAGCTGATACAGCCGGAACTGATCCCTCGTAAGAGAATCCTTAAGGCTTGCCGGTGTGCGGTTCACATCTGTCGGCCGTATCGCTTCATGCGCATCCTGAATCTTAACGGATGCATTCTTCTTTGCCCCTTCTGACGCAACATATTCCTTTCCATACTGTTCACCGATAAATGCCCGGACACTTGCTTCTGCTTCATCAGATACACGGGTGGAGTCTGTACGAAGATAAGTAATAACACCGATCGTACCCCTTCCCTTAATATCAATCCCTTCATACAGCTGCTGTGCAATGCGCATCGTTTTTGCTGTAGCAAAATTCAAAGCCTTTGAAGCCTCTTGCTGAAGTGTACTTGTTGTAAATGCCGCGGGCGCTTTCTTAAGCCGCTCACCCTTCTTTACATCACTTACCACATATTCTGCTTCCCTAAGCTCTTCCATAATCTGATCTGCTTCTTCTTTGGAATGAATCGCCATTTTCTTTTTTTCCATTCCATAGAATCTGGCACATAAAATCTTTCTTTCACCTGCTGCCTTCAAGTTCACATCCAGGCTCCAGTACTCTTCTGGAATAAATGCATTGATCTCATCCTCGCGGTCTGCGATAATACGGAGCGCCACTGACTGCACACGCCCCGCGCTTAATCCCCTTTTCACCTTTGCCCACAGAAGCGGACTGATCCTATATCCCACCACACGATCCAGGATACGGCGGGCCTGCTGTGCGTCCACCAGATCCATATCAATCTCTCTTGCATTTTTCAAAGATTCCTTCACTGCATTTTTCGTAATTTCATTAAAACTGATCCGATAGACCTTTTTTCCTTCGAGCTTAAGCGCCTGGCTCAAATGCCATGAAATCGCTTCTCCTTCACGATCCGGGTCAGTTGCAAGATATATTTT
>DKYD01000068.1:17766-17925 GCA_002492335.1 Lachnospiraceae bacterium UBA7109
CGGGTCAGTTGCAAGATATATTTTGTCCGCACGTTTTACTTCTTTCCGTAAATTTGCAAGAACCTCGCCCTTTCCCCGAATCGTAATATACTTCGGCTCATAATCGTGTTCCACGTCAATGCCCAGCTGACTCTTTGGCAAATCCCTCACATGACCATT
>DKYD01000068.1:18230-18499 GCA_002492335.1 Lachnospiraceae bacterium UBA7109
TGGCAAATCCCTCACATGACCATTCGACGCTGCAACAACATAATTACTTCCCAAAAACTTTTTAATTGTCTTAACCTTCGCAGGTGACTCCACAATTACCAGGTAACGTGCCATTTAATTATTTCCTCACTTTTATATAATAATTCTTTGATACTTCTTTAATAAGACCCTTTATTTCCAGAGAAGTAAGCACCTGAAAAAGCTGTTCCGGCGAAAGCCTTGTCTCTTCCAGAAGTGCACCGGCTCCTTTTGGAAATAAATCAAGGCAG
>DKYD01000068.1:18755-25867 GCA_002492335.1 Lachnospiraceae bacterium UBA7109
ATAAATCAAGGCAACTATACACCAATTCCGGATAAGTTTCAAGCACTTTTTTACTTTCATCCGATTCTTCGCACAACCTGGTAATCTGGATATTCAATTCTTCCAGAAGCTCCCGGGGCGTCAAAAGAATCCCTGCTCCCTGACGAATCAGGCGATGGCACCCCTGACTCAACGGACTGTCAGCCGGTCCCGGAAGCGCGTAAATATCCTTTCCCTGTTCCAGCCCAAAATCAACGGTTATCAACGAACCGCTCCGTTCCTTTGCCTCCATGACAAGTATGATATCTGAAAACGCACTGATTATCCGGTTTCTCCTTGGGAAATACCCTGCAAGCGGAGGTTCTCCCGGACACTGCTCAGAAATAATTCCTCCGGATTTCTGAATATCCGTATACAACCCGATGTGTTCCCGTGGATAACAGACGTCCACTCCACACCCCAGCACCGCATACGTCTCTCCGCCGCCATTCAAGGCTCCCCTCTGACCTGCACCGTCGATTCCCTTTGCCATACCGCTGATAATCTGTACCCCCGCCCGTGCAAGTACTCTTCCGTATTCCAGCGCCATTGCTTCTCCATAATGTGTACAGCGTCTCGCCCCTACAATGGCTGCCGAAAAAAGTCTCCCCGGGAGCCTGCCTTTTACATAAACCGCATATGGAAAATCCGAAATCTCCTTGAGCCTCTCCGGATAATCCTTGTCAAAATAAGGAATAAAACGAATATTTTTTTCTTCCAGTTTTTGATACTGCTCCCTTATTTTTTTATTTTTTTGTGCATTACAAATCACCTCCACATCCCCGTTCTTTAAAAAATCATATGACCTGAGCCTTGTTTCTTCTATATAATATATACCCTCCGCTGTTCCACATGCCTCCCGGAGTTTCCTTTTCTTCTGATCCGACAAAGGTTTTAATGTCGCAAACCAATATTCATATATCATAAATGCTTCCTTTCTGCTGTTTTATTATCTTCCCCAGTATTTTTTATCTATCGTGCGGTAACTGATTGCTTCAGTCAGATGTTCTGTTCTCACCTGTTTTTCACCGCTTAAATCTGCAATCGTCCGGGCCACCTTCAAAATTTTGTGGTAAGTCCGGGCAGTTAATCCCAATGAAACAAATGCCTGCTCCATCAACTGATGCTCTGCTTTTCCAAGTCTTACATATTTTTCCAGTTCCCTGATGCCAAGCATCGCGTTTGCCCGAATCTCAGTATTGATATAGCGCTCATTCTGAATCTTCCTCGCTTTGCATACACGTTTTCTTATCTCTCCGGAAGATTCTGTTCTTTCTTCCGTATGCAAAGACTCATATTTTACTCCCGGTACTTCAATACAAATATCCACCCGATCCAAAAAGGGCTGGCTGATTCTTCCCAGATAACTGCGTACCTGTCCCTCACTGCAGCTGCATTTTTCTAAATCAGGATAATTTCCGCAGGGACAGGGATTCATTGCCGCTGCTAAAATAAAGTTTGCCGGGAAAACATAATTTCCATGACTTCTCGTGAGTCGAATCTGATGTTCCTCCAGCGGCTGCCGCAGCACCTCTAATACCGGCTTTTGAAATTCTGCCAGCTCGTCTAAAAACAGCACTCCGCCATGCGCAAGACTTATCTCTCCCGGTGAAGGCACAGCACCTCCGCCTATCAAAGCGGCCTTTGTTGTCGTATGATGTACACTTCTAAACGGCCGCTCTGTAATCAATGGGCGTGCTTCATCCACCAATCCCATAACACTATATATTTTTGTAATTTCCAGGCTTTCTTCCCTTGTAAGGGGCGGCAGAATTGTCGGAATTCTCCTGGCAATCATAGACTTTCCACTTCCCGGAGGCCCGATTAACAGAAGGTTGTGCCCGCCTGCCACCGCAATTTCCGCCGCACGCTTTACGGTTTCCTGCCCCCGGATATCACTATAATCTACAAGAAATCTCCCGGATGGAGCTTCCTCATCCGCCAGCTCTTTCTCGTTTGGCTCTATCCATATTTCCTTTTTCAGATAAGCACATACCTCTTTCAGATGCTCCACACCAATAATTCGAATTCCATCCACCAGCGCGCCCTCCGCCGCATTTTCACGAGGCAGAATACAAGTATGAAATCCCAGATTTTTTGCCTCCATAACACTTGGGAGGATACCTGACACCTTCCGTATTCCCCCATTCAGACTTAACTCTCCGACAACAACGGTTCCTTCCAGGCTGTCTGCCGGAATATAACCGATGGAGAGAAGTACGGAAAGCGCAATCGGAAGGTCAAAGGATGACCCTCTCTTCCTCACATTTGCCGGGGATAAATTAATTACAATCTTCTTTGGCGGAAGCTGTACCCCCGCATTGCGGATTGCCGTCCGCACTCTTTCCGCTGCTTCTTTTACCTCAGATGAAAGATATCCCACCATATGGAACATGGGAAGGCCATTACTGACATCGGCTTCCACCTGAATCATCTCTACACGAAGTCCCTCAAGTGCAGCTGATATAACCGAGCTAAATGCCATATACATTCCTCTTTTCTATTTTTTATTTAACTCAAATATTGCTTAAGCTGATATAACGACCGAATCAGTCAGATAAATTTTGAAAAATGCTGTGTCATTTCCAGAAAATATTTCACATATCAGATTGAAGACATTATAACACTCAAAAACGCTTCTATGCAATATGTCTTTTTTCACAAAATTTTTGCTTTTTTTGCAAATTTAAAATTTCCCTCCCTTGGAAAAGCACAAAATCCTTCTCTTTATCATAGATTATATCAAATATGCCCAGAGGTGCTTTTTTTGAAATCTTTTCCCCAACCCCTCACATCTGCCGAAGAAAGATACTATATGCAAAAATATACAGAGGGTGATCTTGAAGCCAAACATATTCTAATCGAACGGAACCTGCGCCTCGTTGCTCACATTGTAAAAAAATACCAGTCTTATGAAGATGATACCGAAGACCTCCTTTCCATCGGCACGATTGGCCTCATCAAAGCAGTCGTTACCTTTGACCCGGACAAATGTGTACGTCTCGGAACTTATGCTGCGCGATGTATTGAAAACGAAATCCTTATGCATCTTCGTGCGAAGAAAAAAGCAGCCAGGGAGGTATCTCTTTACGAACCGATCGGCACAGACCGGGAAGGAAACGAAATCCAGCTTTTTGACATTATTGAAAGCGAAGCAGACGACGCCCATCAGAAAATAGAAATGAAAGATGATATACAAATACTCTATAACAAAGTCGAAGCCGAGCTTTCGCCCCGCGAACGTCTGGTCCTGAAAATGCGTTACGGACTTTATAACGAAGAAGAATATACACAGCGGGAGATTGCAAAACTACTCGGCATCTCTCGTTCTTATGTGTCCAGAATTGAAAAAAGTGCTATAGAAAAGCTGAGAGAATTCTTTTGAATTCCCTCAGCCTTATTATTTCCACTCCAGAAAATGATAACTGTCCAAAATCTGAAAATACTTTGCAAGTCTCGCATAAAGCGGCTCTGCCTTTTCCCCGAATTCCGCCTCAACTGCTTTCCCGAGTTCGATAATATCCTTCTCCCCGTCTATAAGCGGCCAGACGAAGCTTCCGATCTCGTCCAGATGGATATACGTGATCTTCGGCTTATGAAAAAACTTTTGGGCCATCCGGTTAAATATACCGGTATTTTCAATATTCAGTGTTACAATTTTCTTTTCGTCCACAGACCATGTAATCCCTTCCGGTCGTTTCGGTTTTCGTTCCAGATAATTCTCTGAAGCTGTTTTTTCTTTTTTTTTCATAGCTTATTTACTTCTTTTCTTCCATATAGAAAACTTAAGCACGGTAAGTATGATAAGTGCAAATACAACTAAGCTTCCAATATTTGCCACACCTGCTGAAAGATTTAATTTTTCTGACAGATCAATCGCCTTGTCTGCTCCAAACACTGCCAGGAATGCCAGCAGAATACCTACAAGCCCCTCTCCTGCAATCATACCGGAACAGTAAAGGACACCATCGCTGATAATACGCTCTTTCTCTGCTTTCTCTTTTTTCATCTTTTCAAATGCAAGTCTTACCAGTCCGCCAACCATAATGCAGGCATTTAACTGAACCGGAAGATATACACCAATTGCAAACGGAAGTACCGGAATTCCGATAATCTCTATTACGATCGCAAGGAATACACCGATAAACACAAGCGCCCACGGCAGATTGTTTTCCATAACACCTTCAATAATCATCTTCATAAGTGTTGCCTGAGGTGCTCCAAGCTCCGCTGTTCCAAATCCCCATGCAGAATCCAGAAGGTACAACACACCGCCAATCGCAAATGCTGCGGCAATCGCACCGATCAGCTCTCCAATCTGCTGCTTCTTCGGTGTAGCGCCAAGAAGATACCCTGTCTTTAAATCCTGAGAGGTATCACCCGCCATAGCGGCTACGATACAGATGATGGATCCAATCGCGATCGCGCCCTGCATTCCATGTATTCCACTGTCTCCAGTGAGCTTCAGGATAATCGTTGCAAAAAGAAGGGTTGCAATCGCCATACCGGAGACAGGATTATTACTGCTTCCGACAAGTCCTACCATTCTGGATGAGACTGTTGCAAAGAAAAATCCAAATATAACTACAATAACTGCGCCGATAAATGTCACCGGAATTGCCGGAATCAGCCAGATTAATACTGTAAGAACAGCAACTCCAATTAAAATAAACTTCATATCCAGATCCTGAGAGGTACGGTCTTTTCCGCCTCCAACAGAACCCTTCATACTCTTCATCGCATCGCGGAACGTACGGACAATCAGTGGCAGAGATTTGATCAGACTGATAATTCCACCGGCCGCCAATGCTCCGGCGCCAATATAACGAATGTAGCTTCCCCAGATTGCACTTGCACCACCGGCAGCAAACATCTCGCCAATCGGAGCTGTTCCCGGATACAATACAAGATTCTCTCCAAAGAGCACAATAATCGGAATCAGTACAAGCCAGCTGACCAGGCCACCCGCAAACATGTAAGAAGCAATTCTCGGGCCGCAGATATAACCAACACTCATAACTGCCGGATAAATCTGTGTTCCAATCTCTCCTGCATATCCTTTCACACGGAAGGATACCTCACTTGGTACAAGCTTTAAACCATCAATAATAAATTTGAATCCCGCAGCGATTCCGAGTCCTGCAAATACAGTAGAAGCATTTGCACCGCCCTCCTCACCTGCAAGAAGTACTTCCGCACACGCTGTTCCTTCCGGATAAGGAAGAACTCCATGCTCTTTTACAATCAGAGCATTTCGAAGCGGAACCATAAAGAGAACTCCAAGCAGTCCTCCGATCAGAGCAATTAATGTAATCTCAACAATACCTGGTTTATCCATCTTTCCTTCTGCCGCCCACAAAAAGAGTGCCGGCAGTGTAAAGATTGCACCAGCCGCCAGAGATTCTCCGGCGGAACCAACCGTCTGAACAATGTTGCTCTCTAAAATGGAATTTTTGCGCATAACCACGCGGATCACACCCATTGCGATTACTGCCGCCGGAATCGACGCGGAAACCGTCATACCAACACGTAATCCCAGATACGCATTAGCAGCGCCAAATACAACTGCAAGAATCACACCCATCAAAATAGACGTCACCGTAAATTCAGGAGTGATCTTCTCAGCCGGTATATATGGCTTAAATTCGTTTTGATTTTTCATGACCTCTCTCTCCTTTTCTTTTGTTATTTTTAATTATAACCAAATAAAAGCCTTTGTGCAAGCAGTGAAACAGGTCTTCCTGAAATATCCTGATCATTTATTCTTTTCGTCTTAAAATATCAAATCTGTCTGCAAAACCTCCGGAAAGCTCTACATACAGAACCTGCTTCGAATGCGGCGCACTTTCCTGGTCTTCTCCGTCTTCATTCACAATCCTCTTTACCGTCACTTCCACATTCCGGCCGTCTGGTTTCATAATCTCAATTTTCTCACCTACGGAAAATTTATTTCTCTGTTCAATCTGATATCTTCCGTCCTTTTCATCTCCGATAATCCCAAGATACGTATATTCCTTTATATACGTATTGTTATCATAGATCTGGCTGTACTCATCCGGTTTCCCAAAATAAAATCCGGTGGTAAACTGGCGGTACGTACAGTTGGAAATCTGTTCCAGATACCATGCCATATTTTCAGAATACTTCCGGGGGCTTTCCAGGTAATCATCAATTGCTTTTCTATAGGTTCTTGCAACTGTTGCAACATAAAGAGCTGTTTTCATCCGGCCTTCTATTTTAAAACTGTCAATTCCCGCATCTATCATTTCCGGAATGTGCCCGATCATACACAAATCCCTGGAATTAAAAATATAAGTGCCCCTCTCATTCTCATAAACCGGCATATATTCTCCCGGCCTCGTTTCCTCCACAACTGCATATTTCCAGCGGCATGGATGGGTACAGGCTCCCTGATTGGCATCCCGTCCCGTAAAATAGTTGCTGAGAAGACACCTTCCGGAATAGGAAATACACATTGCCCCATGAATAAAGCTTTCGATCTCCATTTCTTCCGGAATTTTATTTCTGATTTCTTTTATTTCTTTTAAGGACAATTCTCTTGCAGAGACAACGCGTTTTGCCCCCTGCTCCCACCAGAAACGGTAAATTCCATAATTAGTATTATTCGCCTGCGTACTGATATGGCGTTCGATTTCCGGACAGATTTCTTTTGCCAGCTGGAAAACAGCCGGATCTGCAATAATCAGCGCATCCGGCCTCAGTTCCTTCAATTCATTCAAATATTGTTCCACCCCCGGCAGATCATCATTATGGGCAAAAATGTTTACTGTCACATGCACCCTTACCCCATGCTCATGTGCAAACGAGATTCCTTCTTTCATGTCTTCATGAGAAAAGTTCTTTGCTTTTGCGCGAAGTCCAAAGGACTCTCCCCCGATATATACCGCATCAGCGCCAAAAATAACAGCCGTTTTCAACACCTCCAGGCTGCTGGCAGGAATCAATAATTCAGGACGACGTCTGCTCATAATTTTTCCTCCTTTCGAACACTGACTGCAATTCCATCCCCTAAAGGAAGAATTGAAGTCTGTAATTCGTCTCTGTGCTTTAATTCATACAGATACTCCCGCATC
>DKYD01000068.1:26144-26359 GCA_002492335.1 Lachnospiraceae bacterium UBA7109
TTCATACAGATACTCCCGCATCCGGCTGTGAATCGTACGATTCCTTCTTTCTACTGAAAAACGTGATTCCAGAACATCTCCATCCTGAAGTACATTATCACTTACCAGTACACCGCCCGGGGCAAGAAGCCGCAGTACCTCCGGAAGATAATGGATATACTGCCCCTTCGCCGCATCCATAAAAATAAAATCATAGGAGCCCGAAAGGTTTTTCA
>DKYD01000069.1 GCA_002492335.1 Lachnospiraceae bacterium UBA7109
CATCTCCCATAATACTTGACGGAGAAAGGCTTGCTTTTTTATCAACGGTTTTTCCACTCTCTTCATAAAGAGCAATGACCTGTTTCTGTGTAGCAACAGCGTTGTAAAGCTGATAACTGTCAAGTGATGCATTTAAATATGAACTCTTATACTCCGGTCCATTATAACCGATAGACTTCTCCATAGATGCATCAGAACCAAGAACCCCCGTTGCATCTCCGGTAATTGCAAAATTAACTACCGTCCGGCATTCCTTTCCATTCCGATAGAATTTTACATCTTTTGTTTCTTTATTATAAGTAACAACAACATGCGTCCATTCATCTATCTTAAAAAATTCCGATCTGGTTATTCCCGTAACCGCCACATTGTAAGGCTGTCCGCTTGCAGGGCCTACGGAAATAAGCAGCGGCTGGTCTTCATTCGGAGATGATACATACCATCCATCTGTATTGTATCCTTTCTTATTCCAGGTAATTATCTGCTCCTCAGTTCCCATATCTGTATTTGGCTTCATCCAGAATGACAAAGTCAGATTCTCTGGCTGCAGATCTGTATTTGTTCCAAGATTCACATAACTGCTTCCGTTCAGCTTCAGCGCCTTTCCTTTTACGCCTTCCACGTATTCCGGATCACCCGCTGATAATATTCCGTTGTTTCCTTTGCCGCTGCCATCATTCAGATTATTATCAAATTCCAGTTTTAATACTGGATTCTGAAGGCCATGTGTTTCTGCAGCAACCGCCGGGAGAGCCGGCGTTATAGTCATTACCGCTGCAAGCAATAACGCCATAATTCTTTTTGCTTTCATAAAAATTCTCCTTTCTATAATATATTGGTATTATCACACAAACAATCTCCTTTTTCATCCCAAAAAACTATACAAAAAAACCACAAAAACTTTAGTTTTTATGGTTTTTTGCTGCATCTATTTTTTCATTTTTCCTGACCTTTCGCCTGTTCCATGCGATAACGGCGCGGCGTCGTTCCCTTCTCCTGTATAAAACGATTAATGAAATAGTCCACACTGCTAAAACCTACCTGTTTTGCAATCTTGTATACTTTTTCATCCGTATTTAATAAAAGTTCAGTTGCCTTCTCTATTCTGATACTATTCAGATAATCCCGAAATGCAACTCCATATTTCTTTTTAAAAATCTGACCCAGATATACATTGTTCATATAAAAAATCTCACCCATGGACTTTAAGCTTAAGTTTTTATCATAATTTTCCTGAACATACTCTTCTATCTGCTCAAGAATCTTGCCGCCTTCCCTGGCATCCATCTCTGACCGGATACCCGGCTCTCTGATTTTTTCATAAGGAACAAACTCATTCCCTCTCGTCTCTTTCTGTTTATACTCTTTGTTAAATACTCCCAAGACCCGAATCAATTCCTGTTCCTGTATCGGTTTGAGCAGATAATCTCTTACGGATAAGCGAATGGCTTCTTTTGCATAATAAAAATCTGCATATCCGGTTAATATAATAAACTGAATCCGGTTTCCATACAAATTTCTCACACTTTCTATCAATTCAAGTCCCGACATTCCTGGCATCTTAAGATCTGCAAAAACAAGATCTATCTTTTCCTTTTCCAATATCTTCAATGCTTCAAATCCATTTTCTGCCTCGGCAACAATCTCATATCCATATTCTTGCCAGTCAATAATTATTCGTATCCCCTGGCGAATAAACGGCTCATCATCGACCAACATTACCTTTAACATTTTTCCTTTTCCTTTTTATTTTTCTTCTACAGCTATCTGAAGTCCCAGCTCGTCAAGCTGTTTCTGCTCTACTCTGGTCGGCGCTTCTGTCATAAGATCTGATGCATCTTTTACCTTTGGAAATGCCATTACTTCACGGATACTATCCGCCTTTGCCATAAGCATAACCAGCCTGTCCAGTCCATATGCAAGTCCTGCATGCGGTGGTACGCCGTACTTAAACGCTGTCAGCAGGAAGCCAAACTGCTCCTGTGCCTGCTCCGGTGTGAAACCAAGTACTTCGAACATCTTACTCTGAATCTCCGGATTAAAGATACGGACACTTCCTCCGCCGATTTCATTTCCATTTAATGTAATATCATATGCTTTTGCACGCACTCTTCCCGGATCGCTGTCAATATATTGCAGGTCTTCTTCCATCGGCATCGTAAACGGATGATGCATCGCAGTATATCTTCCCTGCTCTTCATTCCACTCAAGAAGCGGGAACTCTGTAATCCAGAGGAATTTGTATTCATTCTTATCCAAAAGCTCCATCTGTCGGGCAAGCTCCAGACGAAGCGCGCCAAGCACATCCCATACAACCTTGTTCTTATCTGCCGCAAAAAGCAGGAGGTCTCCGTTCTCGCCGCCCATTGCAGAAATCAGCGCAGACATCTCTTCCTCCTTCATAAACTTCGCAAAGGAAGATTTGACCGTTCCATCCTCCTGAATTGCAATATACGCAAGTCCCTTTGCACCATAATCCTTCGCAAAGGAGACCAGCTTGTCAATCTTCTTACGCGGCATGCCGCCCTGACCCTTTGCATTGATACCCCGGACAGTCCCGCCGTTTTCAACGGCTCCTTTGAATACAGCAAATTCGCAGTCTTTCACTACATCTGTCACGTCCGTAAGCTCCATACCAAAACGGATATCCGGCTTATCTGAGCCGTAACGGTCCATTGCTTCCTGCCAGGTCATCCTCGGAATCGGAAGAGATACCTCTACTCCCAGTACTTCTTTAAATAATTTTGCAAGAAGCCTTTCGTTTACGTCAATTACATCGTCTACATCTACAAAAGAAAGCTCCATATCAATCTGTGTAAACTCCGGCTGGCGGTCTGCACGGAGATCCTCATCACGGAAGCATTTTGCCAGCTGGAAATAGCGGTCACATCCGGAACACATCAAAAGCTGTTTAAAGAGCTGCGGCGACTGTGGAAGCGCATAAAAGTGTCCCTGATGAATTCTGCTCGGCACAAGATAATCTCTTGCTCCTTCCGGTGTACTTCCAATCAAGATCGGTGTCTCAATCTCCAGAAATCCCTCATCTGCAAGGAACTGACGAGTAAGTGTTGCCACCTTGCTCCTCATCATCAGATTGCGCTGCATATCCGGTCGTCTGATATCGAGATATCTGTATTTCAGACGGATTTCTTCCTTTGTCTTCGAATTTTCTTCAATTGGAAACGGTGGCGTATCTGACTCGGAAAGAATCCGAAGTTCCTCAGGAATAATCTCAATATCCCCGGTCGCCAAATTCTCATTCACAGCGCCGGAACGTTTCTCAACCGTTCCCACAACTGCAACCACATACTCTGAGCGAAGCTTTGCTGCCTTTTCAATTAAGGCTGCATCCGATTTTCCCTCTTCAAATACAACCTGGATAATCCCGGAACGGTCTCTCACATCAACAAATACCAGACCGCCTTTGTTCCGGTTCTTCTGCACCCATCCCATAATCGTGACTTTTTCACCTGTATTTGCACCGGATACCTCTGCACACCGATGCGTTCTTTTTAATCCCTGCATTGATTCTGCCATCTCATCTGTCTCCTTTTATCCTATAACTGATCCACGGAATCTGCATAACAGTCGATAATTTCCTCATATCCTTCTGCCATGAGCTGTTCCTTTTGGAACTTCTTATTTTTTTTCATATTTACAATCAGAATCTGTCTGCCTGCCTCACGGTCGGCCTTTGCAAGACCCAATACCTTCAGCATCCCTTCCTTCGACATATTCTTCTCCAGAAGATAGGCTTTTCTCGTACCGTTCTTTGGCACTTCATAGCCGCTCTCCAAAAGCAGCATAACAATTCTCTCGAATCCAATGGAAAAGCCGCATGCCGGCGTATCCTGTCCGGTAAACTTCCCGATCATCTTATCGTAACGCCCGCCTCCGGCTACCGCACCGCCAAAATCATCCATCGTCACTTCAAAAATAGTGCCTGTATAATAAGACTGGCCTCTTACCATTGTCGGATCAAATTTGAGCCTGAAATCATATTCCTTCGCAGCCTCAACACTCGACATAATCATTTCCATGCTCTCTGCTGTCTCTGGACTTAAGCTGTCTCCGAGTTTTTCCTTCAGATAGCGAATACCGGAGAGATCAGGTTCTACTTCATCAAATAAGGAAAGATATCTTTCCACATTTTCAGAAGAATATCCCAGCCCCTGAAGCTCTGATGCTACGCCTCCAGCGCCGATCTTGTCCATTTTGTCCAGAATAATGAAGACGTCATCATAATCCTTCTCCTGAAATCCACTGTAATCTGCCATTGCTTTCAAAATATTACGGTTATTAATTCCTACTGTAAAATTCCGGAATCCAATCTTCCCCAGCATCGCTGTCGTAGCCAGAATCAGTTCAATCTCCGCCAGATTCCCAGCTTCTCCCAGAATATCAATATCACACTGGGTAAACTGGCGGAATCGTCCTCTCTGCGGGCGGTCTGCACGCCATACACTTCCGATCTGAAGCGCCTTAAAAGGCGACGGCAGTTCATTCGCATGGTTCGCATAATATCTTGCAAGCGGCACCGTCAGATCATAGCGGAGTCCGCTGTCGGCGAGATCATTTTCTTCTTTCGCTTCGGCAAGCTTAAGCTTCTCTCCACGCTTCATAATTTTAAAAATCAGCTTTTCATTATCTCCGCCCTGTTTGCTGCACAAATTCTCAATATGCTCCACACATGGAGTTTCTACAGACTGAAAACCGAAAGTTTTATAAGTATCTTTAATCAGATGAATCAGATAATCTCTGATTTCCATTTCCTTCGGCATCATATCCTTCATTCCTGTGACGGGTTTCTTCTTTAATGCCATAACCATTCTCCTTTTCGCTCTATCATCTCATCGATCCGGTCTATGTATGCATCAATTGCTTTTACATTTTCAATCCGGATCAGATTTGTCCGTTTCTTTTTATTTGCCGGATTTTCCACGGGTTCCCTGAACACAAGCTTTGTGGAAGCCCCCGCTCCTGCGGCAATAATGGATTGTTTTTCCTCCATAATAAGTATATTGTATATTCCGGCTTTGTCAACCTTTGCATAACCTACATTTTCAAAATTCCCCGCCATATTTTTCTGCCGGTACAGATAATAAGGCGTCATTCCCATACATGCCGCCGTGTGGGAAGCGTCCTGAATCATCGTTTCCATCTGTTCATTCACATTCTGGCTCTTTGCTCTGTCTTTCAGCACCTCTTCATATTCCCTGGAATCCTTCTGCCCCATTTTCGCCGCACGCTTAATTGCCAGAGAATGTACCGTCAGATTATCCGGGGAAAGCTGCTCGATCTTCTTAAGCGTATCTTTCATATCCTCCACTGTCTCTCCCGGAAGTCCTGCAATGATATCCATATTAATATTATCAAATCCAGCGTCTCTCGCCATACCATATACTTCGTAAATATCTTCTACCGTATGTCTTCTGCCAATCAAATCAAGCGTCTTCTGCTGCATACTCTGCGGGTTAATCGAAATTCTGGTGATCCCATGCGCCCGGAGCACGTTGAGCTTTTCTCTTGTCACGCTGTCCGGTCTTCCTGCCTCCACCGTATATTCCAGCAGATGTTCTTTTGAGAAATTTTCCTCAATGCACGAAAGCAGCCGCTTAAGCTGCCCTGCATCGAGCGTTGTCGGAGTACCTCCTCCGATATAAATCGTGTTCAGGCGCTTTTCCTTACACATGTCCGCAATAGCACGAAGTTCTTTAAAGAGAGCTGCCAGATAATCCTCCACCGCATACCGCCAGTCTGAAAGCGCCCCGGAGCTAAAGGAGCAGTAGGTACACACCGATGGGCAAAATGGGATTCCGACATAAAGACTGTATCCATTTTCATAATCCAATCTGTCAAGCAGGGCTTTTTCGCGCACTGCAATATCCCAGGACAGCTCTGCTTTTTCACGGCTCATAGAAGTATCCTCCATTACCCATGGCACAAATGCTTCTCTCGTCATGCCGCCCTCCAGTTCCTTCATGGCAATCTTTGTCGGCCTCACTCCCATAAGCACACCCCATGCCAGAGTTTTGCCGGTATATGTGCATAAAGCCCGGTATAGTTCCTTATCTACCTGCTTTTTTCCCTCTTCTCCTGTTATCAGGATCTGCTGCCCCTTAGGGAGTCTGACTGTGATATAATTAGAGGCTTTTTCCTCCACACAGGATGTAACCTCCTCTGCCGGATAAAAAGCCCTGACCATATGATATGCATTATATAAATAAGTTTCTTTCTTACACACAACCTGAATCATATTATTTCTCCTGATTTAAATATAAGGATTATATTTTCTTTCGTGGCCGATCGTCGTCTCATCCTCATGTCCCGGATAAACCTTTGTATCATCAGGAAGAATAAACAGTCTTTCCCGGACAGACCGCCCCATCAGGGCCGGCCTGCTGTTTTCAAAATCAGTCCTCCCAACAGATTCCAGAAACAAAGTGTCCCCGCTGAACAACGTCTTCCCGGATTCCACATAATAACAGCAGCTTCCAACCGTATGTCCCGGTGTATAGATCACTTCGAATGTATATCCTGCAAAGTTCAGCTTCTGTCCGTCCTTCACATATTCACTTCCGGAAAAGGTATATCCGTCCGGAGATATCACCGTGGTATGATTCAGATTTTTGTCATTCATGGTTTCCTCTTCCTTCTCATGTACCAGGACCGGAACCTTCCATTCCTTTAAAAACCCGTCAATTCCCATAATATGATCAAAATGTCCATGTGTCAGAAGAATCGCCTGCAGCTTCATTTCTTCATTTTTTATATGGCTTATCAGATAATCCGGACATGCTGCCGGATCTATGATAACCGCTTCCTTTGTCTGTTCATTACTGACAAGATAACAATTTGTATGAATCGGTCCAATTCCGAATCTTTCAATCTTCATAAACCCCAAACTCCTTTTGCTATGCCTTAACCTGCGGTTCTTTCAATATCCAGTACATCCTCCAGCTGACGGAGTCTGGCAATGAGTCTGGACAATTCTTCCCTTCCATGCACAATAAATCCTGTCTCAATCGTAGCCGTTCCGCTCTTGCTTGTACGGATATTCATTGATTTTACATCTACATTTCCCTCTGTAAAAATACGGGATACGTCCATGAGAAGGCCCTGCCTGTCATTGGCATACATTTTAATCTCGGCAAGATACTGGCCGCTGGCATTCTCAACGGTGTCGTTTTCCCATTCAACCTCAATGAGTCTCGCCCGTTCTGTCTCTGTCAGGTGAATCATATTGATACAGTCTGTCCGGTGAATCGTCATACCTCTTCCTCTCGTAACAAACCCTACAATCTCATCTCCCGGCACCGGATTACAGCATCTGGAGAAACGGACTGCCATATCGTCAATTCCCTTTACCACAATTCCACTCTTTGACTTGGCAATATGCACCTTATTCTTCGCAGCCTCCGCCACCTTTTCCAGTACGATTTCATCCGTAATTTCCTGCTTATGGTCTTTGCCATACTCTTCGGCAAGCCGATTTACCACCTGTCCTTCCTTTAACCCTCCATGGCCAATCGCCGCCAGCACAGATTCCCAGTCTTTGAATCCGTACTTTCTCTGCACGATCTCCTGATATTTGGACTGCATAATATCTGAAAAATTGATTCCCTTTGCCTTACAGTAGGACGCAGTCATCTCCTTGCCTTTTATGATATTATCTTCTTTAAATTCCTTTTTAAACCACTGGTTAATCTTATTCTTCGCCTGCGTACTCTTCACTATATTTAACCAGTCCCGGCTGGGACCCCTTGAATTCTGTGAAGTCAGAATTTCAATACGATCGCCATTTTGTATTTTATAATCAATCGGAACAAGCTTTCCATTTACTCTTGCCCCCACCATTTTATTTCCCACGGCAGTGTGAATTGCATAAGCAAAATCAATCGGAGTCGAACCATTTGGCAGATTCTTGACGTCCCCCTGTGGAGTGAAGCAGTACACATCCTCCGCAAACAAGTCTAAATCTCCCTTGAGCAGGTTCAAAAATTCCCGGTTATCCGACATATCCCGCTGCCATTCCAGGATTTGACGGAGCCAGCTTAGCTTTTCCTCCTCCTGTGCCGCTACATTTTTCTTTCCATCATTGGATTCTTTGTATTTCCAGTGAGCCGCAATACCATATTCCGCAGTCTTATGCATCTCCTGGGTACGGATCTGAATCTCAAAAGGCTGCCCGACAGAACTCATAAGTGTTGTATGCAGCGACTGATACATATTCGGCTTCGGCATCGCAATATAGTCCTTGAAGCGTCCCGGAATCGGTGTATACATTTCATGGATAACGCCAAGCGCCGCATAGCAGTCTTTCACAGAGTCTACAATAATACGGACCGCAAACAAATCATAAATCTGCTCCACTGTTTTATCCTGGTTCACCATTTTCTTATAAATACTGAAGAAATGCTTTACACGTCCATTTACCTCACATTTGATATGCGCGTTTTTCATATGCGCGGACACTTCCTCTACAATCTGCTGAACAAATTCTTCCCGCTCTGTCTTTCTTGCGTTAATCTGTTTCACAAGATCAAAGAACACCTCCGGCTGGGAGTATTTCAGTGACAGATCGTCAAGCTCTGTCTTAATCTTCGAGATACCAAGCCTCTGCGCGATCGGCGCATAAATATCCATCGTTTCTCTTGCCTTTTCCTTCTGCTTCTCCGGCGTCATAAACTGAAGAGTCCGCATATTATGCAGACGGTCTGCCAGTTTAATAATAATGACCCGGATATCCTTTGCCATAGCAAGGAACATCTTTCTTAAGTTCTCTGCCTGTACCTCCAATTTATCTGAAGAATAGGACAACCTTCCAAGCTTCGTGACGCCGTCAACAAGAAGTGCAACCTCCCTGCCGAACATTTTGCTGATTTCTTCCTCTGTAATCTCTGTATCCTCTACAACATCATGCAGCATTGCCGCGATAATTGTCTCTTTATCCATCTCCAGGTCTGCAAGAATAATCGCAACCCACAAGGGATGTATGATATAAGGCTCGCCCGACTTACGTACCTGGCTTCCATGTGATTTCCTTGCAAGCTCATATGCCTTATCAATCATGCTTACATCTGTAGATGGATGATATTTCCGGATACGGGCAATCAACATGTCATAAAGTCTGTCCGGATTTTCATAATCTCCAGGCGCCTTTACCGCATGTCCGTCCACTACATCCAGCCCCTGCGACAAATCTTCTGTGATCGCCTCCGGAGCAATACGGTCATCCAGTGATTCATACGTTGTAATCTTATCTGACATATCATTGCCTCCTCCCTTCTCTCATTCCCGATATTTTCCTCTGTTTTAGTTCCCCAGATACACAATAAATAAAAATATATTTTCTAGTATAGCATTACTTTGACAAATTTTCAAATAATTCTACAGATAATGCGTAATTGTAATCTGCCGGCTTTTCCTGCCCATATATTCATTGATCTCCGGATAATAGGTAACAGACAGTTTCCCATTCCTTTCAGCTAACCTGTCTTGAAATCCCCTGACGTCACCGAAATACAGCGCCTCAAGCTCTACACCGCTTTTATCTCTCACCTGTGCCTTGATTACATTCTGGTTTTTTCCAATGATCCGTACATTCGAAACCCCCACTTCCCTTCCTGCGAATACCGGCTTCGTATTCCCCTTGCCAAAGGGCTCCAGATACTTTAATTCTTCTACAAAACTCTCTGTCACACAGGAAAATGGAAGCTCCATATCTATCACAATTTTTTCTGTCAGTTCTTCCTCTGTAAGTGTACAGTTCTCATTGAGCATGTGCCGGAAAGCCTCTACATCCTTTTTTTCGAGAGACACCCCGGCCGCCAGTCTGTGCCCGCCGTATTTTGTCAGAAGCTCTTTGCATCTGCTTAGTTCCTCATACATAGAATATGCATCGATGGAACGTCCGGAACCTTTTACTCCACTTTCGGCATCGGTAAGTACAAATACAGGCTTATAATAACGCTCTCTGATTTTCCCGGCCACAATTCCCGCAAGGCTTTCATGACAATCCGGAAGATAAACAACCAGTACTCTGTCTTCCTTAAGACTTGTCCCTTCTATCATCTGTACCGCCCGCTCTACAGCTGCAATCGTCATTTCCTTGCGTCTGTCATTCAGCGCTTTCAAATCACCTGCAAGTGCCTCTGCTTCTCTTTTCGTGCGGGCGAGAAGGAGATTTAGCGCACGCTTTGCCGTATCCAGCCGTCCTCCCGCATTCAGACATGGACCCAGCACAAACCCGATATGATACGCACTGATATAGTCTGCCTTAAGACCCGTACAGGCAATCAGAGACTGAAGCCCGGGATTCTTTGTCCTTCCCAGCATGGCAAGGCCTTCTTTTACAAAAATGCGGTTTTCTCCTGTCAGATCCATCACATCGCCTACTGTAGCTATTGCCACATTTTCAATCAGATAATCCATATCCTCCACATCTCTTCCGGACGCCTCAAGAAGCGCTTCCACAAGCTTATAGGCAACCGCAGCTCCACACAATCCTTTAAATGGATACATACAGTCCTCCCTCCTGGGGTCAACCACCGCATCTGCCGGAGGAAGGATATAATTTCTGCCATCCGATTTCTCTTCATAAGGAACCTCATGATGATCCGTCACAATAATCGTCATTCCCAGTCCCTTTCCATAAGCGATCTCCTCTGCCGCAGCGATTCCGTTATCACACGTAATGATCGTATCTATTCCTTCCCTGTATGCACGATCCACAAGAGAAACATTCAGCCCATACCCATCTTTCATCCGGTCTGGTATATCACTGTCAACCTCTGCTCCGAGTGTATTTAACCCTTCCAGCAGAATATACGTGGCATTCACTCCATCGATATCATAATCCCCGATAATACGTATCCTCCTGTTTTCTGCTATCTTTTCTAAAATGATATCCACGGCGCGATCCATATCCTTCATAAGCATTCCGTCATACAAATCAGAAATCGTCCCGCCCAGATATGCTGCAATTGCATCATCACCAATAACATTCCTGTTCCGGATTAAAGACGCAAGTCTCGGACTGATCTGATATTTTCTTCCGATTGCCTCAAAATCGGCCCCTTTTCTTAACAGTACCCATTTCTCCATTGCTATCCCCTTCATCGTATAAATCAAAATCAGCCACAGCCATATAAAATATGGCCATGGCTGTTATAACTGCCTTATCACTATTTTACAAATTTTTTCTTCATTACATACCACAGTGCACCGGTAATACATACAGAAGAGTATGCACCACACACAATACCTACCATTAACGGAAGTGCAAATTCTCTGATTGAGCTTACACCCAGGATATACAGAACTGCAACCATGACAAATGTTGTAAATGAAGTATAAATACTTCTTGTAAGAGTCTGTGTAATACTCTTGTTTACAACAGCTGCAAGATCCGTTCCTCTTGTCTGATAATGCAGCTCCTCACGGATACGGTCAAAGATAACGATGGTTGCATTAATCGAATAACCAACGATGGTCAGCATACATGCAATAAACGTATTACCAAGTGAAATTCTTGCCGCTGCATAAAATGCGAGAACTACCAGCACGTCATGGAGAAGCGCTGTAACTGCGCTTGTTGCAAACCGGATATCTTTGAACCGGAACCAGATATAAAGCAGCATACAGATTGTTGCAACGATAACTGCAAAAATCGCATCCTGGCGCATCTCGTTACTTACCGTGGAACCGATATTCTCAGCCGTGATCTTGGATTCATCTACACCAAACTCGTCAACCAGCGCTTTATTCAACGATTCACGTTCATCAAGCTCAAGCGCGACTGTCTTAATGATTACCTGATTTGTTCCGGCAACCTTCTGTGTCTGTACATTCGCATCTCCGGTTACTTCTTCCACAACCGGAACGATCTTTTCATCAATCTCTTCAATGCTGTAATCTTCATTAAAGGTTACATTTGTAGACGTACCGCCTTCGAATTCAAGGCTGAGTGCAAATGCACCTTTTCCTCTTCCGGCATTCACTCCCATAAATACAAATCCAAGAGCAATAACCGCGATCGATATACCAAAGAACAGCTTCTTCTTTGAAAGGAAATCAATCGGCTCACGTTCTTTCTTTACTCTGTAATACAGCTTTTCGCTCCGCAGGCCTACTGCATAGAATGCATACACGATCATACGTGTCACAACAAGAGCGGTAAACATGGATACGACGATACCGATTCCAAGTGTCTGTGCGAACCCCTTAACGGAACCTGATCCCATAAACCACAATACGATAGCCGCAATCAATGTTGTAATATTACCGTCAACAATCGCGGACAACGCCTTCTGGAAGCCGGTTTTGAGAGCAGTTTTTACGGATTTGCCTTTTGTCATCTCCTCCCTCACACGGGCAAAGATGATAACATTTGCATCCACCGCCATACCGATACCAAGGATAATACCTGCAATACCCGGAAGAGTCAGTGTTACTTCAAATGCATTTAATATAAGAATTACAAGTCCTGTATATATGAGCAGGGCAAGACTGGATGCAAGACCCGGCAGCAAATATACAATTATCATAAACAGGAATACAATGGCAAGACCAATTGCACCTGCGATCAGGCTTGTGTTGATTGCCTGTTCTCCAAGCTGTGCTCCTACCACGTTAGAACGCAGCTCCTCAAGCTCCAGCTTCAGACCACCGATACGGATCGTAGATGCGAGCTTGTCCGCCTCATCAAAAGTCATGCTTCCTGAAATCTCAGCCTGTCCGTTCTCGATTGCACTATTTACATTTGGAACTGTAATAAATGCCCCATCATAGTAAATACCAATGCTCTGTCCTGCGGCATATGCCGTTCTGGTAGCTTCTGCAAACTTTGTAGTTCCTTCATCTGTAAAAGTGAGAGATACCACATTTTCCTTCTGTCCTGTCGTCTGATCCTCTCTTGTAGCTGCCTGTGCAGCCTTTACATCATCTCCGCCAAGCACAATGGAGCCATCCTCCTGCAGCTCTTCAATTGTCTTGTTGAGTTTATAATCTTTCTCCGCATCGCCGGTGGAACTTACCATACTGTAATTATCTGTTCCGTCGCTTCCCTTCTGTGCAATAAAATAAAGGGAACCCGGCTGTCCAAGTTCATCCAGGATTTCATTCGCATTTGAAACACCCGGAATTTCAATATTGATCCGGTCATCGCCTTCCGGATATACGCTGGACTCTGTACTATACTGCTCTACACGCTTCTGAAGCTTGTAAACCGTATCGCTCATCTCTTCTGATGACGGAGTATCACCCTTTACCTGATAAGTAATGCTGACTCCGCCTGCAAGATCCAGACCAAGTTTAATGTTCTTTGCTGATCCGATATGTGACTTTCCGAATCCAACTGTTGTTGTAAATGCAAGCAGTCCAATTAAAACTACCGTTACAACAAGACTAAGTATGCCTCTGCTCTTCTTCATTGTAAACTTCCTTTCTTTCTCTATCCTTCAGCTAACGCTGCTTTGATCATAATCGCACACTCTACCCTCTTGCGCTGCATCTCGCACCCGATATCGTATGTATTATGAATCGTGCCGTGAAAATTGTATGAATTTGCCATGCAGCCGCCGCTGCAGTAAAACTTGGCAAAACAATCTCTGCATTTTTCTTTGGAATACACATTGCAGCTGCGGAAATCATCTGCTATCTCCGGCTTTGTAATTCCCTCGTCCACATTTCCCATAAGGAATTCTTCCTGTCCGACAAACTGATGACACGGATACAGATCACCCCACGGGGTAACCGCCAGATACTCCGTTCCCGAACCACATCCTGACAAACGCTTCGCCACACACGGCCCACCGTTTAAGTCTATCATAAAATGAAAGAAATTGAAACCCTTCCCGGCTTTTTTTCTTTCAATCATAATTTTGGCAAGACGGACATATTCTCCCATGATGGCAGGCAGATCCTCTTCCCGTATGGCATAGGGATCACTTTCATCACCAACCACCGGTTCTATCGACATCTGTTTGAATCCCAGATCTGCAAAATGCAGGATATCCTCTGCAAAATCAAGGTTCTCCCTCGTAAATGTTCCCCGGACATAATATTTCTCCTGATTCCTGCTGTCTGCAAGCTTCTGGAACTTTGGCACGATCAGGTCATAGCTGCCTTTTCCATTTCGAAACGGCCGCATTCTGTCATTGACTTCCTTTCGTCCGTCAAGACTTAAGACCACATTATCCATCTCCTGATTCACAAACTCCTGAATCTCGTCATTTAAGAGAACTCCATTTGTCGTCACGGTAAAACGGAAATGCTTGTCATGAATCTTTTCCTGCTCTCTTCCGTAAGCCACCAGATCTTTCACTGTCTGCCAGTTCATAAGGGGCTCCCCGCCAAAGAAATCGACCTCAAGATTATGCCGGTTTCCGGAATTGGCAATCAGAAAATCTAACGCTTTCTTTCCCACTTCATAACTCATAAGAGCCCGGCGTCCGTGATACTCTCCTTCTTCCGCGAAACAATACCTGCAGGCCAGATTGCAGTCATGGGCAATATGGAGACACAACGCCTTCACAACTGTCTTGCGCTCCTTGACCACTTCAATCATATTTTCAAACATATCCTCTGTAAAAAGCTGTCCTGTTTCTGTAAGAGCCTGCACATCTGCAAGAGCCTCTTTCAGTTCTTCTTTTTTATATGTATCTCCCAGCTTTTCTTCCAGTATATGAAATGCCTCCGGCTCACAAAGTGTCTTCTTCGTATGCTTCTCGTTCTGTCCGTTCAATATCTCAATCACATCATAACACAGATCGTCTACAACATGGACAGAGCCGCTGTATACATCCAGAACGATATTATATCCATTGTTTTTGTACTGATGAATCAAGACCTTTCCTCCTCAAACACATTCTTCTGTAATGCAGGAAAAAGCAGCGACCTTTAAGGCCGCTGCCTCTCAAGTATTTACATATGATTTTCAAATTATTTTTTCTGTTCGCAGGTCTGATTTCCTACTGTGCAGGAAGTCTTACATGCTGACTGGCAAGATGTCTGACATTCACCGCATCCGCTCTTCTTTACTGTGTTGTTAAGAGTCTGTGTATTTAATGTCTTTACATGCTTCATGATAATAACTCCTCCTTAGATTTACTTAACTCTGCCTATTATATCATCTTATTTCCGGTTTCGCAATCTTTTTTCACGAAATCATTCCACCTGCCATTCCGCCGCCTGCGCACAGAATGAAGGTGGTCATCAGACTTGACGCATCTCCGTTTATTGTATGATACACTCCGATTGTAATTAACAGAAGAAGTCCAAAGTACAGCACTCCCAGTCCGATCCCCCACAAGAATTTCCGCACTCCTGTCAGTTTGCCGATAATGATTCCTCCTATAAGTGTAGATACCAGATAAATTGCAATAATCGCTGCCGAGACAATCTGCTCATTTAATTCAAACTTATACAAAAGCAGCGTTAATATCAGAAGCAGCGCCCCTGTCACAATATAGGAAGCCAAAAGCGCCTTCAGCATCCACATTCCTTTTATTTCTTTTCGAACTTGTCTTTCCATTCCATCCCTCCCTTACTTATCACAAGGTATGATGAAAATACAAGTTTTATACCATTATTGCTCCATCTGTCTCCCCAGAAATGCCGCTGCACAGGACGCCATTTTCTGCTCCAGGTTTCCGAACTTCTTCTTTTCCTCCTTCGTAAGAAGAATAACGCCGCCAATTACATCTCCTTCACATACGATCGGCGTAACAACTTCATATGCATATTCTTCATTCTGGTCACTGATAATTTTCACATATTTTTTATCATCCTTTGCCGCCAGAATACTGTTGCGGTCTTCCAGTTCTTTTTGAAGCGCTTTGCTGATATATTTTTCCTGCACCTCTTTCTTTCCGCTTCCGGACGCCGCGATTACCTGATCCGTATCACAGACACACACGAGACATCCCATCGTCTGTGACAGACTTTCCGCATATTGCCTCGCAAATACAGATAATTCTCCAATCGGCGAATATTTTTTCAGTATAACTTCCCCTTCCCGATCCGTAAAAATTTCAAGCGGGTCTCCCTCCCGTATCCGCAGTGTCCTGCGTATCTCCTTTGGGATCACAACTCTTCCAAGGTCATCTATTCTGCGCACAATTCCTGTTGCTTTCATATAAAAAATCCTCCGTTTACTATACTTTTCCATTACTGGGAATAGTATTTGCAAACGGAGGGATTTTTATGCAGTCAATCCAGTTTCATACTGGTATCCATCCTTAAAAATACCGGTTATATCAATTTTAATTTTCACTGTCCTGCTCGTCTGTCTGCTGCTCAACCTTCATCGTGACCTTCAGATCACCGAACTTTATCTTTTTCCATATGTCTTTTTCTACTTTAATATCGGTTTCTTTCTTCCACTCCTCACAGGTATCCTGATAAAGCTTTGATTTGCGTTCCTGCACAATTGTTTCTTTCTTTGCATCTGTTGCTTCACGGTCAAGAAGACTTGTCACCTTTCCCACATAACATCCTGCTTCTGTCTCTATAACCCCTGTCGTTTCTCCTTCCTTCAGGGCGTCCGCCGCTTTCACCAGATCGGCAGACGGAGTCTGTGACTCGTCGTCAAAGGTTGCCTTCTGTACCTCAACGCCTGCGTTATTTGCAAGCTCTGTCAAATCTCCACCATCTTTTATACTTTGCGCAAGTGCCTCTGCCTGACTCTTAAGCGCCGCTTTCTCTTCATCGGAAAGTTCTGTGGATTCTCCGGATTCATCCGTTGTATTATATGCAAAGAGTACATAATCCATACTCTTCTGTGCCGCTTCTTCATCAGACACTTCCGTATCTGCCCCTGCCTGAATTGCCTCTGCCATCTTCTGCTGGACAGCCATCAGTGTCAACACTCTCTCTACAACTTCTTTCTCTCCTGAAACAAGTTTCTTATTATCCGCCTCATTATTCTCATCAAATTCTGCAGCTGTTTCTTCAATTACTTTCTTTTCCGCATCTGTCAGCGTTACGTCATATTCATCCATATGTTGTTCCAGAAGAACCATTGTTTCCATTAATTCCTGTACAGACTCTTTGACACCTTCTTCATAAGTCTTGCCTTTTTCTGCTTCTGTATTCCACATATCTTCTCCCATATATGCAGAATAATACGTTTCATACTGTGCCTGCGTAAATCTTGCATAGAAATTAACCTCTCCGGCTGATATCTTCGTGTCTCCCACCGTTATGGCAGTTGCATCATTTTTTATTGAATTACAGCCAGTCAGGGCTGTTGCAGCCATGGTCCCCGCCAATAAAATTGTCAGTATTCTTTTCTTCATAATCTTAGATAACCTCCTTAGTACCATTAACCATTTAATTATACCCTTTTTTTGTTAAGCAATCAATCCTTTTATTCCAATTAACACTTTTTTCACAACTTCTATCGGAGTTTCTGTTTTACTTTTCCGGTTTTTACTCTTTTTGCGATAAATAAAACAAGGATTTTCTATATCCGCCTTAAATGATAATTCATCTCTGAATTCTCTTAGAAGCCCCGGAATGCGTTCCGGCTTCACTTTCGCTTTTTCATACATGGTAAATGTATAAGTTTCCCCCTTCTGCTCAATCGAAGTCACATAAATTTTGTGAGCCAGTGCTTTCAAAGCTGCCACCTCGAGAAGCATTTCTACTTTCTTTGGATAATCTCCGAAACGGTCAATCAGCTCTTCCGTCATATCTTCCATATCATCCTTCGACTCAATCGCCGCCACCCGTTTGTAAATATCCAGCTTATGATACTCATTTGGAATATAACTGTCCGGAATATAGGCGTCAATGTTCAAATCAATTGTCGTCTGATAAGTCTCCTCCTCGCCTTCTCCTTTCAGATGCCGCACGGCTTCATTGAGCATCTTGCAGTACAGATCATATCCTACTGCTTCCATATGGCCATGCTGCTCTGCGCCCAGGAGATTGCCTGCCCCCCGTATCTCCAGATCACGCATGGCAATTTTGAATCCCGACCCCAGATCTGTGAATTCTCTTATGGCGGCAAGACGTTTCTCCGCCACTTCTTTCAGCATTTTGTCACGCCGGTACAAAAGGAATGCATAAGCCATCCTTCCGGAACGCCCCACACGCCCCCGGAGCTGATAAAGCTGGGACAGTCCCAGTCTGTCGGCGTCATGGATAATCATCGTATTTACATTAGAAATATCAAGCCCTGTCTCAATGATCGTTGTAGATACAAGCACATCAATCTCTCCATTGATGAAGTCATACATAATCCGCTCTAATTCCCGTTCCCGCATCTGTCCATGGGCATATGCAATGTTTGTCTCCGGCACAAGTCTGCGGATTCTTGCCGTTATCTCTTCGATATCTTCTACCCGGTTATAAACATAATATACCTGACCGCCCCGTGCACATTCTCTTTCAATTGCTTCCCGCACCATTTCATCATTATATTCCATCACATAAGTCTGAATCGGGAGACGGTCTTCCGGAGCCTCCTCCAGCACGCTCATATCACGGATACCAATCAGGCTCATATGGAGAGTTCGCGGAATCGGCGTCGCTGTCAAAGCAATCACATCTATATTTTCTTTTAATTTCTTTATCTTCTCCTTATGCTGCACACCAAAACGCTGTTCCTCATCGATAATCAAAAGCCCCAGATCCTTAAACTTCATATCGTCACTTAAGACCCTGTGTGTTCCAATCACAATATCGACAAGCCCTTTTTTCAGATCCTCCACCGTCTTTTTCTGCTGCGCAGGCGTGCAGAATCTGCACATCAGGTCAACTCTTACCGGGAAATCCTTCATTCTCTGCTGAAAGGTATTATAATGCTGCTGCGCCAGAATCGTTGTCGGCACCAGGTACACAACCTGCTTATTCTCCTGCACCGCTTTAAATGCCGCACGGATAGCGATTTCTGTCTTTCCATATCCGACGTCCCCACAGATCAGGCGGTCCATAATCTTATTGCTCTGCATATCCCGCTTCACAGCTTCTATCGCAAGAAGCTGGTCTTCCGTCTCCTCAAAAGGGAACATCTCTTCGAATTCCTTCTGCCAGACTGTATCCTCGCCGTACACATACCCTTCCTGCTTCTGCCTGGCCGCATACAATTCTACCAGATCCTTTGCGATCTCCTTCACTGCCCCGCGGACTCTTGTCTTCGTCTTCACCCATTCCTGCGTTCCAAGCTTATTAAGCTTCGGCTTCTTTGCATCTGCATCCGCATATTTCTGAATCAGATCAAGCTGGGTTGCCGGAATATAAAGATTTCCATTTCCCGCATAGGCAATCTTCATATAATCTTTGGCAATCTTGTCTACCTCTATCTTTTCAATGCCCTGATAGATTCCAAGACCATGATTTTCATGTACAACATAATCTCCGGGTTTCAGTTCAGAAAAACTCTGAATCTTTCTCCCTTCATATGTTTTCCGTTTCTTTTTCTTCTTCGCCTTTCCAAAAATATCTGTCTCTGAAATAACTGCAAACTTAAGAAGCGGATATTCATACCCTTCTGTCACATGCCCATATGCAGTCATAATTTCTCCCGGCTGCACTGTGCGCTCCATATCCTCACTGTAAAAACTGCTCAGATTATAATCCCTTAAATCTTCCGCCAGCCGTCTGGCACGGGTACGGGATCCGGACAGGAGAACAACCCGGCTTTTCATTCTCTTTAACCGCTTTAAGTCCTGCGTCAGAAGCTCAAAGCTACGGTTATAGGACTGCATACTTTTCGTCTGAAGACGATAGGAAGCACGAACATCAAACCCTCTGCACTGCATTTCCAGAGACATAAAACCAATACTGGAATACTGATTCATTCTCTTTTGAATTTCTCGTGTCGCATAAAGCTTTGCCTCCACGTCAGAAACAGAAAATCCCTCTTCCATACGCCTCTTCTGCGCTTCCATGAATTCTTCTTCAACCGCCTGTCCTTTTTCCGTCAGACGAACGGGCTCATCCAGCAAAAGCAGCGTGTCTTCGATTGGAAAATAGTCCAGAAAGGAGACTCTCTTTCCTCCCTCTTCCGGGAATTCTGTCGCCGGGTAAACCAGGAGCTCCTCCAGATTCTCAATGGAACGCTGTGTATCCACATCAAAGGTCCGTATCGAATCCACCTCATCTCCCCACAGCTCTATTCGGACAGGAAGCTCCTCCGTAAGCGGATAGATATCAAGAATTCCACCTCTTACCGCAAATTGTCCGGGAGCATTTACTTCCACTTCCCTGTCATATCCGATTCGCGCAAGCTTTGCCGCTGTTTCAGTCATATCAAGAACCGTATCACCGGAAATATAAATTCTTCTTTTCTCTACTTCCTCCCTGGGAAGCAGTGAATCCATAAACGCATCAAAAGCTGCAATAATTGTCAGAGGTTTCCCCAACAGCACGGCTTTCACTGCCTCCATGCGCTGCTTTAACAGCTCCTTGCTTCTAAGATCCGCCTGATAAAACAACAGGTCCTTTGCGGGATACAGATAGGTCTCAGAAGACAGAAAACGATATTCTTCATAAATCTGTTTTACCTTTGACTCACTTGAACAAACGATGACTTTATAAAAACAGCCATCGCCCAGTGCATACATCATATGTGTTTTCTGAGAATTCACACAGCCGGACAGCCGGATCATCCCGGGGGCTTTTCTCTTCTCCTGTACAATCTTATCATATTCCGCCAGTTCCTTGAGCGGAGCAGTCAAAGCCCGCATCATTTCCGTTCCTCCGTAAGCTTAACTTTTCTGTTATACGCATTCATAGCCGAATCAATCTCTCCATTTAGAATTTTCACAGCTGCCCGTACGGCGTCCTCGTATGCTTCCTCTACAAGCGCTCTCTCACCCTTTGAAAATCTGCTGAGCACATAGTCCGCAAGATCATAATGCTTTGGTTTCTCTCCGATTCCCACTTTAATCCTTGGAAAGACATCCGTCCCAAGATTCACAATAATATTTTTGATCCCGTTATGCCCGCCCGCGCTTCCTTTTTTACGGACACGGATCTGCCCCGGGTT
This sequence comes from Lachnospiraceae bacterium UBA7109, assembly GCA_002492335.1. Classification (GTDB taxonomy): domain Bacteria; phylum Bacillota; class Clostridia; order Lachnospirales; family Lachnospiraceae; genus UBA7109. Next base: position 20,999 of record DKYD01000069.1, read on the forward strand.
CAGACTGATATCATCATAGATAACAAGTAATTGTTCCTCTGGATTAATTTTATAATAATCAACGATTCCACGGAGACTCTCTCCGCTCAGATTCATATATGTCTGTGGCTTTACCAGAATCACCTTCTGCCCCTCTATCATTCCTTTGCCGGTATACGCCCTGCATTTTCCCATGTCTACCGTTATATTATATTGCTCTGCCAGTACATCTATCACATCAAATCCCACATTATGTCTGGTCCCTTCATATCTGGATGAAGGGTTGCCAAGCCCTGCTATTATATACATTTTCTGTCACCTCTTCATTTTCTTCTATCCATTCTACAAGAATATACGCATATTTTCCACTCTTTTTTCATACATTATAAAGAACCAAAGCACAAGAACTATCAGGAGGAGAACACTATGAGTTCTAAAACAAAAATCGTTGTACTTCATATGAAAGAAATTATTTATACGGCCATCTTTGCCGTGTTAGCAATAGTATTAATCTTATTACTGTCATTTATGTTTTTTTCCGGGCATAACAAAAAGGAGGATGCAAGCCCCACCTACACCCCCGGAGTATACACTTCTTCCATGACCCTCAACAATTCTTCCCTGGAGGTAGAGGTCACGGTAGATGAGACGCACATTAATTCCATCCGTTTCTCCAACCTGGATGAAACCGTTACAACCATGTATCCGCTGATACAGCCTGCAATCGAGAATATCGCAGAGCAGGTCTATGCCAGACAGTCCCTGGAAGGAATCGAGTACTCCGGCGACAATTCCTACACCTCACAAATTATTATCAATGCAATAAACGAAGCATTAAAAAAAGCCGTAACTAAAAAGTAGTTATGGCTTTATTTTATGTAATTTATCCTTCCACGATCAGATATCTTCCACCCGGAACGGCAAACACTTCTGCTGCATCTTCCAGCTCTTCATCAGACATTCCTGCTGCATCCAGCCCTTCCTCTTCAAAAAACTGCCGTACCTCATCAATGCTGTCTACGACAACCGCCATGCAGTCTTCCAGAAATGCTTCTGCTTCCTCTATCGTTTCGGCAACAGGCTCGTCAAACAGTCTGGACTGTTGCTTCAGGAAAGCCTTGAGACACTCCTCATCATACTCATACATTGCTAACGCACACCTCCTTCTTTCATATATTGCAGCAACTCACCTGCTTTATCTATTATATATTCAGCGCCAGCTGCTTTTAGTTCTTCTTTTGTTCGAAATCCCCATGAAACAGAGATCGTTTTTATTCCGGCATTCTTCCCGGCTGCAACATCCACCTCCGAATCGCCAACATACAGGCATTCCTTTCCGGAAACACCAAATCTTTCCATAAGCAATTTAAATGCCGCCTTATCCGGCTTCCTGGGAATCGTTTCTTTCTGTCCCTGCACATATGCAAACGTATCATTTCCAAACATTTCTTTTATTACCTTTTCCGTCTGCCTGTGCGGTTTATTTGACAATACCGCAAGCTTTATGCCCATCTGATTCATTTGCTCCAGCACATCATGGATACCTTCATATGAACGGACGCCGTAAGTACAGTTTTTATCAAAAATATCCCCATACACTTCCATGGCTTCTTCAATCCGTGAAATGTTTTCCGGTCCTGACACCGCAAGCGCCTTCTCCATCAAACGTCTCGCGCCATTTCCCACAAAGCTGATACACTGCTCTTCTGTAATCGGTGGGAGACCCATCCTTGCAAGTGTCTGCTCCACGGAACGGACAAGAGACTGCCTGGTGTCTCCTAATGTACCGTCAAGATCAAATATACATACCTTAACCATGTATCTTTCTCCCATATACTGTAATTCATTCCTAATAATAATATGAACATACAAAAATTGCAAGAGGAAGCATGTCAAGGGCTAAAACTTTTTTTATTTCCCGGAAGACAGAATAACAGCGGTGCATATGGAGAATCATTTTATTAGATAAGAAATACAAAGTTCATCAGAGGAGGTTCTTACCATGGCACAGGGAAAAGTGGAAATATGCGGAGTAAATACAGCAAAGCTTCCAATTCTGAAAGAAGCGGAAAAGGAAGCTTTATTTGCGAGAATTAAAGCGGGCGACGAACAGGCAAAAGAGGAATATATTAAAGGAAACTTAAGACTGGTTCTAAGCGTTATCAAGCGTTTTTCCGCCAGTAACGAAAACGCGGACGACCTCTTCCAGATCGGCTGCATCGGCCTGATGAAGGCCATCGACAATTTCAATGTGGACCTGGACGTGCGGTTCTCCACCTACGGCGTCCCCATGATCATCGGGGAGATCAGGCGGTATCTTCGGGACAACAGCGCCATGCGGGTGTCCCGGTCCATGCGGGACACGGCCTA
>DKYD01000021.1 GCA_002492335.1 Lachnospiraceae bacterium UBA7109
TCATTCGTTAAAGCGACAGCCCCTACCATGCTGGGAAAGGAGAAAGCGTCATGAGAAGCTCTGTGGCAAAGAATACAAATAAAAAAAGACTCTTGATTATTGCAGCGGCAATTGTTCTTGCTATCGGATCGATCACCGCAGGTCTTGCCTATTACATTCATGAAACCGAGGAAAAAGCGGCACGCTATAGTATGGCTTTTGTCTCCTGTGAAATACACGAGGAATTTGACGGCATTGACAAGACCTCTATTACCATACAGAATACGTCCAATGTGCCGGCGTATATCCGTGTCCGGCTGGTGAGCTACTGGCAGACCCCAAGCGGAAAGATTGCCGGACGAAGCTCTTCCGATATAGAAATAACTCCGGGAGAGAGCTGGAAAAAACAAGATGATAATACGTGGATTTACTCAGAACCGGTGGAACCCGGCGCCTTTACCGGGAATCTGCTGAAGAAACCTCTGCAGCTGATGACGGATGAGGAAGGTTACATACAGGTAGTAAAGGTACTGGCAGAGGCCATACAGACAGATGGAAATGTTGCCTGGGACAGCACTCGCTGATTGAAATCAACATGAAACTGTGATAGAATTGAAAAAGCGTAAAAATGATGTAGTAAGATATAAAATAAAGGTTTCTAAAAGCCTGTAAATATGGAGGTCTTAAAGATATGGAACAATATAAACAGGAATTTATAGAGTTTATGGTAGAAAGTGATGTATTGAAGTTCGGAGAATTTACACTGAAAAGTGGAAGGAAATCTCCGTTTTTTATGAATGCAGGCGCATATGTGACAGGTTCTCAGCTTAAGAGGCTTGGAGAATATTATGCAAGAGCAATCCATGACAAATACGGGGATGATTTTGATGTGCTTTTTGGACCGGCTTATAAAGGAATTCCGCTTAGTGTAGTAACCGCTATTGCATACAGTGAGCTGTACGGAAAAGAGATTCGTTATTGTTCAGATCGGAAAGAAGAAAAGGATCACGGTGCGGATAAGGGCAGTTTTCTTGGAAGTAAGTTAAAGGACGGCGACCGTGTAGTAATGATCGAAGACGTAACCACATCTGGAAAATCTATGGAAGAGACAGTGCCGAAGGTAAAGGGCGCGGCAGATGTGAAGATTGTAGGGCTTATGGTTTCCCTGGACCGTATGGAGATAGGAAAAGGCAAAGAAAAATGTGCCCTTGATGAAGTGAAGGATTTATATGGGTTTGAGACAAATGCAATTGTAACAATGACAGAAGTTGTAGAGCATTTGTATAACAGAGAATGTCAGGGAAAAGTTGTGATTGATGACACATTAAAAGCAGCGATTGATGCATACTATAAAGAATATGGCGTGAAATAACAGAAAAAGTAACAGGAGGAATTCGTATGAATGAAAAAGCATATAAAGCAATGGGGTTTTCCGGAGTTGTGGGGATTACAGTTGGTATCATTGTAATGGTTACAGGAATTGCTGCAGGTATCGTTGCGATTATCAGCGGGGCAAAACTTTTGAAGGATAAACAAGGGCTTACTTTTTAAGAAAACCCGATTGAAAGGATGCTGTATTTTTGAATAATAAAAATAAAAAAAGAGTCCGTATACTGGGAAAGATATGTTTTGTATTGTATATCGGGTTCATTATATATTTTCTTATATTTTCTGACTGGTATGGGCGGACGACGACCGGAATGGAAGAATATCATTATAATCTTGTTCTTTTTAAGGAAATCAAACGGTTTTGGGAGTATCGTGACCATGTGGGACTGTTTGCGATGTTCACCAATCTTTTCGGAAATGTACTGATATTTGTGCCGTTTGGCTTTTTTATGCCTATGGCAAGCAGATACCGCAGTTTTTTCTCAACGCTGTTCTGGAGCTTTCTCCTGAGTCTTGGCGTTGAAAGCTTTCAGCTTATATCCAGGGTTGGCTGTTTTGATGTGGATGATATTTTGCTGAATACAATCGGCGGAGTGTTGGGGTATGTGGTATTTGTTATATGTGCTGTGATAAGGAGAAGATATGCGAAAAAGAAGAAAAAATAAGAAAGCTGCAGGAGAACGGACAAAGCGTCGGAAAAAGATGTTGAAGACAAAATATGGACAAAGGCCGCTCAGATATTCCAGAAAGGGAGTGAATTCCTGTGTTTTGGCCATTTTGGATCTTATATTTTTGCTTTCTATGATTATAGTTTCCTGCTTTTCCAAAGGTGATGTCAGTATGTTTGCCGGGTTTGTGTGTATCGCAGTGACAGTGATGTCTGCAAAAGGTCTGCATATGGCGGTAAAAGGATTTAAGGAGAGGGAAAAAAATTACATAACATGTAAGGTTGGAATGGGTTTGAATATATTCCTTCTTTTTATGATGGTATTAATATTTTTCAGGGGGCTTTTATAAATGATAGAAGAACGATACGAACTGGCCGTAGAGAGAATACACGCAATAAAAGAGGAACAGACTGTGGCACAGTCGTTCCAGGATTATTTTTGGAAGATGTCAGACTTTGTCATGATGATAGATGAATTAAGGCAATGTATTTGTGACGGCAGATATTACGCACTTGAGTGTTCGGCTCTGAAAGAGTGGAATCTGAGGCTTTACAAAGATATTTTCCCTGAAAATTATAAAGAGAGTTATGCCAATCCGGCCTGGGCAGCAGAGAGGCTGGGAGATGGTTATGGGCAGGCGCTTAGTTTTCTGTATACAGAACTTCGGGGAGCGATTGTTTATACTTTTGAGAAGAAGACAGAGTATCTGGATATTTTATATGAACTTTTGATTGAGATTTATAATCAGTTTGAGGCAGAGGAGACGCCGGATATTAAAAGTATCAAAGAAACTATTTACTGGTATGCCAGTGATTATTGCGATGTGTTTGCCGCTGACCGTGTTCTGGAGCAAATCGATCCACAACAGGATTTTGCGGTAGAGCTTATTAAGCATAGCAGTCCGGAAGACCTTCGGTATCTGTACTTTTTTGGCGAGTACATCAGCGAAAATGAATGGAAGACTGCAAAGCATCTGGCAGAGCTTCCGGAAGAGACGATACAGAAAATGGCAGACGTATATACGGAGGGGTATCGCATTGGTTTTGTGAATACAGGGAAAGACCTGTCAAAAAAATCCGTTGTAAACATCCGTTATGTGTTAGGGTTTGAACGTGTCGTAAAAAAAGCTGTTGAAAATTTTGAAAAAATGGGATTAAAGGCTACCGTGTATCGTGCGCCGGTCAGTGTGCTTACCAGGCGTCAGCATCTGAAAATCGGATATTACGGGGGAATTCCCAATAAACAGTATGAATATGACCACAAAGATGATCAGGGACTTTTTCTTGACAAACAGTTTGTGGAGCGTAAGCTGGAGGTTATGAAAACTACCTTTGAGCAGAACAGAGAGCTTGCGGCAGGCTTTGCGGGACCGGCATGTATCGAGATGTTTGGTGAGAAACCATTTGTGCCTGTTCAGAATCCTCAGGCAATACGGCTTTCGGATAAACAGGAGAAGCTTTCTCTTATGTATGACAGCCGTTCCGGCGAGATAACGAACACCTATATCCGTGGGGATGAGAGAAGTTTTACCATTATTGCATATCCGGCGCCGGAGATTGGCAGCAGATATGAGGAAATCTTTGATGAGATCATTAAAATTAATACTCTGGATGCAAAGATTTATGAGAAGGTTCAGCAGACGCTTATCGATGCGTTAGATAAAGGAAGCTGTGTGAGGATTCTGGGGCAGAATGGAAATAAAACAGATCTTACTGTCCAGCTTCATAAGCTTGATGATCCGGAGAAGGAAACGATATTTGAAAATTGTGTGGCAGATGTAAATATTCCGGTAGGGGAGGTGTTTACTTCACCGGTTCTGGAAGGTACGTCCGGTGTGCTTCATGTCAGCAGAGTTTATTTAAATGAACTTCAGTATAAAGATCTGGAGCTTACTTTTGAAAATGGAATGATCGCGGATTATACCTGTAAAAATTTTGAGCGTGATCTTGAGAATAAAGAGTACATCCGTGACAATGTCTTACACAGACATCCGACGCTTCCACTTGGCGAGTTCGCGATAGGAACGAATACGACTGCTTATGTGGCGGCAAAAAAATATGGAATAGAAGAAAAATTACCGATTTTGATCGCTGAGAAAATGGGACCTCATTTTGCTGTCGGAGATACGTGCTACAGCTGGAGTGAAGATATTAAAGTATATAATCCGGATGGAAAAGAGATCATAGCAAGGGATAATTCTGTGTCTCTTTTGAGAAAAGAAGATGTATCAAAGGCATATTTTCATTGCCACACGGACATTACGATACCGTATGAAGAATTAAAAAGCATTGCAGTCTTGTCAGAAGACGGGACGGAGACTGTGCTTCTTGAAAATGGAAGATTTGTACTTCCGGGGACGGAGATTCTAAATGAACCGTTGAAAAACAGGCACAAATAAGGTATGATGAACGCATAGCATGAAACGCCGGAAGAAGCGGTGCCTTCGAAAGAGGCGTTCAATATATTACAGAGAAGAAGAGGAGATAATTATGCCAAAGGTAGGAATTATAATGGGCAGTGACTCAGACTTAAAGGTCATGAGTAAGGCGGCAGCAATGCTGGAGGAATTTGGAATTGCGTATGAGATGACGATTATTTCTGCACACCGCGAGCCGGATGAACTGATTGCATGGACGCGCGGGGCCAAAGACCGGGGAATTAAGGTTATGATAGCAGGAGCCGGGATGGCGGCTGCACTTCCGGGAATGTGTGCGGCGCTTTTTCCAATGCCGGTGATTGGAGTTCCGTTATCCGGCAAGAATCTGGATGGAATGGATGCGGTATTTTCAATTATGCAGATGCCGCCGGGAGTGCCTGTTGCGACAGTTGCAATTGATGGAGCAAAAAATGCGGCGATTCTTGCGGCGAAAATTCTTGCCGCGTCAGATGAGGCATTATTAGAAAAATTAAAAGCATATACAGAAGAGATGAAAGAGACAGTAAAAGGAAAAGCAGCGAAGCTTTCGGAAATTGGCTATGAAGCATATCTTGCCGGAAAGTAAGCAGGAGATAACAGGAGAAGGAGAGACATTATGGATTACAAAAAAGCAGGTGTGGATATTGAAGCTGGTTATAAATCAGTGGAGCTTATGAAGGAACATGTGAAGAAAACCATGCGCCCGGAGGTGCTTGGAGGCCTTGGAGGATTTTCCGGAGCATTTTCTCTTGCAAAAATAAAAGAGATGGAAGAGCCTGTATTATTGTCAGGCACGGACGGATGTGGAACAAAAGTAAAGCTTGCAATGATTTTGGATAAGCATGATACGATTGGAATCGATGCAGTAGCGATGTGTGTAAATGATATTGCATGTGCAGGCGGCGAGCCGTTATTTTTCCTGGATTATATTGCATGTGGAAAGAATTATCCGGAGAAGATCGCTTCAATTGTAAAGGGCGTTGCAGAAGGATGCCTCCAGTCTGAGGCGGCGCTGATCGGCGGCGAGACCGCAGAGCATCCGGGACTGATGCCGGAGGATGAGTACGATCTGGCTGGATTTGCAGTAGGTGTATGTGATAAGAAGGATATGATTACAGGAGAACATTTAAAGGACGGCGATATCTTAATTGGTATGGCTTCTTCCGGTGTTCACAGCAACGGATTTTCACTTGTACGCAAGGTGTTCGACATGACGAAGGAATCACTGGATACATATTATGAAGATCTGGGAACGACGCTTGGCGAAGCGCTTCTTGCTCCTACAAGAATTTATGTGAAAGCACTTAAGAGTATTAAAAATGCAGGCGTTACGGTAAAGGCATGCAGCCATATTACAGGAGGCGGCTTCTATGAGAATATACCAAGGATGCTCTGTGACGGCGTGAGAGCAGTTGTGGAAAAGGACAGCTATCCGGTTCCGCCAATCTTTACAAAGCTTGCAAAAGAAGGAAATATTGAAGAGCATGCGATGTACAATACTTACAACATGGGACTTGGAATGATTGTTGCAGTTGATCCGGCAGATGTGGATAAAACAACGGAAGCGATTCGGGCGGCAGGTGATACGCCATATGTTGTGGGACATATTGAAGCCGGAGAAAAAGGAGTTACATTATGTTAAATGTAGTAGTGCTTGTGTCCGGCGGCGGGACGAATTTACAGGCGATCATAGATGCTGTGGAAGCAGGAAAGATTACGAATGTAAGGCTTGCAGGAGTAATCAGCAATAATAAGAATGCGTATGCACTGGAAAGGGCGAAGAAGCATGGGATTGCCGGAACATGCATTTCGCCGAAGGACTTTGATTCCAGAGCGGAATTTAACGAGAAGTTTTTGAAAGCAGTTGATGAGATGCATCCGGATTTGATTGTGCTGGCAGGATTCCTTGTGGTGATTCCACCGGAGATGATTGCCAGATACCGGAATCAGATGATTAATATTCATCCATCTCTTATTCCGGCCTTCTGCGGAACCGGTTATTATGGACTGCGTGTTCATGAGGCGGCGCTTGCCCGTGGAGTAAAGGTGGCAGGAGCGACGGTTCATTTCGTAGATGAAGGAACAGATACAGGGCCGATTCTTTTACAGAAAGCGGTCAGTGTAGAGCAGGATGATACGCCGGAAATTCTCCAGAGACGTGTGATGGAGCAGGCGGAGTGGCGGATTCTTCCGCAGGCAATTGATCTGATTGCGAATGGCAGAGTGAGTGTGGAAGATGGAAAAGTACGGATTCGGTGAAGGAGGAGAAAGATGAAGGTTTTAATTGTCGGAAGCGGCGGAAGAGAACATGCAATTGCATATTGCGTGGCAAAAAGTGACAAGGTTGAGAAGATTTACTGTACACCGGGAAATGCAGGAATTGCGGAGTATGCAGAGTGCGCGCCGATCGGAGCGATGGAATTTGACAAGATTACAGCATTTGCAAAGGAAAAGGAGATTGATCTTGTCATCGTAGGCATGGATGATCCGTTAGTAGGCGGTCTTGTAGATGAGCTGGAGGCAGCGGGCGTCCGCACCTTTGGACCGAGAAAGAATGCGGCAATACTGGAAGGCTCAAAAGCATTTTCCAAGGATCTGATGAAAAAATATAATATTCCAACAGCAGCTTATGAGAATTTTACAGATCCGGATCAGGCAATTGCATACCTTGAGACAGCGAAGTTCCCGATTGTACTGAAGGCAGACGGGCTCGCTCTTGGAAAGGGTGTATTAATCTGTAATACGCTGGAGGAAGCAAAGGAAGGTGTCAGGACGATTATGCTTGACAAGAAGTTTGGCTCAGCCGGAAATGAAATGGTAATCGAAGAATTCATGACAGGCCGTGAGGTGTCCGTACTTTCTTTTGTGGATGGCAATACGATTAAGACAATGACATCTGCACAGGATCATAAACGTGCCGGTGATGGAGATACGGGACTGAATACCGGAGGAATGGGTACATTTTCCCCGAGTCCGTTCTATACAAAGGAAGTAGAAGATTTCTGTAATAAATATATTTACCAGGCAACGGTAGACGCCATGAAAGCAGAAGGCAGACCGTTCAAAGGTGTTATTTTCTTTGGTCTGATGCTGACAGAGGACGGACCGAAGGTGCTGGAGTACAACGCAAGATTTGGAGATCCGGAGGCGCAGGTTGTACTGCCGAGAATGAAAAATGATATGATCGAGGTAGTCGAGGCATGTATCGACGGAACGCTGGATCAGGTAGATCTGCAGTTTGAGGACAATGCGGCGGTCTGTGTTGTACTTGCAAGTGACGGCTATCCGGTTGCCTATGATAAGGAATTTCCGATCAGCGGACTGGAAGAATTCAAAAAACATGAGGGTTATTACTGTTTTCACGCAGGCACGAAGTTTGACGGAGATAAGATTGTGACAAACGGCGGACGTGTGCTTGGTGTTACTGCAAAAGGCAAAGATTTAAAAGAGGCAAGAGCGAATGCTTATGCGGCAACTGAGTGGGTGCAGTTTGATAACAAATATATGCGTCATGATATCGGAAAGGCGATTGACGAGGCATAAAGATTGAAAAGATCAGGAGGAAATGAATTATGAAAAAAAGAGTATTATCTTGTGTATTATGTACTGCACTTGTGTTTTCAATGACAAGTGTTCCTGTTTTGGCGGGAGAGAACAGGGTAAAACAGGGAGCAGCTGTGGCGGAAGTGGATGAGAATGAGAAGGCGCAGATTCAGCAGTTTGCAGAGAAGATTGACGAACTTGAATCATTTGAAAATAATGTACTGCCGGATAACAAAAGTGAAGACGTGGTGTCCGCTCAGGACATTGAGGCAGAGGCTTATGAAAATGAGGGTGCTGTTACAGATCCCTGCGGAGGCAGAGTGAATTATAATGGATATGCATTGAAGCAGTTCATTGAGACTTATGGCGGGAAGGTTTCCAGTGGGAATACGGGAATCCGCCTGGAAAATTATATTGAGGGAATGTATGTTGCCAGTGTAGTGGAAGTGTATTCGAATGACCAGCTGAAGTTTTCCACACAGTTTCGGGAAGATTCCGCGTGGTATCCGCTGGTAACGGTGGAATTTTATTATCATCTGGCGGATAATCAGTGTACAGACATCAATGCAGTGTTCTTCTTCTCGTCGAGTGATTATATCCAGGCTGACGGAGTATTCGACGGCGCATCTTACTATTATAATAAGGCATTGGATTATTGGTTTGATTCTTATCTGGATGAGTCTCTTTGTCAGGAACTGGCCGGAATATTTGATAATGTACTTGCAATTGGAATGGCGCAGACGCGGTCAATAGTGAATTCTATGGGCTGCAATCTGGCGGATCTTGGATTTTATTCCAGTGATACACCGGTATGCTCAAACCATTTGCTGGCAAACGGAAACTACGCACAATGTGCATTGTGCGGCGCTTCTGTGCTTCCTTTTGCAGATGTATATTCTGACGGATGGTATTTTAATTATATAAAGAATGTATATCATGGCGGCTATATGACAGGACTTACCCAGACAGCATTCGGACCGTCTGATACACTTGTAAGAGCACAGTTTGCAGCAGTACTGCATAAGATGAACGGCCAGCCGGGGGTTGCCTACAATGCACTTTTCTCTGATGTTGCGGCAGGACAGTGGTTCACGGATTGTGTTCTCTGGGCTGCAGACCATAAGATTGTAACAGGCTATACCGGAAAGCAGACGTTTGGCCCGAATGACAATGTTACCCGTGAGCAGATGGCGACGATGATGTATCGTTATGCAAAGGATTATAAAGAATATGATGTGACTGCAAACGGAGATTATAATTCTTTCCCGGATGCGGCAAACGTGCAGCCATTTGCAAAAGAAGCAATGCAGTGGGCAGTAAGCAACGGAATCATTACCGGCAAAACGATTGATGGAAGACTGATGCTTGACCCGCAGGGAAGTGCGAACCGGGCAGAATGTGCAACGATTATCACAAGATTCTTAGCATATTATGGGATTTAAGAAGTAAGAAACTGAAAGGAACAGAGGGGCTGTCGCACTAAGTAATTA
>DKYD01000037.1:0-650 GCA_002492335.1 Lachnospiraceae bacterium UBA7109
TGACGAAATCTTTACTCTATACATCCCCGCGATTTGTATCAAGCACTAACTCCTATTTCCAAATGTCAAAAAAATAGGCAATAAAAACCCACAGATTCTCTTCCTTCACCCACTTTTCACTTATTCTCACACCACCACCATATCCATAATATCTGGATATTCAACCACCCATTTTGTGATTCTTCTGCCTTATATTATCTCCATTATAATCCTACCTCTCATTCATTAATCGGTAATTATTTCCATAACAACCTACGAAAAGTTGGGGAATTCTACGATAATTTACACAAAAAGTTGGGGGATTTTGGGGAGTTGCGTTATTCCCCAACAAAATAAAATAGGCTATTTCTGCTCACTTATTTTAGAAGAACGAGGCGAAGTTTCACATGACAGTTGGGGAGTAGCAATTCCCCAACTCACTCCCCAATTTTTCCCCAATTTCGCTATCAAATTGCGATAATTAGCGATAAGTTTCAATTTACTCCCCAACACGCAAAAAACCTTGAATTATCCCATTTTCATAGGAAATTCAAGGTTTTTCGTTGATTTACATGATCAATTTAACGTTCAAATTCTTTTGTGAACTGTTCGATTACGCATTCATCTGAGCTGCAACTTCTGCCGCGAAATCTTCATTCTTCTTTTCAAGA
>DKYD01000037.1:869-2538 GCA_002492335.1 Lachnospiraceae bacterium UBA7109
ATATTTAAGCAACGCTGTACTAGGCATTCATCTGCGCTGCAACCTCAGCTGCAAAATCTTCATTCTTCTTTTCAAGACCCTCACCTGTCTCAAAACGAACAAACTTCTTAAGCACTACCGGAGAACCAACTTCTTTGGAAACCATTTCCAAATATTTTGCAACAGTTTCTTTGTTCTCTGCTTTTACGTATTCCTGCTCTAACAGACATACTTCTTTCAGCTCTTTGTGCAGACGACCGGTAATCATCTTCTCAATGATATTTTCCGGCTTACTTGCGTTCTTCGGATCATTCTTAGCCTGAGCCATAAGAATTTCTTTCTCATGCTCTTTGTAATCTTCCGGCACTTCGTCTGTGGACACATACTTCGGATTCAAAGCTGCGATCTGCATTGCCACATTCTTAAGTGCTTTCTTAACAGTATCGGAATTGTTCTCTGTCTGAGCTTCAACAAGAACACCAATCTTTCCGCCTGCATGGATATAAGATACTACAATACCATCTTCTGACACAACCTTTTCGAATCTTCTGATGTTCATATTTTCGCCAATCTTAGCGATCATAGCAGCCAACTTGTCCGCAACTGTTACGGATGTATCAAGTGCCCATGGCTCAGCCTTAAATGCTTCTATATCTGCTGCTTCTGTATCTGCAGCCTGATCAACTACCTCTTTTACATAAGACTGGAATACTTCATTCTTAGCAACAAAGTCTGTCTCAGCATTTACCTCAACAATTGCAGCAACCTTATCGTCTGCTTTAATTGTTGTTGCAACAATACCTTCTGCTGCAATTCTTCCTGCCTTCTTCTGAGCTGTTGCAAGACCTTTCTCACGAAGGAATTCTACAGCCTTATCAAAATCACCCTCTGTTGCAGTAAGGGCTTTCTTGCAGTCCATCATTCCTGCGCCTGTCATCTCTCTTAATTCTTTTACCATACTAGCTGTGATTGCCATTTTCTATTCCTCCTCAGCTGCTGCTTCTCCTTCTACATATTCCTCTTCTGCAGCTTCTTCATAATATTCTTCACCTGTTGCTCCCTGGTTTGCCTCAACAACTGCATCTGCCATCTTAGATACAATTAATTTAACCGCACGGATCGCATCATCATTTCCAGGAATTACATAATCAAGCTCTTCCGGATCACAGTTTGTATCAGCAATTCCGATAAGCGGAATTCCAAGTGTGTGTGCTTCCTGAACACAAATCTTCTCCTTCTTCGGATCAACTACAAAAATTGCATCCGGTAATGACTTCATATCTTTAATACCGCCAAGGTTCTTCTCAAGTTTTTCCCATTCTTTCTTAATCTGGATAACTTCTTTCTTCGGCAGCACATCAAATGTTCCATCCTCAGACATTCTTTCAATCTCTTTCAGACGTCCGATTCTGCTCTTAATTGTCTTGAAGTTTGTAAGCATACCTCCAAGCCATCTCTCATTTACATAATACATTCCGCAGCGTTCTGCTTCTGTCTTAATTGCATCCTGCGCCTGCTTCTTAGTACCAACAAAAAGAATCGTACCGCCTTCTGCTACAATATCAGATACTGCATTGTAAGCCTCATCAACCTTTCCTACAGATTTCTGCAGGTCAATGATATAAATACCATTTCTCTCTGTGTAAATGTACGGAGCCATCTTAGGGTTCCATCTTCTTGTCTGATGTCC
>DKYD01000037.1:2865-9667 GCA_002492335.1 Lachnospiraceae bacterium UBA7109
TGAACACCTGCTTCCAAAAGCTGTTTCATTGAAATAACGCTCATATTTCTTTCCTCCATTTGGTTTTTCTTCCCCACAGACATAATTCCTTGAAACCAGATAAACATAATCGGCACCCTCTCAGAAAAGTCTGTGCGTGTTTTTTAGCGACTTTAAAATAATAGCACAAAACCCTTGCAGGTGCAAGGGTTTTCGTAAATATCATTGCAATTTTTACCAATATCTTCTGACTGCCAGTACCGTTCTGTAATTTGCCGGTGAAGTCGTCTTAATTCCGCCTTTCGGATACGGTGCACTGTTTGATGCATGTACAATTGTATTTCCTCCGATATAAATGGCAACATGTCCACTATAGCAGATGACGTCTCCCGGAAGCATATCTGAATAGTTAACTGCCTTACCTCCTGTACGAAGTGCAGTTGAATTTCTCGGTGTTGAAATTCCAAACAGCTTATGTATCTGATAAACAAATCCGGAACAGTCTATTCCATCAGTCAGGCTGTTGCCTCCATACACATACTTGTTACCAATATACTGACATGCTGTATTTGCAATCTTCTGTCCAAGCGCTGTATTTGTCGGTTTTGAAGTCGTTTGATTTGAATTCTGCGTATTGTTATTGTCAGTATTGTTCTTGTCACCAGAAAGATTATTACTGCCGCCAATATTGCTCTTATCACCGGAGGTATTATTACTACCGCCATTATTATTGTCAGCTGCATTCTCCGAACCACCGTTACCTGTTTCCGGCTTCGGCTTTGTAGAAGTTCCTGTCTGCGGTTTTGAAATCTGTGGAGTATCCTTCGGCGCTTCTACCCGTGTAGCCTGTTCAAGTCTTTTAAGCTCTTCCGTCGCTTCCACCTTAGCCTGTTCAAGCTCACTGTCAAAATTTGCGATCTGGCTTCTCATAACCTGAAGAGAAGATTCCATGTTTGTCCTCTGTACTTCCATATCCTGTGACATTGCTTCCATCTCGGCTTGTCCCGACTCGAGATTCAGTTTTAAATCTTTTACCTCTTCCTTCGTCTCCACATATTCATTTAACATCTTGCGGTCATACGCATGAACTTTCTGCACATACTCAGACTTACTTACAAGTTCTGAATACGATTTAGCGGTTGTAAGCGCTTCTATAAATGAAGTATCTCCTTCTTCATACATATACTTAATCCGGAGTTTCATATCTTCATATTGCTTCTTCTCTCTTGTTTCTGCCGCCGTCAAATCATCCGACGCCTGTTCAATCCGTTCTTTCTGATTTTCAATATCCTTCTGGAGGGCATTATATTCTACCAGCAAATTAACAAGTTCGGAATTGACGTCCGCCGCCTGCGCCTCCACCTGTTTTTTTTGCTGTTCCAGGGATTCCACTTTATCCTGAGGAGCTGCAGAAACCGGTGTAATAATGAAAGCCCCCGCCATAACAGCTGTGACGAACAATTGTAAGAATCTGTTTTTCATATTTTCACCTGCCATTAATATTTTCTCTACCAGTAACGTACATACCACGGAGATCCATATACAGATGCAACCCTTACAACATCACCTGTATGTGGTGCATGAATCATTTTTCCACCGCCTATGTAAATTCCCACATGCCCCGGATAGCATACCACATCTCCAGGCTGCGGATTGCTCACACGCGGACCTGCACCCTGAACACCCGAGGTTCTTCCGATAGAAATACCTGCCACACGGTGACAGTACTGCACCAGTCCGGAACAATCAAGCCCCTTCCCCGGGGATGTACCTCCCCAGACATACGGAACTCCCTGCTGACCATATGCCGCACTGACAATTTTCTGTGCTGCTGCTGTATTTCCCGCACCATTATATTGCTGTGGTGTATAGGTCGGTTTTTTCCCGGAAGAACTGCTGCTGCCACTTCCTCTTGGATTATTTGCTGCCGCTGCTGCTGCCGCCGCTGCCGCCTGCCGGCGTTCCTCTTCCTCTGCCTGGCGCTGTGCTTCCGCTGCTGCTGCCGCTGCCGCGATCGTCTCTGATATCTGCGTATCAAGACTGGCAATCTCTGCCTGTTTGGAAGCCAGGAGTTCATTATAGCTGTCTTCCTGCTTCTCATATTCCGCCTGCTGCACTTCCATGGCCGCCTGCTCTTCTTCCAGAGATTTCTTTAACTGAGCCACTCTTTCTTTCGTCGCAACATATTCCTTCAGCTTCGTCCGGTCATAAGTATGTACATTCTGAACATATTCCGCCTTATTCATAAGATCCGAGAAATTTTCAGAACCCACCAGCGTCTCAAACACACTGGCATTTCCTTCTTCGTACATATATTTAATCCGGAGCTTCATATCCTTATACTGTTCCTTCTCCAGTTTCTCAGCTTCCTTCAAGTCCTCTTCTGTCTCAATAATCTGTGCACCTTTTTCAACCAGTTCTTCTTCCAGTTGGTTAATTTCTACTATAATCTGTGTCAACTGCGTCTGCAGTGCATTCGCCTCATTCTGCTTTTCCTGTTTATCTTTCTGAAGTTCATTTGCTGAGTTCTGAAGCTGATTCACAGAATTTTTCAGTTCCTCAGACGATGGAGCCGCCATTACCGGCGTCACAATCAATGTACTGGCAATGCCCACCGCAAACAGTCTCTTGACAAATTTTCTCATAGTTCAACTTCCTTTTCAATTTCATATAGTTAACCTGCAACTAAAACCAATTATACATGAAACCATACATATTTGCAACATTATTTAATAATTTTGTAACAAATAAGGAAAATAAAAGGGCAAAACCTGCAAATTTGCAGGCTGCCGCCCTCTCATTTTCCTTATTGTACATTCAGGTTTGTATAACCCATCAGACTGATATCTACTTCCCGGGCTGCCTCCCGGCCCTCCCGGATCGCCCATACAACAAGCGACTGGCCTCTGTGCATATCCCCCGCGGCAAACACTCTGTCAGCGCTCGTCTGATACTTTCCTTCCGGGGTCATCACATTCGTCCGTGCGTTTCTTTCCACCTGAAATGCCTTCGCTACATATTCTTCACTTCCCAGAAATCCTGCTGCGATCAACACCAGATCCGCAGGAACTGTATACTCGCTCCCTGGTATTTCTGTCATCATCATGCGGCCGCTTTTTTCATCCTTCTTCGGTGCAAGCTTTACAAGAACTGCTTTACAGATATTTCCATTTTTATCTTTTACAAATTCTTTTACGGTCGTCTCATATACACGCGGATCCTTTCCAAATACTGCCGCTGCTTCCTGCTGACCGTAATCTGTCTTGCAGATTCTCGGCCACTCCGGCCACGGATTATTTTCCGCACGTGTATCCGGACTCTTCGGCATCATTTCAATCTGGAGGACAGACTTTGCCCCATGGCGCATGGAAGTTCCCACACAGTCATTTCCGGTATCACCTCCGCCAATCACAATCACATGCTTATCCTTTGCCGATATATAAGCGCCATCCACAAGCTTCATATTATGATTCCAAAGCGCCTTCGTTGTTGACTTCAGGAAATCTACTGCAAAATAAATCCCTTTGGCATCTCTGCCAGGCGCTTTGATATCTCTCGGATTGGAAGCGCCGCAGCAAAGTATAATGCGGTCAAATGTTTTCAAAAGTTCCGCCGCTTTTTTATCTTTTCCGACATTACAATTCATAACAAATGTAATGCCCTCTTCTTCCATTACCGCAATCTTACGGTCGATAATCTGCTTTTCAAGCTTCATATTCGGGATTCCGTAGCGAAGAAGCCCTCCCGCCTTATCCTCCCTTTCAAATACGGTAACACTGTGTCCTCTTCTGTTCAGCATATCTGCCGCCGCAAGCCCGGAAGGACCGGAGCCTACCACTGCCACTTTTTTCCCGGTACGTACCTTCACCGGCTTTGCCGCTGCATATCCCTTTTTATATGCATTCTCGATAATTCCATATTCATTTGCTTTCGTTGACACCGCATCTCCATGCAGGCTGCAGGTGCATGCCGCCTCGCAGAGTGCCGGGCATACACGGGAGGTGAATTCCGGGAAGTTATTTGTCTTCTTAAGCCGGTAATATGCTTCCTCCCAGTTCCCGTGGTAGATCAGGTCATTCCATTCCGGCACCAGATTATGAAGCGGACAGCCGCTTGCCATCCCCATAATCATCTGTCCTGCCTGACAGAACGGGACACCGCAGGACATACATCTTGCGCCCTGGCATTCCTGCTCTTCTTTAGAAAGAGGCGTATAAAATTCCCTGAAATGGGCAAGCCGCTCCTTCGGAGCCTGCGCCTTCTTATCCTGCCTCGCATAATCCATAAACCCTGTCGCTTTTCCCACCTTTTCCGCCTCCTATCGTCCTTCTTTAAGCGCATAAAATGCTTCCGTCTGTGCCTGCTCGCTGCTCATCCCTTGCTCCTCAAGCTGCAGGATTGTTTTCAGCATACGCTCATAATCTTTCGGGATAATCTTCTTAAACTTCGGGAGATACTCCGTGAAATGATTCAGAATCTCTTTTCCCTTTTCCGAATTCGTACAGGCAACATGCTCTTCTATCATGCCTTTTAACTCGTTCACTTCAAACTTAGACGCCACACGTTCAATATTGACTAACTGCTTGTTTACATTCATATACAGATCGCTGTCCATATCCAGCACGTATGCCACGCCGCCACTCATTCCTGCAGCAAAGTTTTTCCCGGTCTTTCCGAGCACTGCCACGCGCCCGCCTGTCATATATTCACAGCCGTGGTCCCCCACGCCTTCTACCACCGCAGCCGCCCCGGAATTGCGGACAGCAAACCGCTCTCCTGCCACGCCATTGATAAATGCTTTTCCGCTGGTGGCACCGTAAAGCGCTACATTGCCGATGATGATATTCTCCTCATGCCGGTATTTCACTCCTTTGGGCGGATAGACGATAAGCTTTCCGCCAGAGAGCCCTTTCCCGAAATAATCGTTACTGTCTCCCACGAGCTCCAATGTCAGCCCTCCAGGGATAAACGCACCATAGGACTGTCCCCCGGCTCCTCTGCATTTCACTACATAGCTGTCCTCAGGAAGCCCTTGCGGGTACCGTCTTGTAATTTCTGATCCGAAAATCGTGCCGAAGGTCCGGTCTGTATTTGATACATCCACCTCCATGCTTCTCTTCTGCTTCTTTTCAAGCGCCGGGAGAAGCATCTTCCTAAGCACCCTCTCATCTAATGTCTTTTCCAGTTCAAAATCATAGATCTTTTTCGGATTGAAGGTTACCGGCATTCCTGTCCCTTCATAAGGATTATAAAGAATCTTCTCAAGGTCAAGAGAAGCTGCACGGGCGGAATTCGGAACCTCCTTCACCTTCAGAAGATCTGTTCTCCCCACAAGCTCATCGACGGTTCTTACGCCCAGCGCAGCCATATATTCCCGCAGGTTCTGCGCAATAAACCGCATAAAATTCACCACATATTCCGGCTTTCCTGCAAAACGCTTCCGAAGGACAGGGTTCTGTGTCGCCACTCCCACCGGACAGGTATCCAGATTGCATACCCGCATCATCACACAGCCAAGAGTTACAAGAGGAGCAGTGGCAAACCCAAATTCTTCCGCCCCCAGAATGGCAGCGATAGCGACATCCCGCCCGCTCATCAGCTTTCCGTCCGTCTCAATGCGCACTTTATTTCTCAGCCCATTCATCAGGAGCGTCTGATGGGTTTCCGCCAGTCCCAGCTCCCAGGGCAGTCCCGCGTTGTGAATGGAATTGCGGGGCGCCGCGCCCGTGCCGCCGTCATAGCCGCTCACCAGAATCACCTGTGCGCCCGCCTTGGCCACGCCTGCTGCCACCGTGCCCACACCCGCCTCGGAAACCAGCTTCACCGAGATCCGCGCCTTGGTGTTGGCATTCTTCAAGTCATAGATCAACTGCGCCAAATCCTCGATCGAATAGATATCGTGGTGCGGCGGCGGGGAAATCAGCCCTACGCCCGGTGTGGAGTGTCTGGTCTTAGCAATCCACGGGTATACTTTGCCGCCGGGCAGATGCCCGCCCTCGCCGGGTTTCGCCCCCTGCGCCATCTTGATCTGAATCTCCTGCGCGCTGTTTAAGTATTCGCTCGTGACGCCGAAACGTCCGCTCGCCACCTGTTTGATGGCGGAGCAGCGGTTCAGGCCGTCCAGGCCTACCGTCAGTCTCTCCTTATCCTCCCCGCCCTCGCCGGAATTGGATTTGCCGTGCAGACGGTTCATGGCGATCGCCATCGTCTCATGGGCCTCCTTGGAGATGGAGCCGTAGGACATAGCGCCCGTCTTAAACCTTGTGACAATCGTGTCAACACTCTCCACTTCCTCTATCGGCACGGGTTTCTTCGCATAATTGAAGTCCATCAGCCCACGCAGGTTCTTGATGCTCTCCTCATTGTTGACTGCCTTGGTATATTGCTTAAATAACTCATAATCGCCCCGTCTGGTTGACTCCTGCAGTAAATGGATGGTCTCCGGGTTATACAGGTGCTCATCCGCACCGCTCCTCATCTGGTGATGTCCCGTGCTGTCCAGCGTCAGATCATTGGATAGACCGAGCGGGTCAAAAGCCATGGAGTGCAGCGTATCCACTTCTTCCTCGATATCTTTCAGCGTAATGCCGCCCACCCGGCACACGGTGTTGGTAAAGTATTTGTTGATCACCTCTTTGTCGATGCCGATGGCCTCAAAGATCTTGGAACCCTGATAGGACTGGATCGTGGAAATGCCCATCTTGGAGGCGATCTTTACGATGCCGTGCAGAATCGCGCTGTTGTAATCATCCACAGCCGCGTAGTAGTCTTTATCCAGCATGTGATTGTCTATCAGCTCCCGGATGCTCTCCTGCGCCAGATA
>DKYD01000037.1:9989-10124 GCA_002492335.1 Lachnospiraceae bacterium UBA7109
TCCTGCGCCAGATACGGATTGATCGCCGATGCGCCGAAACCGAGCAGGGTCGCAAAGTGGTGTACCTCCCTCGGCTCCGCGGACTCTAAAATGATATCCACGCTGGTCCTTTTCTTGGTGCTGACCAGATGCTGC
>DKYD01000007.1:0-9455 GCA_002492335.1 Lachnospiraceae bacterium UBA7109
ATTATTCAGAGATTTCTGGAAAAGTATGAGAAATAGGAAGAAATAGAGATGGGAGACAGAGTTCATGAAAAATAAATTTTTTAAGCGTCTGTTATCTCTGACACTGGCGGCAGGTATGATCCTGTCGCCCGTATCAGGGGTATCTCAGGCAGAAGCTGCCGAAAAGGATGAAAATTTACTGGCACGTTATCCACTTACGTCCGATGTGAAAGATGTGTCAGGAAATGGGAATGATGCGAGCATTCCGGCGAAAGCATCCGGAGTATCTTTTCAGGGAGAAGCGTTAACTCTTTCAGGAGGAGCATCGACAAGTTCTAATTATGTAAAACTTCCAGAGGGAATGCTTGACGGGCAGGATTCTCTGACAATATCCATGTGGATAAAGAATAATAATACGAAAGCGAATACAGCAGCTTTTTCTTTCTGTGGAAAGACAAAGCAAGGCACGTCACCAAAGCATTATCTGATCCTGAATCCATCTAATCCGGATGGGTATTATAAGGCAGTATTTACAGACCCTGCGTCAGGGAGTACTGCAAATCCGTGGAATACGGAAGTGGGGGTCAACAACTCTTTTAACAACAGTGTTCTGACTTCAGACAGAATGAATGAGTGGATATATTATACGATTACTGTTGATAAAAACAGTATTTCCGGGTATCTGGACGGAAAGAAGCTTGGAACAGGAGCACTTTCAAATGTGTCTGTGTCTGATTTTGGAAGTGGAATCGCAGCTTATATTGGAAAATCAGATTATCCGGATGCACTCTTTGCAGGAAGCTTTCGAGATCTGAGAATCTATAGTAAGACGATGACAGAGACAGAAGTAGGTGCGTTGTATGAGGAAGCGTCAGCAGTTCAGAAGGTAAAAGAAGCAGGTGCTTCTTTGAATCTTGGGGAAGGAATGGAGATTATTGATAATCTGAATCTTCCGACTTCCTCTGGGGACTGCAGGATTGCATGGAAAACTTCGGATGCTTCTGTAGTTGAGACGGATGGAACGGTTCATTTTAAAGAGGAAGAGCAGAAAGTTACGCTGACAGCAGTCATTACGAATGGAACTTACTCAGAAGAAAAAGTCATTGAACTCACTGTCGCATCAAAGGGAAATGTGGAAGGAAGTAAATATCGTATGGGACTTCTGATTCCGAGATTTGTTTCCGAAGACCTTCAGAGTACGGTAAGTGGGAAGAAAGTATCCTGGTCTTGTGATAAAGAAGGAATCATTGCACAGAATGGTAAAGTGACACGTCCGGCCCAGGATACAAAAGCAAAAATTTCTGCTGCCATTGACGGGATTACTCTTTCAAAAGAGGTTACTGTAATGGCGGAAGGCGGGCAGATCGCAAGCTATGTAACGAAGGGTGGTAATCTGTATCAGAATACAGGAGATCTCCTTGCGTCTACAGACAGCAGACGCTCTGATGCATTATTTCTTGCAGCAAAGACAAGAGATGAGAATACGTACACAGAGCTGAATAAGGGAAAAGCTGTTATGTATGTGAAATGGAACGGTGCACAGACATCCAGTCCGGATAACCAGATGGGTTCTCCGGTTCTGTTCCGTAAAGCGGATGGAAGTCTTGCGGCGGCAGCTTCGGGAAATAATAACAGAAATGGAATCTATGTATGGGATACAGAAAAAAATCTGGCATTTTCCGGAGAAAGATTTCTGGAGCTTGCGTCAGCAGGTACGAAGGTACAGAATCCAACGGTTATTTTCGATGAGCTGTCTGGGGGTTATAAAGTATTCTGGCAGGATGGAAACGGGAAATCTTATGTAAGTCTTCTGGCAGATGTGAATGAGGGAAGCAGTCCGATTAAGACGGAGGAGATTTCATATACAAAAACTCCGTTGTCTGGTATACTCCCGGAGAATGCAGTAACAGAAGAGGCTGGTGTATTTGAAGCAAGTGAAAAAGAATATGAGGCAATTCTGAAGAAGTACGGCACCGTACATAATACGGGTGTAGAAGCTGTAAATATAACATTAAAGCCAGGTGAAACACTGACTATGCCGGAGACAGTAAAGGCATTATACAGTGATGGAAGCAGTAAGAATCTCGGAGTTGTGTGGGATGAAGATGCACTTGCAAAGATTGATACTTCTAAGGAAGGAACGTATGAGATTTCTGGTGAAGTACAGCAGGATGCATATGCGTATCCATTCATTGAGGAACGCGCAGATCCACATGTGTTCTACAATGAGGATGATGGATATTATTATTCAACAGGTTCCTATTATGAGGAAAATATGACGGCGCCGTCCTGCGCCCAGTCTTACCGTAAACTGGATATCCGTCGTGCCAAAACAATTAAGGGATTGAAGACAGCGGAAGAACATTATATTCTGGAATCGAAAGTCGGAGACAGATGGGGCGGATTTTTCTGGGCTCCGGAGTTCCATAAGATTAATGGAACCTGGTATTGTCTCGTGGGTGCACATGATTTTGGAACTTCCGGCATTACAGATAACGTAAACTGGAATAACGCTAACTGGTGTTCAAGATCAATCCTTATTCCATATGAAGGAACAGAAGAACAGATGAAAGCCGGAGGTATGCTGGATGCGTCCCAGTGGGGAGAACCTGTTATCCTGGAAAATCTTCCATCTTTTGACGTTTCTTATTATGAGGATGAAAGTGGTCAGGGATATTACATTATCCCGCAGAGCGCACAGATCTCTATTATGAAGGCGAAAGGCGGCGACGGAGTTATTCCACAGGCGACAGGGGAGCGTGTGGTTCTCAAATCAGGCGATTGGCCATGGGAATATGGTATTTATGAGGGAAGTATCAATGCTTCCAGACCGGAAGGAACAGATCAGCTTGTTGTAGAAGGACCATATCTTTTTGAATATGGTGATAAAGTGTATATCAGCTATTCTGCGGCGACAGTTGACAAATTTTATACACTTGGCCTGATGATGGCAGATAAAGGAAGCGATATTATGGATCCATCCAGCTGGACAAATGTAAGTTATCCGCTTCTTAGCTCCTATGATACTTATAAAGGACAGATTGGCGGCGGCGCTCATGTGGGCGGCGGTCATAATTCTGTTGTACTGGATGAGTATGGAAATCTGGCTCTTATTTATCATGCAAGACCTTATCCGGATCCACATACCGGTCAGAGTGGTTCCGGCGGCTTGTTTGATCCATGCCGTCATACCGTAGTTAAGAGTATTAATGTGGCGGCAGACGGAACTCTTATTTTCAACATGACAGCGGAAGAAGAACTTTCGCCGGATTATAGGACAGTTACAGCAGCAGTAACGGTTGCAGAAGAGAAACCAGACCGTCCATTCGTGGATGTAGACAAAGAAACCGGAAACTGGTATTATGATGCGGTATACTATAGCTTCGACAGAGGAATCATGAATGGTGTAAATAAGACGCATTTTGAGCCGTTGTCGAATCTTGCAAGAGCACAGTTTGCAATCATCCTTCACAATATGGAAGGAAAACCGGCTGTATCTTATGAACCAAAGTTCAAGGACGTAGCAGAAGGTGAGTGGTATACAAATGCGATTCTGTGGGCAAGCAGCAAGGAGATTGTAACCGGATATACAGACGGAAGCGGGAAGTTCGGATGGGGAGATAATATCCTGCGTGAGCAGATGGCAGTCATGATGTACCGGTATGCGAAGAACTTCAAGAAGTATGATGTATCAGACAGAGCAGACTTTGATAACTTCACAGATGCAGCATTCGTAAATGATTATGCGAAGGAAGCAATGAAATGGGCAGTTGGAGCCGGAATCATAACCGGTAAGGATCTGGATAAAGATGGAACACCGGAGAGCCTTGACCCGTCAGGAAATGCATCACGTGCAGAGTGTGCGATTATTATGCAGAGATTTCTGGAGAAATATGGCAAATAAGCATTTGCCTTTATTTCATAAAAAAGGAGGAAACAAAACATGAAAAGAAGATGTATATTACGAAGAGTATTATCATCCGCTTTGGCTGCAGCAATGCTGGTTACTATGGCGCCGGCTGTTTCATATGCAGCAGAAGAGACAGACAAGAAAGATACGTTGCTTGCAAGTTATCCGCTTCTAAGCGATGTATCGGACGTATCAGGTAAAGGAAATAATGGTACGGCAGTAGGAAATGTAACTTATGATTCCAAAGAGGGTATGACACTTCCGGGAGGAGGAACGAAGGCAAACTATGTAGAGATTCCGGGTTCCATGTTTGAAAAGCAGGAAAATCTGACGGTTTCAGGATGGATTAAGAGCAATACAAATCCGGGGAATTACGCAGCGCTTTTCTTTGGGACAACAGAGAATCTTCCTACCGGATATTGGCTGTTTAATCCGGCCAGACCGAATGACGGCAATTTTAAATCTGTATTTACCAACAGCGTAAGTACAGGATCACCGTGGAGTACAGAGGTAGGCGTTACTTCAGTTTCTACAACAGGATATAAAGGAAATTGGGTACATTATACAACGGTTATTACAGAAAACAGCATTACCGGCTATATCAATGGAGAGAAGATTGGAACAGCATCAAAATCAAGAAAGGTTTCTGATTTTGGTACAGGGCTGAAAGCTTACATCGGGCGCTCAAGCTATGGTGATCCGGATTATGCGGGTACTTTCCAGGATGTGAGAGTTTATGCAGAGGCAAAGGATGAAGCAGGAGTGGCAGATATTTTCTCAGAAGCCCTCACGGATAGTACAAAGCAGATTGTAGTTGCAAAGGAGAAAGAAAAACTTTCCCTGGGTAACAGTGCAGCTGTGTTTGCTGATATGACTCTTCCCGGGAAAGGAAAATACAACACGACAATTACCTGGACGTCTGATAATACAGCTGTTGTCAGTAATGATGGAAAGGTGACTCTTGGTACAGAAGCTAAAGATGTGAAACTGACAGCAAAGATTGAGCTTGATGGTGTATCTGCAACAAAAGAGTTTAATGTACATGTTGTAAAGAAGGATGAAGTTCTTAATGCTATTTTAGAAGAGTTGTATATTCCTTACATAATGAGCGAAGGTACAAAACTTCCGCAGGAAGTTCAGGGGATTCCAGTCGTATGGACTGCTGATTTATCGTCTGTTCTTGCGGAAGATGGAAGTATTGTTATTCCGGAAGACAGAATGAAAGATGGCATGTCAGAAGAAGTTACCTTGACAGCATCTGTGAATGTAGATGGGCAAAAAGCAGAGAAGAGCTTTAAAATTCGAATTATAGAAAAAGATTCCGAATATGTGATGAGTTATACCAGATCCGGTGTGTCAGAAGCTCTCGGACAGAGTATGCACCTGGCTCTCAGTCAGGATGGAACAGATTATACAGCGCTTCACAATAACACAGGAATTTATTTTGCGAAGGCAGATCTCCCTGATTTTGGAGCGGGAACGACGAAAACTATGGTGACTCCGTATCTTTTTCGAATGGCAGATAAAAAAATTGGCGTAATAGCTGTCCAGAATGACGGAAAGGTGTTGTATGCGGTGACAGAGGATCTTATGGAGTATGAGGATAAGGTGATTGATCTTCATACAAGCACGTCTGTATCCGCACCACAGTGTGAATATAATGGAACAGAATATATTATTACGTGGCAGGGTTCTGACGGGAAGCTGTATCAGAATACGACAAAAGATTTTGTCACGATCAGCAATCCAGAGGAAATTTCATCCCGTACAGATATTTCTGTAACAGCGAATATTACAAATGCGGTTCCATGTAATGTCCTTCCAGTGACAAAAAAGGAGGCGGCAGCGCTTAGAAGCAAGCTTTCACCTCTTGAGAATACAGGTGTAGAGGAAAAGGATTATTCATTTTCTGTACAAACTGGCGGTTCTTTATCCGAAGAGGATATGAAATCTACAATTACAGCGAAGTATAATGATGGAACAACTGATGAAATTCCGATAGAATGGGACATGAGTGCCGTAGATTACAGTAAAGAAGGAACTTATAAGATTACCGGTAAGGCAAAGCTTACGGAATATCCGGTTCTTAATGGAAGAGCGGATCCAGTTATTTATAAATATAAAGATAAATATTACTTTATTGCGACTGGTGAAACTCAGAATCAGTCCCAGATATGTATCAGAGAAGCAGATACTCCGGCAGGATTATTTCAGGCACAGGATCATGAAATTGTTGCCAATGTAGGGAAGCCAAGATGGGCGCCGGAGCTTCATGAAATTGGCGGAAAGCTTTATATCCTTTATGCAATCGGCGATGTATGGAGCCAGGTACAGAGCCATATCATGGAATTAAAAGAAGGCGGAGATCCTACTGTAAAAGAAGATTGGAAGGAACCGGTCAGAGTAACAAAGAAAGATGGAAGTAACCTTTACGATGAAGGTATTACGCTGGATATGACATATTTTGAGGTGGATGGAATTCATTATCTGTCATGGGCACAGAGAAAAATACAGGGAGGTAATGGAACTTCTGATTTGTGGATTGCTACAATTAATCCGGAGAACCCATATCAGCTTACCAGCGATCCGGTATGTATATTGAGATGTCAATATGGATGGGACAGAACAGGTACAACAGTGGATGAAGGTCCGTATGTAATACAAAGGGATGGCAAAGTTTACATGACATTCTCTGGTTCCAGTGTCAGCAATACATATCTGGTAGGACTTTTGACGGCAGAGCAGGGTGCGGATCTTCTGGATGCAGCGAACTGGAAAGAGACCGGGTATCCAATCCTGACGGCAGAAAGTGTGGCAAAAGAATATGGTCCGGGACACAGTTGTTTCTCTGTAGATGAAGATGGAAGACCAATATTTGTATTTCATATGAAACCAAACGGAGGAACAAGAAGTGCAACTGTAAGAAGAGTACATTTTGGTCCGGATGGCGCTCCGGTGCTGGATATGACGATTGATAAGGAGCTGAAGGCAGAGTACCGTAATGTTGAAGGAAAGGTAAGGGTAGGAATTAACAGAGACGAACTTCAGACGGAAGTGGACAATGCAGTAACAGATAAAGAAAAATATACAGAGACTACATGGAAGGTATATGAAGAAGCGCTGAAAGCAGCAAAGGAAGTACTGAATAAGCAGGAGGCAACCCAGGAAGAGATTGACAAAGCGGCGAAGACTTTGAAGGATGCGAAAGAGGCACTGGAAGAGAAACCAGACCGTTCATTTGTGGATGTAGACAAGGAGACAGGAAACTGGTATTACGATGCAGTATATTACAACTTTGACAGAGGAATCATGAATGGTGTAAACGAGACGCATTTTGAGCCGTTGTCGAATCTTGCAAGAGCACAGTTTGCGATCATCCTGCACAATATGGAAGGAAAACCGGCTGTATCTTACGAACCGAAGTTCAGGGACGTAGCAGATGGACAGTGGTACACGAATGCAATCCTGTGGGCAAGCAGCAAAGGAATCGTAACCGGATATACAGACGGAAGCGAGAAATTCGGATGGGGAGACAATATCCTGCGTGAGCAGATGGCGGTGATGATGTATCGTTACGTGAAGAATTTCAAGGGCTATGATGTATCCGAGAGTGCGGATTTTGATAAGTTCACAGATGCAGCGCTGGTAAATGATTATGCAAAAGAAGCGATGAAGTGGGCAGTGGGAACCGGTATTATTACTGGCAAGGATCTGGATGGAGATGGAACACCAGAGAGCATTGATCCGCTGGGCAATGCATCCCGTGCAGAATGCGTGATCATTATTCAGAGATTTCTGGAAAAGTATAACTAGCCAGCATTAAATTTTATACGGATTAAATGAAAAGAGGACTCCACTTTGTGTAAAGTATGAAGTATGACAAAATACACACAAAGCAAGGAGTCCTTAAAGTTGGCTGAACATGAATTAATAAGGTGTTTTCAAATTATACTTGTCAGGTGTTAAAAATATTGGGATAAGAGAGAAATATAAGAATGGGTGCAGGTTATGAAGATTGATGCGAATCGGACAAATACCAAATGAATAAAATATAAAAAAACAAGGTGACTGTTAATTTGAAGAAAGGCAAAAAATGTATAAAAGTTAACGTTATTTATGGCGAAAAAAAATTAGTTGACTGTATGAAAAACGTAATTATCAGACATACCAGATAATGAATCGATACAAATCCCTGTAATGTATATTATTTTTATGTGCGTTACAGGGAGATATAATATATGCGATTGGAGAGTATATAAATGAAAGGTAATCGTGCGGTATTATATCTTAGACTTAGCAAGGAGGATGCAGATAAAATTAATAAAGGCGATGACAGCGCAAGTATTAAAAATCAGAGACTTCTATTAACAGATTACGCTTTAGAAAAAGGTTTTAGAATTGTTGATGTTTATTCAGATGATGATGCGAGCGGTTTATATGATAACAGGCCAGATTTTGAAAGAATGATGATGGATGCAAAAATGGGTGATTTTGATATCATTATTGCTAAGACACAATCAAGGTTTTCGCGAAATATGGAACATATAGAAAAATACCTGCACCATGATCTTCCTAATTTAGGAATAAGATTCATTGGAGTGGTAGATGGAGTGGATACGGATAATGAAGCTAACAAAAAGAGCAGACAAATTAACGGACTTGTAAATGAATGGTATTGTGAAGATCTGTCAAAAAATATCCGCAGTTCATTTGAAATCAAGATGAAATCCGGTCAGTTTTTGGGGTCAACATGTCCATATGGATATAAGAAAGATCCGAAGGACCATAATCATTTGATTATTGATGAATATGCTGCTGAAATTGTACGAAAGATCTTTCGATTATATCTTGAAGGATATGGAAAAGCAAAAATAGGTTCTGTATTATCATCAGAAGGAGTGCTGATACCAACACGATATAAGCAGAAGGTACTGGAAGAAAATTACCATAATGCAAAGGCATTAGATACAACAAGAAACTGGTCATATCAGACAGTACATACAATATTAAATAATGAAACATATTTAGGACATTTAATACAGAACAAGGTAAATACATTATCTTTTAAGGATAAAAAGAAAAAGAGACTTCCAAAGGAAAGCTGGATTATAGTAAAAAATACGCATGAAGCCATTATAGATCAGGATATGTTTGATATGGTACAGAGAATGCAAAGGATAAGGACAAGAAGTGTAAATGCGTCCGATCAAAAAAGCATATTTACAGGGATGATGTTCTGTGCGGATTGTAAACACGCTATGTCGAGAAAATACGATAGACGGGGGAACAGAGGCTTTACAGGTTACATCTGTAAAACGTATAAGACTCAGGGGAAAATATTTTGTGAAAGTCATAGTGTAGATATTGAGGATTTAGAAGAAGCAGTGCTTCGTTCGATGAAAGAAGAAGCAAAAAAAATTCTCAGAGAAGAAGATATCAGGGAGCTGGGTAAGTTAAGAAGTCAAAACAGGAATGAAGAAAATTGTGAAAGGCAGTTAGCGCAAATCCAGAAACAGATTGATAAAGTTTCAAAATATAAGGAAAAAACATATGAAAATCTGTTAGA
>DKYD01000007.1:9578-21832 GCA_002492335.1 Lachnospiraceae bacterium UBA7109
ATCTGTTAGAGGAGTTAATATCGAAAGCAGAATATAAAAAATATATTGCTGATTATAATGATGAAATTATGAAGCTTGGTCAGCAGAGGGATACTTTGCTTAACAAAATGAAGTGCCGGCAGGAAGCAGGCATTCAATATGCCGAATGGGTAGAAACATTTAAGAATTACATAAATGTAAATAAACTAACGAGAGGTATGGTATTAGAACTTATAGAGAGAATAGAGGTTCATAACGATGGGTCCGTCAGTATCTATTATAAGTTTGCCAATCCATATGAAAGTTAGAATGTCTGCTATATGTATACGCTGCATGTGTGGCAATGGCGGAATACGTTTGCGGAAGTGAGGAAGAGTTTGTTGCAAGGATGAATGAACGGGCAGCAGGACTTGGAATGCAAAACACACATTTTATAAATTGTAATGGACTGGATGTGGAAGGTCATCTGACAACAGCAAGAGACATTGCTCTTATGTCAAGGGAGTTGATTACTACATATCCGCAGATATATGATTATTGTACGATATGGATGGAAAATATTACACATAAAACAAAAAAAGGAACGACGGAATTTGGACTTAGCAATACGAATAAACTAATCCGGCATTATGAATATGCGACTGGTTTGAAAACAGGATCTACGAGTAAGGCGAAATTCTGTATATCAGCAACCGGAAGAAAAAATGATATGGATATGATTGCGGTTATTATGGCGGCAGATGACAGCAAGACAAGGAATAAGGATGCGGTGACGCTTATGAATTACGGATTTGGAAAATGTACAAAATATTGTGAGAAAAAAATAGAAAAGACAGATGCGGTTCCGGTTAAACGAGGAATAAAGAAAACAGTAAAAGTAATGCAGAAAGAGACTTTTGCGTATGTGGATACAACAGGGGCGGATTTGAATTCGATCGAACGGAAGGTAGTATTAAAAAAAGAAGTGAAAGCTCCGGTAAAACAGGGAGATAAAGTAGGAGAGGCAAAGTATTACCTGAACGGAGAGGAAATCGGAAGCGTAGATATTCTTACTGTGGAGGAAGTAAAGGAAATCAGTTATAAAAGTGCAATGGGGGATACTCTGAGAAAATATCTTCTATAGCTATATTCTGTCTTTTCTTCAGCATATTTATTTGCAAATTGACAGGAATAATTATATAATTGTAACGATTTGGCAATCGTTTATACGGGTCAGATGTGTCTGAACAGTTACATGATTTGTGATGGCAGAAGAAAAGACAGATAGATTGAGGTGAAGTTTTGAAATATATTATAACTGCAATTGCGATAGTACTGCTTTTTGTTATTATAGAAATGATAAGAGAATTCTTTGGCTTCCGGGTGACACATTACAAGATTTCTCCGGATGAATCAGAAAATACGGAAAACACACATAGAATTCTGTTTTTAAGCGATATGCACAACCGCGTATACGGCAAAGAAAACTGCCGTCTGCTTCGTGCGATACGAGGGGAAGAGCCGGAATTGATTTTGATTGGCGGAGATATGCTGATTGGAAGAAGAGAATGTGATTTCCAGCCGGCATTGGATTTGGTGAAAGCACTTGCAAAGATATGTCCGGTTTATTATGCCAATGGCAATCATGAGCAGAGGATGAAAGAAAATCCAGAAGAATATCTCTATTCTTACAGGCAATACAGAAAGGAGCTTACAGAAGCCGGGATACAGTTCCTTGAAAATGAATCCCGGAAGATACAGCTTGGTGAGATGCTTTTTTACATAGCGGGTTTAGAAGCTCCGATGGGGTGTTATTCTCATTTTCACAGAAAGAATTTAAAGAAGGATGAATTGATAAAGCGGATCGGAACTTGTCCGGACGAGGGATATTCGGTTCTTCTGGCACATAACCCGGCAGATATGGAAACATATTTTGCATGGGGAGCCAGGCTGGTTCTGTCAGGACATTTTCATGGCGGCATTGTACGGATCCCCGGTATAGGCGGGGTAATTTCCACCGGTTTCCATCTGTTTCCAAAATATTCGGGAGGAATCTATCGTAAGGGAAAGCAGACGGCAGTAGTGAGCAGGGGACTTGGCAGTCATACGCTTCCGGTGCGTTTGTTTAATCCGGCAGAGGTTGTTGTTTTGGATATAAGTGAGACTTGAGAAATACAGAAAGTTTCTGTATAATAAATGAGTTGTGAGAGTTATGAGTTGTATGTGTGAGGAGCAGCTATGGGAATTCCGGTAAAGCTTCAGGTATTTGAAGGTCCGCTTGATCTTCTTCTGCACCTGATAGATAAAAACAAAATAGATATTTATGACATACCGATCGTCGAGGTTACGAATCAGTATATGGAATATATCCGGGATATGGAAAAGGAAGACTTAAATATTATGAGTGAATTCCTTGTGATGGCGGCCACACTTCTGGATATTAAGTGCAGGATGCTTCTTCCGAAAGAGGTGAATGAGGAAGGAGAAGAGGAAGACCCCAGACAGGAACTTGTGGAACAGCTTCTGGAATATAAGATGTACAAATATATGTCTTATGAGCTGAAAGACCGGCAGGTGGATGGGGAGCGCTCTATGTATAAGGAGCCAACTATCCCGGAGGAGGTTATGAATTATATGCCTCCGGTTGACCTGGACAGACTGCTTGACGGTTTGACATTGTCAAAGCTAGACCATATTTTTAAAGAAATTATGAAGCGTCAGGCGGAAAAAATAGACCCTGTCAGAAGTAAATTCGGAAAACTTGAGAAAGAAGAAGTGACTGTACCGGAGAAAATCCAGTATGTGACAGAATATGCCCGGGCGCATAGAAAATTCAGTTTTCGCGAGCTGCTTGAAAAGCAAAGCTCAAAGGTACAGATCGTAGTAACGTTTCTGGCAATTCTGGAGCTTATGAAAGTAGGAGTTATCTGTATTGAACAGGAGAAGCTGTTTGATGACATTATCATTACGTCAAAGGTGCAGATAGAAGAGTAGAAAGGGATACGGGAAGTGGAAATTAACAGACTGGAAGGAATTATAGAAGCGATTCTTTTTACTATGGGAGAATCTGTTGAAATTCAGAAAATCGCGTCGGCAATCGGACATGATGTGCCGACGACAAAGAAAATCATACATAGGATGCAGGATCGCTATGGAGAAGAAAACAGGGGAATCCGTATTATTGAATTGGAAGATTCCGTTCAGATGTGTACGAAGACGGAGATGTATGAATATTTGATCCGGATTGCAAAACAGCCGAAGAATTATGTGCTGACGGACGTACTTCTGGAGACGTTGTCTATTATTGCATATAAGCAGCCTGTGACAAGGCTGGAGATTGAAAAAATCAGGGGAGTGAAGTCTGACCATGCGGTAAATAAGCTGGTGGAGTATAATCTTGTATGCGAAGTGGGAAGGATGGATGCGCCCGGGAAACCGATTTTGTTCGGGACGACGGAGGAATTTCTGAGAAGATTCAGTATCCAGTCAGTGGATGAACTTCCGGGTATCAATCCGGAGCAGCTGGAAAGTTTTAAAGAAGAGGCGGAAGAAGAAATTCAATTAAGCCTGAATGTATAGAGAAGAAAACGCATATAGTATTGTGATATGGATGAATCTATGGTGCGTGTAATGAAAAAGAAATGTATTGTATTGGTGAGCCTGATCAGTCTCCTGGCAGCCCGGCTTTGCATGGGTGATGTCCGGGCAGAGGAGACAGCAGACGAGCCGGGAAACCTTTATGCCCGCTCAGCAGTTCTTATGGATGCTGACAGCGGGCGTATTTTGTTTGGGAAAGAGGAAGAAGAGATACGCCCGATGGCAAGTACTACAAAGATTATGACCTGTATTCTGGCATTGGAGCATATGGAAGAAGGGCAGGTAGTGTCTGTCTCGGATTATGCGGTGTGTCAGCCGAAGGTAAAGCTCGGGGTGCGGGGAACGGAAGAGTATTACATACGGGATCTTTTGTATTCGCTTATGCTTGAATCACACAATGACAGTGCAGTTGTTATAGCGGAAGGAATTGGCGGAAGTGTAGAAGAATTTGCCGGGATGATGAATGAAAAGGCAAGGGAATTAGGTTGTATGAAGACGCATTTTGTTACGCCAAACGGGTTAGATGCTTCTGATGAAGAAGGCGTTCACGCGACGACAGCGGCGGATCTTGCCAGAATCATGAAATATTGTATTATGGATTCACCGAAACGGGAGGATTTTCTTGAAATTACGAGAACAAAATCCTGGCAATTTACAAATCTGACAGGCGAACGAAGTTTTTCCTGTAATAATCATAATGCATTTCTCGATATGATGGAAGGGGCGCTGTCCGGAAAGACAGGGTTTACCGCAGATGCAGGATACTGTTATGTGGGAGCGCTTACCCGGGATGGAAAAACGTTTATTGTGGCGCTTCTTGCCTGCGGCTGGCCGAATAACAAGGGATACAAGTGGAAAGATACCCGGACGCTTATGGAATATGGGCTTGCAAAATATGAATACCGGGATGTGTGGGAAACGGTGCCTGATCTCAGTGTTTTGGTGAAAAATGCAGTGGCAGATAACAAAGAAGAAAAATGGTATGCGAAAGATGCGGTTATACAGGCAGGAATAGAAAAGGTTCCGGAAGAACTTCAGGTTCTGCTTCGCGATGATGAAAAGGTGGAGATAAAGAAAGAATTTTCAGATGTACTTCAGGCGCCGGTAAGAAAGGGTCAGAAAATAGGAAAGGTTACCTATATTTTGGATGGCATTACAATCGGAAGTTATGATATTGTAACATTGGAAAAGGCTGAAAAGAGAGATTTCTTATGGTGCCTGAAAAAAATCGCAGAAGCCTTTGCGAATGGCGTGGTCTGAATTTTGCTCTGACCCTGATACTATTGAACGATCAGGTGTAAAATTTAGTTGTATTTTATGTTTGTTTATGCTAATCTAAGAACATCAACGGGGCGGTATTTCTGCCGCTCCATTTTATTCATATCTTAAGATATTCTGGCGTCGGACTCCGTGTCGGGGAAATGATCCGGTATAAAGAAAAAAGAAGAGACAGGGGGTGGAGTTGATATATGGAAGAAGCATAGAAGCAGAATTTAAAATTTTTGTTGACATTTTAAAGTAAGTATAATACTATATTAATCAGATAACGAACGTTAGTTCGCTTGTTGAAAAGGAGAAGAAATTATGGCAGGCAGTATAGACAAGAAAAATGCAGATAAAAAAGAGACAGATAAGAAGAAAGATGCGCTGGAGTCAGCGATAGCAAAACTTGAGAAGGATTTTGGAAAGGGAACAGTCATGAAGCTCGGAGATTCCGCTGCAAGAGTTGCAGTTGAGACAATTCCGACAGGCTCCCTGAGTCTGGATATTGCACTGGGACTCGGTGGTGTGCCGAAAGGGCGTGTTGTCGAGGTATACGGACCGGAATCAAGTGGTAAGACGACCCTGGCTCTGCATATGATCGCAGAGGTTCAGAAGCGTGGCGGTATTGCCGGGTTTATTGATGCAGAGCATGCGCTTGACCCGGTGTATGCGAAAAATATTGGTGTAGATATTGATGAACTTTATATCTCTCAGCCTGACAGTGGGGATCAGGCATTGGAGATCGCAGAGACGATGGCACGCTCGGGCGCTCTGGATATTATCGTCATTGACTCTGTTGCAGCGTTGGTGCCAAAGCAGGAGATAGAAGGAGATATGGGAGATTCTCATGTGGGACTCCAGGCAAGACTGATGTCGCAGGCTCTTAGAAAATTAACCCCGGTTATAAGCAAATCTAATTGTGTTGTGATTTTTATCAACCAGCTTCGTGAAAAAATTGGTGTTATGTTTGGAAATCCCGAGACAACTGCAGGGGGTCGTGCGCTGAAGTTCTATGCGTCTGTGCGTATGGATATCCGAAAGATAGAAACGTTGAAGCAGAGTGGAGAGATGGTTGGAAACAGGGCTCGTGTCAAGGTTGTGAAAAATAAGATTGCGCCTCCGTTTAAAGAGGCCGAATTTGACATTATGTTTGGTAAAGGAATCTCAAAAGAAGGCGATGTGCTGGATCTTGCGGTCGGATTGAATTTGGTAAATAAAAGTGGTTCCTGGTTTTCGTATAATGGGGAAAAGATCGGTCAGGGGCGTGAAAATGCTAAGAGTTATTTGAGCGAGCACCCGGAGGTAATGGCAGAACTGGATACGAAGATAAGGGAGCATTATCAGTTTGGGAAAGCAGAAGAGAAAGTAGAGAAAGCAGATGCACAAAAGCCGGAAAGTAACGATGAAGAAGAGGAATAAAATATGATCGTCACGAAGACAGAGGCTGTGACAAAGACAAAGTACAAGGTATACGTAGACGAGCAGTTCGCTTTTGTTTTATACAAAGGCGAACTGTCTCGCTATCATCTGGGGGTCGGGGATGAGATTACGGAAGCTGTCTATGAGGAAATCCGTGAAAAAGTGGTTTTTAAAAGGGCGAAGCTTCGTGCGCTGCATCTGCTGAACGAGATGGGAAGAACAGAGTCACAGCTGAGAATGAAGCTTAAGCAGGGGGGATATCCCGATGATATTATTGATCAAACACTTGATTATGTGAAATCTTTTGGATATGTGAATGATCTGGAGTATGCAAGGAATTTTGTGGACAGCAGAAAGGACAGAAAAAGCCGCAGGGAAATCTATATGCTGTTATGTAGAAAAGGGTTGCCCGAGCGGGAGATTGAACAGGCGCTTGAGGAATGCTATGGGCAGGATGCTCCTGTAGAGGCAATGAAAAAGCTTATGAAAAAAAGACATTATGACCCCGATACAGCCACATATGAAGAAAAAAAGAAATTCATGGCATATCTTATGAGAAAAGGGTTTTCGTATGATGATGTCCGAAGGGCAACTGATGCTTGACATTCTCCTGAAAAAAGTATAGAATTTAAGTGTTGTATTTGTACAATGAAAATTAAATAAGGAGGTGCTCCTGTGCCGAGTGGGTTATTTATTGCTGTAGCAGTAGTGCTTGTTATCGCAGCAGCAGTGATCAGTCATTTCGTTACCGTTTCTAATCTGAAAAAGGATGCAGATTCAAAGATTGGAAATGCAGAAAGCAAGGCAAGAGAAATTATTGATGACGCAGTGAAGACGGCCGAGGCAAAGAAGAAGGAGTCTCTCTTGGAAATTAAAGAAGAGTCTATCAAGAACAAGAATGAACTTGAAAAAGAGACAAAAGAACGCAGGAATGAACTGCAGCGTTTTGAAAAACGTGTACTTTCCAAGGAAGAGGCTTTAGATAAAAGGTCGGAAGCGATGGAAAAGCGGGAAGCAAATTTTACGGCAAAAGAAGAACAATTACGTCAGCGCGAAGCGAAAGCAGAAGAGCTGGGTAAACAAAGAGTACAGGAACTAGAAAGAATCTCAGGACTTACCTCCGAACAGGCAAAAGAATACTTGTTAAAAACTGTTGAAGAAGATGTGAAACATGATACCGCAAAAATGGTAAAGGAGCTGGAGACGCAGGCAAAAGAAGAGGCGAATAAGAAGGCGAAGGAATATGTCGTTAACGCAATTCAGAGATGCGCTGCCGACCATGTTGCGGAAACTACGATTTCGGTTGTCCAGCTTCCGAGCGATGAAATGAAAGGACGAATTATTGGTAGAGAGGGACGTAATATCCGTACACTTGAGACAATGACGGGTGTTGAACTGATTATTGATGATACTCCGGAGGCTGTTGTTTTATCCGGGTTTGACCCGATAAGACGAGAGGTTGCAAGGATTGCGCTTGAAAAATTAATTGTTGACGGACGTATCCATCCGGCGAGAATTGAAGAGATGGTTGAGAAGGCGCAAAAAGAAGTAGATGCAATGATTCGTGAAGAAGGAGAGGCGGCTTCTCTCGAAGTGGGCGTCCACGGAATTCATCCGGAGCTGATCAAGCTTTTGGGAAGAATGAAGTTCAGAACAAGCTATGGGCAGAATGCTTTGAAACATTCTGTTGAGGTGGCTCAGCTGGCAGGGCTTCTGGCCGGAGAAATCGGGCTTGATGTCAGAGTGGCAAAGAGAGCAGGTCTCTTGCATGATATTGGGAAATCGATTGATCATGATGTGGAAGGCTCCCA
Source organism: Lachnospiraceae bacterium UBA7109 (assembly GCA_002492335.1). GTDB lineage: Bacteria > Bacillota > Clostridia > Lachnospirales > Lachnospiraceae > UBA7109. The sequence continues at coordinate 17,627 of DKYD01000007.1, forward strand.
TATCCAGATCGGAGTTGATCTTTGTAGAAAATACAAGGAATCAGCGGTTGTAATTAATGCAGTAGAAGCACATCACGGTGACGTAGAACCGGAAACTCTGATCGCATGTGTCGTACAGGCAGCAGATACAATATCTGCGGCACGTCCGGGTGCGAGAAGAGAGACATTGGAAACATATACAAACAGGTTAAAACAATTAGAAGAAATCACCAATCAATTTAAAGGTGTTGATAAATCTTTTGCAATTCAGGCAGGTAGAGAGATTCGTGTTATGGTAGTTCCAGAGCAGGTATCTGATGCAGACATGGTATTGATGGCCAGAAATATCGCGAAACAGATTGAGTATGAGCTTGAATATCCAGGTCAGATAAAAGTTAATGTGATTCGAGAATCACGTGCTACAGATTATGCCAAGTAAGAAGATAAACAAGACAGAACCGACAAGATTGGTTCTGTCTTTATTATTGTTCGGGAAACTTCTGCGGATTGCAGGGAGAGATAAGGAGAAATATTTATGAGTGGAGAGGTTAAACGTACAAAAAGAGAGCTGGCTTATGAAGGAACGGTTTTGAAGGTGTATAAAGATCATATGGAGTTTGCGAATGGGAATACAGAGGAATGGGATTACATCCATCATGATGGGGCGGCTGCAGTGATTCCGGTAATGGATGACGGAAGGATTCTTATGGTGTCCCAGTTCCGTAATGCGCTGGATCGGGATACACTGGAGATTCCGGCGGGAAAGCTTGACAATCCGGATGAGCCGGGAATTATTTGTGCCGGAAGAGAGCTGGAAGAAGAGACCGGATATAAATCTGAGCATTTAGAGTGGCTGATGAATATTCGCACGACAGTTGCTTTATGTAATGAAAAAATTGAGATTTTTCTTGCAAGGGACCTGAAACCTTCCAGACAGAACCTGGATGAAAATGAATATGTTACGGTAAAGGCATTTACGGTAGAAGAACTGAAGGCAAGGATTTATGCAGGTGAGATTGAAGACTCTAAGACTATAGCAGCTGTTCTGGCGTATGCGGATAAATATGGTTTGCAGGATCGTATGCAGTAAGGAGTCTTCCTGGTATCTTATGGAATTCACGATATAAAAGAAGCATATACAGAAAGCCCCGGCATATAATGAAGTATCTTTGAGTAAGGGAGAACGGAAAATGAAGATGCGGGAGAGTAAAAAGAGTTTTGTTTTATTCTATATGGCGGGTTTTTTAATCGGGATACTATATGCAAATATCATATCTGGGGATTATATTTTAAATGCAGGAATCCTGGATGATTTTTTTCTGGAAAATTACATTAAAGCAGATGTTGATATGAGCGGTTATTTATGCTATGTGGCATATATCAGACTGCTGCCAGTTCTTGTCCTTGCTGCCTTAGCGAGAGCAAAGATTCGAAAGGGAGCAGCACTTGGATGTATTGTATGGACAGGCTTTTCCTGTGGGCTTATTCTTGCGGCAGCGGTCATGAAGATGGGAGTAAAGGGAATTCTATTGTGCCTTCTCAGTATGCTGCCGCAGGGGATTTTTTATGTGACTGCTTATATTATGCTTTTGTGGCATCTGTATTTTTATCCGAAGGTAAAATGGAATGCATCGAAAACCTTGTGCTTTGGAATATTTATGATAGTTGGAATTGTTCTTGAATGCTATGTGAATCCGGTTATTATGAAACTATTTCTTCAGGCATTGTAAATTTTTGTAATTGCTCAGAGCCAGGCAAATTATTTATGTATATAATGGTAAATATATCCCAGACATACGAGAAATACAAACACCTGGCTTGCAAGCAGCCCCCACAAATATCCGTAAATTCCGCAGAGCGGAATCAGATATAAGACGGATGCGATACGAATGATGAGGCTTGCAGAGTTGATAAAAAAAGAGAGGTATGTCTTTCCGATACCGTTGATAATGCTAATGAAAGTATTATTTGTATAGAGAAATGGACAGATCCAGGAAAGTACGGTAATGAATCTTCCGACCGTGGGACTGTGAAAAAGAAAATTACCGGCCCAGTCCCCAAAGCACAGGAGAAATGCACAGCATATGCTTCCAAGGAGAACACAGGAGCAAATACATTTTTCAATGATAGAAGTCAGTTCCTTTTTGTTATTCAAAGCCTGTATCTCTGCAACAGTGGGAAGAAGCATGACAGATACAGAGTTGGTAATGGCAGAAGGAAAGAGAATGCATGGAAGTGCCATACCGGTCAGAACTCCGTAGATGCTTAATGCGTTACTCCTTGCCATACCAAATGTCTGAAGGCATACGGGAATAGAGACGGATTCCACGCTTTGCAGAATATTGAGCAGAACCCGGTTTGCTGTAAGTGGAACAGAGAGTGGAAGCAGTTCCCGGGTATGTGTTAGAAAAGCGGTGACAGAAAGGTGTGGTATACGGGAAAAGAGGGATTTTCCGCGTATTTTGCATATGCAGTAGGCAGAAGAGGCGATTTCACCCAGTACCAGACCGGCAACAGCAATAGAAATGTCCGGCATCAGATTCTGCTTCTGGTAAATCAGATAGAGCAGATATACGGACAGAATACGGGCAGTCTGTTCTATGAGCTGGGATAACGCAGGAACACGGGTTCCTTTCATGCCCAGATAATAGCCGCAAATACAGCTGTGTACAGCGGCAAATGGAAAGGCGTAGGATAAAAGAACCAGAAAATCTGTACACCGGCTGTCCTTTAAGAAGCCTCCGGCTATGAAACCAGCATATCTTTGTAAGAGAATTGTGACAATGCAGGAAAAAGATACGGTAAGAATCAGACTCGTGTATAAAAGTGCACGAGTCTCTTTTTTTTGCCCGCGAGCCAGCCTTTTGGCAATGCAGCGGGATAATGCAGTTTCGACGCCTGCACAGGTAAGAGAAAAGCAGAGGGCATAGACAGGAAATACAAGATGATAAAGTCCCACGCCCTCCTCCCCGAAAGTGTGACTTAAGAAAATACGGTAAAAAAATCCCATAAACCGTGTAGCTAATCCTGCCGCAGTTAAAATAAAGGTTCCTTTTATAAGGGCATGTTTTCCTGACATGGACTCACCCCGATAATTCTATTGCTATAAGATATTCGGTGAAAGGTCTTGACAGAACCAGAGAGGGGTGATATTCTACAAAAAAGAATTCCTAGTAACAAACTGGGAATTAAAAAGAAGGTGAGTAAATGAAATTGTCAACGAAAGGAAGATATGGGCTTCGGGCTATGATAGATATGGCACGTTACAGCGAGAAGGAACCGGTGTCAATTAATAGTGTGGCGGCAAGACAGGGGATTTCCGAGGGTTATCTGGAGCAGATTGTATCACTCCTGAAAAAGAAAGGACTCGTGAAAAGTATCCGGGGAGCCGGTGGAGGATATGTGCTGGCGAAAAAGGTGGATGAAATATCAGTGGGTGATATTTTGAGGGCATTAGAAGGAAGCCTGGAACCGGTCAGGTGTGCGGCATATTATTCAGAAGATGGATGTACAGCATCGGACGGATGTGTAACAAAATACGTATGGCAGAAGATTAATGACAGTATTAACCGGACGGTTGATGAGATTAGTTTAGAAGAACTTGTAAAGGAGAGCCGTACATTAAATCCGGAAGGGAAACCTGGGGATTCCAGATGCGGCGGACAATAGAAAATGGAGGGAAAAGGTATGGATAAATTTATATATCTGGATAATGCGGCAACAACCAGAACCGCGCCGGAGGTTGTGGAGGCTATGCTTCCTTATTTTACGGAAAATTATGGGAATCCATCCAGCGTATACAGCTTTGCTTCAAAAAACAAAGACGTGGTGTATGCGCAGAGGGAAATCATTGCGGAGGCGCTTGGAGCGAAAGCAAATGAGATTTATTTTACGGCTGGAGGTTCCGAGTCTGACAACTGGGCGCTGAAAGCAACGGCAGAAGCGTACAAGGCGAAAGGAAATCACATTATTACAACAAAGATTGAGCATCATGCAATTCTCCATACAGCAGAATATCTGGAAAAACAGGGATTTGAGGTAACCTATCTTGATGTGGATGAGAATGGGGTTGTAAAGATGGACGAGCTGAAGGCGGCAATCAGGCCTTCTACGATCCTGATTTCTGTTATGTATGCGAATAATGAAATCGGAACGATCCAGCCGATTAAGGAAATTGGTGGGATTGCCCATGAACGGGGGATTTTGTTCCATACAGATGCAGTGCAG
>DKYD01000091.1 GCA_002492335.1 Lachnospiraceae bacterium UBA7109
GACACGTTTTTTTGTCACTTTTTTGGTAACTTTTTTAGCCATTTAAACTAACCTACACTTTCCTGATATAATTTTTATAAGTTTCATGATTAAGCTGCACAAGACAGCCCGTCCATACCGAATACACTCGCCAGAAGATTATTTCTTCTTATTTGCAACTGTTCTCTTCGGTCCTTTTCTTGTTCTTGCATTTGTTTTGGTTTTCTGTCCACGTACAGGAAGTCCTTTTCTGTGACGGATTCCTCTATAGCATCCGATTTCCTGCAATCTCTTGATATTCAGTGCGATTTCTCTACGAAGATCACCTTCTACCATCTGTGTTTCATCGATTACTGCACTGATTTTCTTTACTTCATCATCTGTCAGATCTCTGACACGAGTATCAGGATTTACTCCTGCCTCAGCTAAAATACGGTTGGAGCTTACTCTTCCGATTCCATAGATATAAGTAAGTCCGATTTCTACACGTTTGTCTCTTGGTAAGTCTATACCAGCGATACGAGCCATTGTAAAATTCCTCCATTTTGAATTTTCCGGTCAGTCCGTCCGGCACAGCTCTCTGCATCCGCAGAGCCTGAAATGTGTGCACCATCCGTCTGCCTGTTAATATTGTCCTAAATTGGGGCATTGAGTACTTGGCGAGGTCTTTTCGAGCCTAGTACGAAAGTCCAACCTGCTCACTTGGCGAGGTCTTTTCGAGCCTAGTGACAGGTTGATTCCGCTTTCCACTGCTGAATCATTCGTCTTTCCCTGCCCAGCCATGCGACCGCACAGCCTTTCCGGCCACCGTTTCCGGTAATGACGAGCCGGTATTGTAAGCAATATACTTGGTATGAAACGAGGTATGTGCCGCTTCATACTACACCAACGTGCCCGATTAAAAGGACTCTCTGGTGCGCCCTTGTATATTTTAACAGCAGTTTCCACGCATCCTTGCGTGTCAGTCTGCCACAGCCGCCTGATTAAAATGTGCACTCGGATAAAAGTGCGGGGTACAAACCTTGTCATTCATAATTGATGCAGTGATTCCAAACCGGCATCACACTTCATACTTATCCCTGACGCTGTTTGTGCTTCGGATTCTCACAGATTACTCTGATGCTTCCTTTTCTCTTAATGATTTTGCATTTTTCGCAAATCGGTTTTACTGATGATCTAACCTTCACGTCAAATCCTCCTTTCCCTAAAGTGCCTTTTTGCCTACACATTTCAATAACTTGCGAAGAAATCTCCGCAAGCGTCCATTTAGTATTATAGCACTCTTATTTCCAGAAAGTCAATACCTTTTTTATTTATCTCTCCAGATAATTCTTCCCTTGGATACGTCATATGGAGACAATTCCAGTGTTACCTTATCTCCCGGCAGAATCTTGATATAGTTCATACGCAGCTTTCCGCTGATATGAGCCAGTACCTGATGGCCGTTTTCCAGTTCTACCTGAAACATGGCATTCGGTAATTTTTCTACTACAGTTCCTTCGATTTCAATTACATCAGCTTTTGACATACTAATCCTCCCTATAACGTCGGTCTTATTTCTTTTTCATATTCTTTGATGAGAGCATGAATTCTGCTGTCATCGATTTCGGATATTTCATATTGCCTGCAAATTATCTGTACATGTTTCTTTCTTTTCTTTTTGGGATCTGCAAAAGTCTTTGCCGATCCGTCAGCGAGATATACATATGCCTCATCCTGACGGATTATGAGATATATTTTTCCTTTGTCATGACCCGCCTTTGATTTTGCAAGCATTCCGGATTTTATTTCCATCATTTATGATCTCCATTCGGTAAAGACAGAAGCCTGGGTTCATCCTCTGTAATCAATACCGTATTTTCATAATGGGCAGACAGTGAACCGTCCTTTGTTACGACCGTCCATCCATCGCCAAGCCATCTGACCTTCGCACTCCCCATATTAATCATGGGTTCAATGGCAAGGGTCATTCCCGCCTGCAGCTTCATACCCTTTCTTGCAAGCGTAAAGTTCGGTATCTGCGGTTCTTCGTGCATTGCCGTTCCGATTCCATGGCCGCATAATTCTCGGACAACGCCATATCCGTAAGCCTTCGCATGTCTGTCAATCGCTGCCGAAATATCAAATAGATGATTGCCTTCACGGGCATACTTTATTCCTTCAAAAAAACATTCCCGTGTCACTTTGATCAACTGCCTTGCTTCTTTGCTGATTTCCCCTACCGCATGTGTTCTGGCAGCATCGGAATGATATCCATGGTAAATCAGCCCGGCATCCAGACTGACAATGTCTCCTTCCTGAATGAAACGATCCTTTCTTGGTATTCCGTGGACCACTTCATTATTAATGGAGACGCAGATCGATGCCGGATATCCCTCATAGTTCAGGAAAGAAGGTATACAGCCATAGCTGCGGATAACCTCCTCTCCTAAACGGTCAATCTCATACGTAGATATGCCGGGACGAATAGCCTTTTCAAGTTCTTCATGTACAATGGACAGAATCCGTCCCGCCTCTGTCATGAATTCGATTTCTCGCTTCGACTTGATTGTAACCGGCATATTCTTACTCTCCTAATATCTCTACAATAGATTTGAATACTTCTTCCAGATTCCTTGTACCGTCAACGGATTTCAGAATACCGGCCTTCGTATAGTAATCAATCAATGGCTGTGTCTGTTCATGGTATACACCCAGACGTTTCTGAACCGTTTCCGGTTTATCATCGTCACGCAGGATCAGTTCAGCGCCGCAGGTATCGCAGATTCCCTCCACCTTCGGAGCTGCATATACAACGTGATATGTAGCACCACAGGATACACATGCTCTTCTGCCTGACATACGGTTTACAATATTTTCATCCGGTACGTCTACATCGATTGCATAGTCCAGCTTTTCGCCAAGACCTTCCAGCGCTTTTGTAAGAGCCTCAGCCTGCGGAATTGTTCTCGGGAAGCCGTCCAGTACATAGCCATTTGCACAGTCTTCTTTCTGAACACGGTCAATGACCAGATTTACAGTCAGTTCATCCGGCACCAGAAGTCCCTGGTCCATATATGTCTTTGCCTGTTTACCAAGCTCTGTTCCATTCTTAATATTCGCACGGAAGATATCCCCTGTAGAGATGTGCGGAATATGATATTTTTCTGCAATCTTCTTTGCCTGCGTTCCTTTGCCTGCTCCCGGAGCACCTAACATGATAATTTTCATAAAATTCTCCTTATAGAGTTTTAACCCGCGAAGCTTCTCCTTCTATTGGATAAAGAGGAAACCCGCGAGCTAAATCTTACTTATTTAGAAATCCTTTATAGTTACGCACAAGCATCTGAGATTCCATCTGCTTGATTGTTTCCAGAACGACACCTACAATAATGATTAAAGAAGTACCGCCGAAGGAAACACTTGCACCGAATATTCCATTAAAGAAAAACGGAATGACCTGCACAATGATAAGTCCACAGGCACCGATAAAAATGATTTTGTTCAGGATTTTTGTCAAATAATCAACTGTCGGCTTTCCGGGACGAATCCCAGGAATAAATCCGCCGCTCTTCTTCATGTTATTTGCAATCTCCAATGGATTAAAGGTAATGGAGGTATAGAAATAAGCAAAGAATACTGTCAGCAGAATATAGACGATTAATCCCCAGGAATACTTCAGCTGAGAAGGATTGCACCAGTTTCCTGAATTCATTCCTCTTAAAATCTCACTGCCGATCCCTGAGCCATTGCCCTTTCCAAGGAAAGATGCGATGACAATCGGTGTCTGCATCAGGGATGATGCAAAAATAACCGGAATGACACCAGCTGTATTTACTTTCAGCGGAATATTCGTAGAGTGTCCGCCAACCGCCCGTCTTCCCTGCATCTTCTGAGAATACTGAACTGCAATTCTTCTTTCACCATCCTGCAGGATGATAACAAATACAACCAGTAAAATAATAATTGCCAGAATGATGCCTGCAGCAAGTCCGCCCTTTGCGATGCTCTTTCCACTGATAAACTTATTATACAAGGTTGTAAAATCGCTTGGTACACGTGAAAGGATATTGATCAGAAGTACAATCGAAATACCATTTCCAATACCTTTTTCCGTGATTCTCTCACCGATCCACATCAGGAATGCGGAGCCGGCTGTCAGGGTAACGACTACAACAGCTGCATTGACAAAATTATATTCCTCCAACAGTCCCTGGCGTCCGAAGCCGACTGCCATAGCTGTGGATTCCACCAGCGCCAGTAAAACCGTCACATAACGGGTTATGGACTGGATTTTCTTTCTTCCATCTTCTCCATCCTTCTGCATCTCTTCCAGTTTCGGAATTGCAATCGTCAGGAGCTGCATGATGATGGACGACGTAATATACGGCGTAATACTCAATGCAAAGATGGACATTTTTTCAAAGGAGCCACCGGTAAAAGCGCTGAAAAAATTGAACGCTTCACCGGTCTGCTGTGTAAAAAAGTTCTGAATATAAGCTGAGTTAACACCAGGTGTCGGCAGCTGGGACCCAACTCTGACTACGATCAGCATCAGAAATGTATACATAATCCGCTTACGCAGATCTTCAATCTGAAATGCTTTTCGAAATGTCTTAAGCATTAGATCACCTCTGCTTTTCCACCAAGAGCCTCAATTTTAGCTTTAGCGCCTTCACTGAATGCGTTAGCCTGTACAGTCAGTTTCTTTGTTAATTCTCCATTTCCGAGGATTTTTACACCATCTCTCGGATTCTTAACAATACCTGTCTCGATCAGTGTTTCAACAGATACTACTGAATCATTCTCGAATGCATCCAGGACACCTACATTAATGCCAATGATTGTCTTAGAGCTTGGGCAAGTAAAGCCTCTCTTCGGAATTCTTCTGTATAATGGCATCTGACCACCTTCGAATCCTGGTCTTGGTGCTCCGGAACGAGCTTTCTGACCTTTGTGCCCCTTCCCTGCTGTCTTACCATTTCCTGAACCGTGACCACGGCCTCTTCTGAAATTATCGTTCTGCTTTGAACCATCAGCTGGTCTTAAATTTGATAAGTCCATTGTGACACCTCCTTATCCGCTATTACGCTTCTTCTACTTTAACAAGATGCTGAACCTGTTTGATCATTCCTCTTGTTGCTTCGTTGTCCGGAAGAACAACGGATTTATTTGTTTTCTTCAGTCCTAACGCTTCTACAGTTCTTTTATGCTTCGGAATTGCACCGATTGTAGATTTTACTAATGTAATCTTTAAATTTGCCATTGTAAATGCTCTCCTTCCTTAGCCTAAAATCTCTTCTACGGACTTACCGCGAAGTTTAGCTACTGCTTCCGGAGTCTTTAACTGGCTTAAACCATTGATGGTTGCAAGAACAACATTCTGTTTGTTGTTAGAACCAAGAGATTTTGTACGGATGTTCTTGATTCCAGCCATTTCGATAACGGCACGCGCAGGACCACCTGCGATAACACCGGTACCATCCGGAGCCTTCTTCAGAAGTACAGTAGCACTTCCGAACTTACCATATAAGTCATGTGTGATACTTCCGTTATCATCCATTGCAACAGAGATCAGCTTCTTTGTTGCATCTTCTTTACCCTTGCGGATTGCTTCCGGAATTTCAGCTGCTTTACCTAAACCTGCACCAACATGGCCATTTCCGTCACCAACAACTACTAAA
>DKYD01000102.1 GCA_002492335.1 Lachnospiraceae bacterium UBA7109
CTGACAGTAAATTTACTCTATCTGGTTAATGGTTTTTGTTGTAATTTTATGTAAAATAAGATATCATGTAATTTGTTTGGGATAAATTATAAATGCATAATATAAGGAAGGTGTGCGAATGTCCGAAAGAAGAAATAGCAGAAATGTTCATAAAAGAATACATAGAAGAGGAAGAAGAAGAAAAAAAGGCTTCTTGAGCTGGTCGCTGGGCAAAAAAATCGGAGTGATTTTCAGCGTAACACTGGTATCTGTACTGGTAATCGGCCTGGTATCAGGGGCAATGTTTATTGCCGGTAAAATGGAAAAACTGGATACGACTCAAAAACTTGATGCGGAGGAATTAGAGATTACGCAGGAAGTGGAACATCGAACAGGTTATTTGAATGTCGCTTTATTTGGTGTGGATTCCCGTGATGCAAATCTTGGAAAAGGAACCAGAAGTGATACGATTATGATAGCCAGCTTAAATCAGGAGACCGGAGAGGTGAGACTGTGTTCTGTATACCGTGATACATTGCTTAAGCAGGATGACGGCAGCTTTAACAAAGCAAATGCAGCATATTCTTTCGGCGGTGTAGAAGATGCGGTTGCACTTCTTAATAAGAACCTGGATATGAATATTGAGCATTATGTTACGGTTAATTTTAATGCATTGATTGATGTGGTTGATCTTTTGGGCGGAGTAGATATTGATGTTTCAGTGGAAGAAGTGTACCTGATTAATGGTTACTGCCGGGAAACTTCTAAGGTGACAAAGCATGACTTTGAGGATCTGAAATATTCCGGACCGCAGACTCTGGATGGCGTCCAGGCTACTTCTTATTGCCGGATCCGTCAGACAAAGGGAGACGATTTTAAAAGGACAGAGCGTCAGAGGGCAGTCATTGAGCAGATTGTAAAGAAGCTTCAGAATTCGAATCTTGCAACAATTAATAAGGTTGTCGATGCTGCGTTTGAAGAGGTGGGAACGAACTTTACTTTACCGGAAATTTTGTCCTATGCCAAAGATTTTATGAAATTTAAACTGGGTGAGACTGCGGGCTTCCCGTTTGATAAGACGACTGACAGACTGGCCGGGACCGGAGATACAGTCATTCCGACGGATTTGGAAAGTAATGTTATAAAGCTGCATGAATTCCTGTTTGGCACAGAGGAAAATTATACTCCGTCTTCTGTAGTTACCGGGATTAGTAATGAAATAAAGAAGAGAACCGGGAATATGAAAGCAACGGATTATGACCTGACAGATTCTAAGAAGACGGACAGCGGGAATACAGACAATGACCAGTCAGATGAAACAACAGGGAATACAACTTCCGGCGGCACACAGAATAAGAAGCCGAATAAAACGCAGACCGGACAGGGAAATCATAGTGGGACCGGAAACGGTGGCACAGGCGGAGATGCAGGCGGCGGAACCGGAAATGGCGGCGCAGGCGGAGATGCAGGCGGCGGTACCGGAAATGGCGGCGGAGACGAAGGCGGCGGAACCGGAAGCAGTGGCGGAGACGGAGGCGACGCAGGCGGAGATGCAGGCGGCGGTGCAGGCGAAGCATAAGGTTGTATGAGCAGATAAAGAAGAAAGAGGAAAGAACATGAGATTATTAAAAAAGATACTGGCAACAATGTTGTGTATAGGAATGCTTGTTCCCTGTGCAGGAATGACAGTTTTTGCTGCTGATGGAAGAATATCTTTTACAGATCCGCAGACTGCCGTTGGGGATATGGTGGATGTGAAGTGTGTTGTGAAATCTACAGGAGGCGCGCTTGGTGATGTGGAAGTTACCATTGCATATGACAGTGAAGCTCTTCGGTTCGATTCCGGTGAGAATGTTACAAAAACAGCCAGGGGAACCCTGGTTTACTCCGGAAGTGCTGACGGAGCAGAAGCGACTTTTGTGATGACCTTTCAGGCATTAAAAGAAGAGAGTACAAAAGTTACTGTTTCAGGCGCGAATATTTCATCGGAATCGGGAAACAGCCTGACCTTTGATTATGGAAATTCAACGGTAAAAATCGGCCCCGGAGATCCTTCTAAGATTGAAGAGGAGGAAGAAGAGGACGATAATGCGTCAGGAAGAACTGCGACGGGAAATAGTATTCCGGTTCAGGTGAACGGAAAAAATTATGGGCTGACAGATACATTTACAGAGATTGATATCCCAAATGGATTCACAGAGACAACGGTTCCTTTTGAAAGTACAGAGTGCACAATGGTAATGCAGGAGTCCAGCCAGATATATCTTGCATGGCTGGTTGACGCGGAAGGAACCGGAGAATTCTTCCTGTTTAATATGGAAGATGCAACATTTTCCCCATTTGAGCAGGTAATGATCTCGGATACAACTTCCATTGTGATTATGAGTGATGATTCTCTGAAGCTTCCGGAAAAGTATGCGGCTACAAAGCTGATATTAAATGAAAAAGAATTTCCGGCATGGCAGGATACGGAATCTGAAAATTATTATCTGATGTATGCGGTAAACAGTACGGGACAAAAAGCAATCTATCAGTATGATTCAGAGGAAGGAACCTATCAGAGGTTTGAACTTCCGGCAGAAGAGGAAAAGGGGGAAGATAAGGACTCTTCCAAAGGATTTATTCAGGATTTTGTGAGTAAACACCTTAAGGCAGTTGCGATTGTTGTAGGGATTATCTTTTTCATTCTGCTTATTATTTTAATTGTTGTTTCCGTGAAGCTGTCTCACCGCGATCTGGAGTTGGATAATCTGTATGACGAGTATGGAATTGATGTAGATGATGACGGTGAATATGTGGCGGTAGAAAAGTCTAAGAAGAAAGGAAAGGGTACTGCAAAGAAGTCTTCGAAGAAAAAAAAGGCGAAAGATGATTTCGATGAAGATGATTTCGATGAAGATGACTTTGCAGAAGATGATTTTGCGGAAGACGACTTCGCAGAAGATGATTTTGCAGAAGACGACTTTGCAGAAGATGATTTTGCGGAAGACGACTTTGAAAATGATGATTTTATGGAAGATGATTTTGAAAGTGATGATTTTAGCGGAATAGATTTTGACGAAGACAGCTTTGCGGAGGACGAGGCGGAAGAGAATGATTTTGCTACAGTCCGGTTTGACCAGAAGAAACTTCAAAAATATAATACGCTTTCTTCGCTTGAATTTGATGATTATGATGACACCGATGATTATGGTATGGATGCTTATGCGGATGAGGCTGCGGATGATATGATTGATGACCTGGATGAACTTCTGAGTAAAAAAGGAAAGGCGTCTCATAGCCATGCAAAGAAAGAGGATTCATATACAGTTGATTTTATAGATCTGGATTAACCTGGTGTTTGGACTGGAATGGAGGACGGAATATGTGTGGGATTGTAGGTTATATCGGAGAGAGTGAGGCGGCGCCGATTTTGTTAGACGGCTTGTCAAAATTAGAGTACAGAGGCTATGACTCAGCAGGAATTGCCGTATATGATGGTGAGAAAGTGAATGTGGTGAAGTCGAAAGGAAGACTGAAGGTTTTAAATGAACTGACTCACGATGGGGCGATGCTTCCGGGAAATCTGGGAATCGGACATACAAGATGGGCAACACATGGTTCTCCCTCTGATGTGAATGCACATCCGCATTATAATAAAAATGAATCCATTATTGTAGTGCATAACGGGATTATTGAAAATTATCTGAAGCTAAAGAAAAAATTAGAAAAAAAAGGCTATGAATTCATATCTGAAACAGATACAGAGATTATTGCACATCTTTTGGATTATTATTATAAAGGAAATCCGTTAGAGACTGTGGCAAAGATTATGCACCGTATGGAAGGGTCTTATGCGCTGGGGATTATTTTTCGGGATCATCCGGGAGATCTGTATGCAGTCAGAAAAGACAGTCCTTTGATCGTCGGTCATACAAAGGATGGCAATATTATAGCATCCGATGTTCCGGCAGTGCTGAAATATACGAGAGACGTATTCTTTATTGAAAATGAAGAAATCGTACGTATGACAAAGGATGCGATGGAGTTCTTTACCGTGGACGAGGAACCGGTTGAAAAGGAATCTGTCCGTATTGACTGGGACATAAATGCTGCAGAAAAGGGCGGATATGAACATTTTATGCTCAAAGAAATGTATGAGCAGCCAAAAGCAATTACAGATACTTTTTCGCCGAGAATTAAGGATGGGAAGATTGTAATCGACGAATTAAATATGTCAGATGAAGAAATGAAAGCGATAAAGAAAATCATGATTGTGGCATGTGGGTCTGCGTATCACACCGGGGTTACAAGCAAATATGTTTTTGAAGGGCTTGCGAGAATTCCGGTGGAAGTTGACCTTGCATCAGAATTCCGTTACAGAAACCCAATACTTGAAGAAGGAACGCTGGTTGTTGTTATTACCCAATCCGGGGAGACGGCGGATACCCTTGCTGTATTAAGAGAGGCACAGAAGCTTGGAGCAAAAGTGCTTGGTATTGTGAACGTCATTGGCAGTTCTATTGCAAGAGAAGCGGATAATGTGATGTATACATGGGCGGGACCGGAGATAGCAGTTGCTACTACAAAGGCATACTCTGCCCAACTGATCGCATTGTATCTTCTGGCCATGAAATTTGCCTATGTAAAAGGACATCTGGATGATGCCGGACTTGCAGATATGATTGAAGATTTGAAAGCACTGCCGGTACAGGTTGAGATGCTTCTGAATAATAAAGAAAAGATTCAGCATTTTGCGAATCGTTATCTGGCTGCAAAGGATGTATTTTTCATTGGACGTGGAATTGATTATGCCATTTCATTGGAAGGTTCCCTGAAGCTGAAAGAAATATCCTACATCCATTCGGAGGCTTATGCGGCTGGAGAGTTAAAGCACGGTACGATTTCCCTGATTGAAGAGGGCACTCTGGTTGCTTCTGTGCTGACCCAGAAGGAGTTGTATAAGAAGACGATCAGTAATATGGTTGAGGTAAAGACGAGAGGGGCATTTGTCCTGGCAGTTACGAATGATGGAAATCAGGAAGTAGAGCGTGCCGCTGATTATGTAATCTATATTCCGGAAACGAATAAATATTTTACCAACTCTCTGGCGATTATTCCGCTTCAGCTTTTCGGATATTATATTGCAGTAGGAAGAGGCTGTGATGTAGATAAACCGAGGAATCTTGCAAAATCTGTTACAGTAGAATAAACGGCAGTTGTTTTTGCGGAAAAGAAAAAGTTATGTGTGGAAATTATTTATAAGCATGCTCTGCATGCTTATATTTCTCTATAGAAAACCTTGTTTACATAGAAAAGGAATAAAGGTGAGAGAAAGAAAAAGAGGAGGAACATTATGAGATGGAATCAGTTTCGGCTTAAGACAACAACGGAGGCAGAAGACATTGTGAGCAGTATGCTCATGGATCTGGGGATCGAAGGCGTACAGATTGAAGATAAGATTCCGCTTACCAAAGAAGATAAGGAGCAGATGTTTGTCGACATCCTTCCGGATATTCTTCCAGATGACGGATGTGCATATCTTACCTTTTATCTGGAGGAGGATGTGGATACAGAGGATATTCTTTCACGTGTCAGAAAAGAGCTGGAAGAAATGCGGGAATATCTTAACGTTGGAGAATGTACGATTGAGGAATCCAGGACAGAAGATGTGGACTGGGTGAATAACTGGAAACAGTATTTTCATCAGTTTTATATTGATGATATTCTGGTTATTCCTTCCTGGGAGAATGTGAAGGAAGAAGACGATGATAAGCTGATTATTCATATTGATCCCGGAACTGCGTTCGGCACCGGTATGCATGAGACCACACAGCTTTGCATCCGTGCCCTTCGCAAATATGTGACGACGGATATGAAGATTCTGGATGTTGGCTGCGGAAGCGGAATTCTGGGAATGCTGGCGTTAAAATTCGGAGCAGAGTATTCGGTGGGAACGGATCTGGATCCTTGCGCGATTGATGCGACGCATGAGAATATGGAAGTAAATGGTATTGCAAAAGACCGTTATGAGGTCATGATTGGAAATATTATTGATGATCGGGCGGTTCAGGACAAAGTTGGATACGAGAAATATGATGTTGTTGTGGCAAATATTCTGGCAGACGTGCTTGTGCCTCTGACGCCGGTTGTGCTTCGTCACATGAAACCGGGAGCAGTGTATATTACAAGCGGAATTATTGATGATAAAGAACAGGTCGTAACAGAGGCTGTGAGGGCAGCGGGACTGGAAGTGCTGGAAGTAAATCATCAGGGTGAATGGGTATCTGTAACGGCCAGAAAGAATCAGGTACAGGAGTAATTATGCAGCATTTTTTTGTGAGACCTTCCCAGGTAAAAGGGAAAAATATCTATATTGAAGGCACTGACGTAAATCATATGAAAAATGTACTCCGGATGCGCCCGGGCGAGCAGGTTATGATAAGCGATGGAAACAACAGCAGGTATTTATGTAAAGTGCAGTGTTATGAGAGTGAGAGCGCTGTCCTTGAGATCGTAGAAGAACAGCAGCCGGATACAGAACTTTGTTCCCGCATCTATCTTTTCCAGGGACTTCCGAAGCAGGAAAAAATGGAACTTATTGTCCAGAAATGTGTGGAGCTTGGCGTTTATGAGATTATTCCTGTAGAAATGAAGCGCTGTGTTGTGAAGCTGGATGATAAAAAGGCGAAAAAGAAGCAGGAACGCTGGCAGCAGATTGCCTTAAGCGCCGCCAAACAGGCAGGACGCGGTATCATTCCCCGGGTTTGTGACGTGACGGGCTATAAGGATGCACTGAAAATGGCAGAAGAGCTGGATGTGCTGCTGATTCCATATGAGCTTGCCGACGGGATGGCAGAAACGAAAAAGGTGATAGAAAAGATATTGCCCGGGCAGTCGATTGGCATTTTCATCGGGCCGGAGGGCGGCTTTGAGAAAGAAGAGGTAGAAACGGCAGTGCAGTCGGGGGCAGAAGAAATTACTCTTGGCAGGAGAATTCTTCGGACAGAGACAGCGGGACTTGCGATTATTTCTGTGTTGATGTTCCATTTGGAAGGATAAAACATACTTTGATAATAAGAAAGAAAAACAGGAAGTGAGTTTATGAAAGAAGTATATTTGGATAATTCCGCTACCACAAAGTGTTATGAAAGCGTCGGGGAACTTGTGCGAAAAGTATTGTGTGAAGATTACGGAAATCCCTCCTCAATGCACAGAAAAGGAATTGAGGCAGAAAAATATATAAAAGAGGCAAAGGAAATTCTTGCCAGACTTTGGAAAGTACAGGAAAAAGAAGTGTTTTTTACGTCGGGAGGCACCGAGAGCGACAATCTTGCCTTGATTGGAGCGGCAAGAGCGAACCAGCGTGCAGGAAAGCATCTGATCACATCAGCGATTGAACATCCGGCTATTATAAATACAATGCGGTATCTTGAGGAAAATGGATTTTCCGTAACTTATCTTCCGGTGGACCGTTACGGAAGGATTCGACTGGAAGCGCTTCAGGAAGCGCTGAGGGAGGATACGATTCTTGTATCCGTCATGTATGTAAATAACGAGGTTGGTTCCGTTCAGCCGATTCAGGAGGCTGCGAGTATTGTAAAGGCATATAATAAAAAAATATTGTTTCATGTGGATGCGGTGCAGGGATTTGGAAAATACCGGATTTATCCGAAAAAGTTAAAAGTCGATATGTGTTCTATAAGCGGGCATAAGATTCATGGACCAAAGGGAATCGGAGCATTGTATATTGACGAACATGTGAAGATAAAACCGATTCTATTTGGAGGTGAACAGCAGAAAAACATTCGTTCCGGTACGGAGAATGTGCCGGGAATCGCAGGACTTGGACTTGCCGCAAGGACAATTTATGAAGGCCTTGATGAAAAGATTTCCAGAATGCGTGAATTAAAAGAACATTTTATTGAAGGGGTCATGGAAATTCCGGATACGGTAATCCATGGACTTTATGATGAGACTTCCGCACCACATATTATCAGTGTGGGATTTGCCGGGATCAGAAGTGAGGTGCTGCTTCATGCACTGGAGGAAAAGGGGATTTACGTATCCTCCGGTTCAGCGTGTGCTTCCAACCATCCGCAGATCAGCGGAGTGTTAAAAGGAATTGGGGCGGAACAGGAATTTCTGGATGCCACACTCCGGTTTAGCATGTCGGAGTTTACGACAATGGAGGAGATTGATTACACGCTGGACACTTTATATAATATTGTTCCGGTACTTCGAAAATATACCAGACATTGATGAAGGAGAATACAGATGAGATTTCATACATTTTTGTTAAAATACGGAGAAATAGGAGTAAAAGGAAAAAACCGTTATATTTTTGAGGATGCGCTTGTGCGCCAGGTGCGTTATGCGCTGAAGAAGGTAGAAGGTGAATTCCACGTATATAAATCCCAGGCAAGAATTTATGTGGATTGTGAAGGAGAATATGACTATGACGATACGGTAGAACATCTGAAGAAGGTATTTGGACTTGTCGGAATCTGCCCGGTAGTCCGTATGGAGGATAGAGGTTTTGAGGCGCTGAAAGAAGATGTGACCGCATATATGGATGAGATGTATCCGGACAAAAGGTTCACGTTTAAGGTAGAAACAAGGCGCGCAAAAAAATCCTATCCGAAGAATTCCATGGAGATCAGCTGTGATCTTGGTGAAGTGATACTGGAAGCATTTCCGGACATCCGTGTTGACGTGCATCATCCGGATGTGACGCTCAATGTGGAAATCCGAGTGGATGGAATTTATGTGTACTCGCAGATTATTCCCGGGGCAGGAGGAATGCCGGTAGGAACAAACGGAACGGCAATGCTTCTTCTTTCCGGAGGAATTGACAGTCCGGTTGCAGGCTATATGATAGCGAAACGAGGGGTTGGTCTTGAGGCGACTTATTTTCATGCACCTCCATATACCAGCGAGCGTGCAAAGCAGAAG
>DKYD01000064.1:0-629 GCA_002492335.1 Lachnospiraceae bacterium UBA7109
GTTCGGGTATATTTATTGCACTACATAGAATTATAGCACATATTTCATTTACGTCAAGCATTTTTTCAGGATATCTGACCTTCCAGCACTTCTTTTACTTTCGCAATTGCCGCATCTATTCCTTCCGGATTTCTGCCGCCGGCCTGCGCCATATTCGGACGCCCGCCGCCACCGCCGCCTACTAAAGAAGCGATCGCCTTAATCAGATTTCCCGCATGTGCGCCCCTTCCTACAGCTTCTTTCGTAGCCATTGCCATAAGACTCACTTTTCCATCTACAGCAGACGCCAGCACAACAACACCTTCGCCAAGCTTGTCCTTCATCTGGTCGCCAAGCTCTCTTAATCCATTCATGTCAATACCATCTATCTTCGCTGCAAGAAGCTTAACCCCTTTCACCTCTGAAACCTGGTCGGACACATCACCTATTGCATCCTGGGCAAGCTTGCTCTTCAGGCTCTCAATTTCACTATTTAATGCTTTATTTTCTGCAAGAAGATGTGTAAGCTTCTCAGACAATTGATCCGGCGTGGATTTTACCAGTTTTGCCGCTTCTGCAAACTTCTCCTCAAGTTCATCATAATACTTTAAAAGTCCTTTGGAAGTAAGCGCCTCAATACGTCTTACACC
>DKYD01000064.1:928-15265 GCA_002492335.1 Lachnospiraceae bacterium UBA7109
GCCTCAATACGTCTTACCCCTGCCGCAACACCTGATTCAGATATAATTTTAACCGCAGTAATCACGCCCGTGTTTGCCACATGTGTACCTCCGCAAAATTCTTTTGAAAAATCACCCATACTTACAACACGCACGACGTCCCCATATTTTTCTCCGAAAAGTGCGGCCGCACCTGTTTTTCTGGCTTCCTCGATCGGCATATTGACTGCTTCTACCGGAATACATTCTGCAATCTTTTCATTTACAATATTTTCTACTTTCTTTAACTCTTCCTTCGTCATTGCAGAAAAATGTGTAAAGTCGAAGCGAAGTCTTTCCGCATTTACAGAAGAACCTGCCTGCTCAACATGTGAACCGAGTACCTGGCGAAGCGCAGCCTGTAAAAGATGTGTCGCGCTGTGGTTTCTCGCGGACAGACTTCTTATTTCTTCATCCACCTTAAGCGTTACCATATCTCCATTCTTAATCATGCCATGCGCCATATATCCAATATGACCAACCTTGGTTCCTGCAAGATGTATACAATCTTCTACTACAAACTGTCCTTCTGCCGTCTCGATCATACCTGTATCCGCTTCCTGACCACCCATATTTGCATAGAATGGCGTCTGCTCTACAATAATTGTTCCTCTCTGGCCGTCAGAAAGCGCATCTGTTACTTCATTTTCTGTTGTGAGCGCCGTTACCTTTGATTGACATACAAGGTTATCATAGCCTGTAAATTCTGTCTCAAGAGCCGGATCCAGTTCATCATAAACTGTTGCATCCTTACCTGACATAGAATGTGTTCCAAATGTCCCCTCTGACCGGGCACGCTGCTCCTGCTGCGCCTTTCGGAAACCTTCTTCATCATAAGTGAGTCCCTTCTCTTCCAGAATCTCGCTGGTAAGGTCAATCGGAAAGCCATACGTGTCATAAAGCCGGAAAGCCTCTTCACCGGAGAGCACTGTCTCGCCCTTCTTCTCCATCTGGACTTCCATATCCGACAGAATTGCAAGTCCCTGGTCAATTGTTTTGTTAAACTGCTCTTCTTCTTTTTTAATTACATTAAAGATAAAATCCTTCTTCTCTTCTAATTCCGGATAACCATCTTTGGAACCTTCAATCACAGTTCCTGCAAGCTCAACAAGAAATGCCCCTTCAATTCCAAGAAGTCTTCCATGACGGCATGCCCGGCGTAAAAGTCTGCGAAGTACATATCCTCTTCCGCTGTTGGAAGGCATAATTCCGTCTGAAATCATAAAAGTAACGGAACGGATATGATCGGTCACAACACGGAGTGACACATCCGTGTCATGCTGCACTCCATACTGTTGATCTGCGAGTCTGCATACATGATCACGAAGTTCTTTCATCGTATCAATGTCGAACATGGAATCCACATCCTGCACCGCACAGGCAAGACGCTCAAGTCCCATACCGGTATCAATATTTTTCTGTACCAGCTCTGTATAATTTCCTTTTCCATCATTATTAAACTGGGAAAATACATCATTCCAGATTTCCATGTAACGGTCACATTCACATCCAACCGTACATCCTGGTTTTCCACAGCCATATTTTTCTCCGCGGTCATAATACACTTCTGAACAAGGACCGCAGGGACCGGAACCATGCTCCCAGAAATTATCCTCTTTTCCGAAACGGAAAATACGCTCCGGCGGAATTCCGATTTCCTTATTCCAGATTTCCCACGCTTCATCATCCTCTTCATAGACAGACGGGTACAATCTGTCCGGATCAAGACCTACTACTTCTGTAAGGAATTCCCACGTCCAGTGAATCGCCTCCGTTTTAAAATAATCTCCAAAAGAGAAATTACCAAGCATCTCAAAAAAGGTGCCGTGTCTTGCCGTCTTTCCTACATTTTCAATATCTCCGGTACGAATACATTTCTGACAGGTCGTAACTCTTCTTCTCGGCGGAATTTCCTGTCCCGTAAAATATGGCTTTAACGGCGCCATACCAGAATTAATAAGAAGCAGGCTCTTATCATTATGGGGCACCAGTGAAAAACTCTTCATTGCCAGATGTTCCTTGCTTTCAAAAAACTCCAGAAACATTCTTCTCAGTTCATTTACTCCGTATTTCTGCATAATATCCTCCTACAAGTTTAACTAACTAATTATTATAATAACAAGCCCGCCGTTTGTCAACGGCGGGACTTTTCAATTTAGCATAAGTCTTATTTCAGTTCAATTTCCACAAGCTCCTTCGGCGGAAGTGGGTTCGTGGATGCTTTTACGAACTCTTTGATCTTCTTCTGCGCTTTTGCCACAGGAATATTCGTTCCGGCTCCTGCCACACATCCGCCCGGACACCCCATACCTTCGATCAGACATCCATTCATCCTTCCGGCTTTTGCAAGCGCAAGTACCTTCTTACACTCCGCAAGACCTTCCGCATGCTCAATATTTACTTCCGTACCCGGATAATACTCGTTAATACAGTTTTCAATCGCCTGTGCAACTCCTCCGGCAACCGCATAGCCTCGTCCGGCTCCGGTCGCATTATGGAAGGAAGACTCAGCCTCATATTTCGTAAGGTCTATATCCTTTGCATCAAACATTGCCTGAAGCTCTTCAAAAGTCACAACAAAATCAACATCACTCCGCACAGTTCTTCTCATAGCTTCCAGCTTCTTCGCAGCGCATGGCCCGATAAAGACAACCTTTGCATCCGGATGCTCCTTCTTAATTGTACGAGCAGTCGCAACCATCGGCGTCAGCTCCTGAGATACTTCGTCAATCAGATCCGGGAAATAAATCTTTGCAAGCATCGCCCAGGATGGACAACAGGATGTAAGCAGGAACGGAAGCTCTCCTGTCACCACCTTTTCCACATAATGATGCGCCTCCGCAATGGCGCCGATATCTGCGCCAAGGGCAACCTCATAGAATTCCGAAAATCCCAGCTCCTGAAGCGCAGCCTTTAAGTTTCTTGGTGTAATATTGTCTCCAAACTGTCCTGCATATGCAGGTGCAATCTCAGCCACAATTTCATCCCCCTGCGCAAGCGCGCGGGCAAGCTGGAAAATCTGCGACTTATCAGAAATTGCTCCAAACGGACAATTTACCATACACATTCCGCAGGAAACACATTTATCATTATTGATCTTTGCACGTCCGACTGCATCCGTCTCGATCGCACCTACCCCGCATGCCTGCTGACACGGGCGCGCTTTCTGGGCAATTGCATCATAAGGACAGGCAGACTTACATTTTCCACACTTAATACACTTCTCCTGATCGATATGAGACTTTCCGTCAACCATGGAAATCGCACCCTTCGGGCACACCTCCATACATGGATGCGCCAGACATCCTTTACACATATTGCTGACCTCATAGCCTTTCTCTTCACACGCCATACATGCAGACGGAATCACCTGCATAAGCGGCGGCTCATAATATTTTTCAGCAATATTGCTTTCCTCTACACCAGCCGTCAAATGTACCGGCTTATCTTCCGGTCTGAGGGACAGACCCATCGCAAGTCTCAGACGCTCTCTTACAATTGCACGGGCACGATATATACTGTCTCTGTATTTCGTCTCGTCATTGACCATCTTGAACGGAATCGCTTCCATACCGTCGCGCAAGGTATCAGCATCCGCCTCAAAGCCCAGCCGTGCAACCTCTTCAAATACCTGTCTTCTGATCTTTCTGACTGTTGTATCCAATCCACGTATCATATGTAGGTTCCTCCTGTATATTGTTAAAATATTGTTCATCTACCTGTTATTGTACTTGAATTTTCTTTCGTTTACAACAGAAAAATATCATTCCGGCGACAGATTTCCCGCATTTCCTGAGGCCAGATACTTGCCTGTACTTCCCCTACGTGCGCACGGTTCAAAAGAAGCATACAGAGTCTGGACTGGCCGATTCCTCCGCCAATCGTATACGGCAGTTCTCCATTCAGAAGCATTTTATGATACGGCAGCTCTTTTCTTTCCTCGCAGCCAGCCTTTTTCAGCTGTTCTTCCAGAGATTTCTCATCTACCCGGATACCCATACTGGATATTTCCAGTGAGCATCCTAACACGTCATGCCAGAACAAAATATCCCCATTCAGCTGCCAGTCATCATAATCCGGCGCGCGTCCATCATGTGGAACTCCACTGTTTAATTTATCCCCGACCTTCATGAGGAATACACATCCATATTCCTTCGTGATCAGGTTCTCTCTTTCCTTCGGCGTCTTATCCGGATAACGGTCCTCAAGCTCCTGCGTTGTAATAAACGTCACATCCTTAGGAAGATGCTTCACAGCATTTGGATACCGATACCAGACTTCATGCTGCATATGTTTAATCACCTTGAAAATCGTAAGTACCGTCTCTTTCAGGGTCTCTACTGTCCTGTCTTCCTTTTTAATTACCTTTTCCCAATCCCACTGATCCACATAACAGGAATGCAGGTTATCCAACTCCTCATCCCGGCGGATTGCATTCATATTCGTATATAACCCCTCACCCGGCTTAAAATTATACTCATAAAGCGCCATTCTTTTCCATTTTGCAAGGGAATGTACCACTTCTACCGTCTCTCCCGGAATCGCTGCAATATCAAACTGAACCGGCCGTTCTACGCCGTTCAGATTATCATTCAGCCCACTGCTCTTTTCCACGAAAAGAGGGGCGGAGATTCTCTGCAGATTCATCTCCTTCCCGAGTTCCTTCTGAAAGGTATCGCGAATGTACTTAATTGCCTCCTGTGTTTCCCGCACACTCAAGTGCGGATCATAACTTTTTGGTATTACTAATGCCATATCATCTCACTCCTTTAATAAATTTTGTGCATAATAAACAGACTGCATTGCATCTTTTCCATAAAAATCTGCTCCTATCATATCTGCATATTCCTGGCTGAGCACAGCGCCGCCCACCATAACTCTGCAGTCTGGCTTTCTCTCATGCAAAAGCTTTATGGTATCCTCCATGCTTCCGACAGTTGTAGTCATAAGCGCACTCAATCCCACCAGCTTCACATCTTCTTTTACCGCTGTTTCCACGATAACCTCCGGCGAAACATCTTTCCCGAGGTCAATGACATGAAAACTGTAATTTTCAAGCAGTACTTTTACAATATTTTTCCCAATATCATGTATATCGCCTTTTACCGTTGCAAGAACTATTTTTTCTTTTTTCT
Source organism: Lachnospiraceae bacterium UBA7109 (assembly GCA_002492335.1). Classification (GTDB taxonomy): domain Bacteria; phylum Bacillota; class Clostridia; order Lachnospirales; family Lachnospiraceae; genus UBA7109. The sequence continues at coordinate 6,082 of DKYD01000064.1, forward strand.
GCTCCGTTTTTCCGCTTTTTTCAAGTGCATCCTTCAATACGGCAAATGCAATCTTTGCCGCATCGGCGCTCATAAGGAGCTGAGGCAGAAATACAGTTCCTTTTTCAAATCCTTTTCCAACCGCATCAAGTGCGGGTATCATCTGCTCATTTATAATGAAAAGTGGCTCCTGCGTCTTCACAAGCAGGGATGCTGCATGATGTGCTTCTTCTTTCAGACCTTTTTCTATTGCTGTCCTCAGAGGAATCTCTCCTCCGGCTGGTGTCTTAAGTGCCTCCGTCTGCATGCTGTACCGCTCAATATACGTTTCACAGTTTTTATCATAATTCATCAATGCACAGAACGAATAATAAGAACGCATCATATCTTCTGACAATGGATTTATAATGCCTGCACTAAGGCCTGCCTGCATCGCCATCGTATAGAAATTTGAATTTACAGCCGGACGGAATGGCAGTCCAAAGGATATATTCGACACGCCAAGTATCGTGCATACGCCGTACCGCTCTCTGACCATCCGAAGTGCTTCCAATGTCGTCTTTGCCCCTTCCGGATCGGAGCTTATCGTCATGGCAAGGACGTCAATTACAATATCTTTCCTGGGAATTCCATATTTTTTTGCTTCTTCAATAATCTTTCCCGCTATATCCGCTCGTCCTTCTGCCGTATCCGGAATCCCGTTCTCATCAAGCGTAAGACCAACTACAACGCCTCCATACCGTTTGATCAGCGGAAACACAAGATCCATAGATTCCTGCTTTCCATTTACCGAATTTACCATCGGTTTCCCGTTATAAATACGCATAGCGGCGGAAAGTGCCTTTCCATCCACCGTATCAATCTGCAGCGGAAGGCTGGTCACACTCTGAAGTTCCATTACAATTTCCCGCATCAATGCCGGTTCATCAATATCCGGCAGTCCAACGTTAACATCCAGTATGTCTGCTCCCGCATCCTGCTGACTGATTCCCTCTCTCAGCACATAATCAACATCATGCTCCTTTAATGCCTGTCGGAATTTCTTCTTGCCGGTCGGGTTAATGCGCTCGCCGATAATAACCGGTTTCCCTCCGAGCTGCACTGCTTTCCCATAAGAAGATACAATCGTATGGCATTTTGGCTCCCGCTCTGCACATACACGAATATCCGCCGTTGTCTGAATCATTTTCCGGATGTGCTCCGGTGTCGTACCACAGCATCCTCCCACGGCGCTTGCACCCTTTTCTACAATTTTACGCATCACCTTTGCAAATTCGTCCGGCGTCACATCATAATAAACGGCTCCATCCTTTTGTTTTGGAAGTCCCGCATTTGGCTTAACAATTACCGGCACAGAAGCATATTCTAAGATCTTATCCAGAACCGGAAGCATCTGTTCCGGTCCCATGCCGCAGTTAATCCCAAGCGCGTCGACACGTAACCCCTCCAGAAGCGCCACCACTGCCGGAACATCTCCGCCCGTCAGAAGTTTCCCTTTCTCATCAAAAATCATAGTTGCAAATACCGGGAGCTTCGTATTTTCTTTGGCCGCCAGCACTGCCGCCTTCACTTCATAAGTATCGCTCATCGTTTCAATATGAATCAGATCCGCTCCGGCGCGCTCACCATATAACGCCACTTCCCTGAACGCCTCATAGGCGTCTTCAAAGCTCAGGTCCCCCATCGGCTTTAAAAGCTTTCCCGTAGGACCAATATCCAGAGCCGTATAAACCTCTCTGTTATCACATACCCCCAGGCTGGCGCCTTTCTTTACATTTGCGACCGCCGCTGTCACAATATCCTCCAGACTATATTCAGAAGAATGAAATTTCAGCGCATTTGCCCCGAATGTATTCGTAAGTACAATATCACTTCCGGCCTCGTAATATTTTCTGTGAATATCGACCATCTCTTCTGCGTGAGTCAGATTCCATATTTCCGGCAGTTCTCCCGGCTTCATGCCCTTTTCCTGTAAAAGCGTTCCTGTACCGCCATCAAAATATATCAATTCTTTTCCTAGTCTTTCTAATATCATACGCTGCTCCTTCGATACATACAGTCACTCTTTTCACATGCTTCGCATCCGGCCCTGTGGCAGGCTGTCTCCTCCGTACTCATTCCGATCACAGCCGTGACAGATTTGGACGGGGTAAGCATATTTCCATCTGTTATGGAGAGTCCGATTCTTCTCGCTGTATCTGCCATTCTTAATATGTCTTTCTGATAATCCATACAGAAATCCCCATAACCGGGACTGAATCTGGGCCTGAGATAATATCCTTTTTCTCTCATTTTCCCTGACAGCTCCTTCTGCCACTTATCAAGATATTCTTCCAGCATAGCCGCCGCACATGCCTGCAGCACAACCACCCTTGACATCTCCGTCAGCGAATATCTTTTCATTAAGAAGTCCACCTCTATGCCAAGAGTTGCGCCAAGCATAACCGCCTGGTCACATCCTCTCAGATTCTTTGCCAGATTCTTACTTCTAATCTTCAGCTCCCCTATTTTCACATTATCTGAGTCCGGAACCTCTAACTCAAAGATGCGATAGGTGATACGATACTGTACAATCTTATTAAGCTCTGCAAATGAACTTTCAATAAGTGTCATAATCGTGTCATCTACCGCATGTCTTCCATATCCCAGATAACGAACGGCTTCTTTCGTTCTCGTATCCATTCTTACCTCATTATACCTTCACAATATCTGAAAGGTTCTTCATAATCATTCCGGCAACCTCCGGTTTATTCATGGAATATACATGTATATGATTCACACCATTTGCAATCAAATCAATAATCTGATCGGTCGCATATGCAATTCCCGCCTGCTGCATCGCAGCCGGATCATCCCCAAACCTGTCCAGAATCGCCACAAAACGCTGGGGAAGCGCTGTCCCGGACAATTCCAGTGTCCGTTTCATCTGCTTTGCATTCGTGATCGGCATAATCCCGGGAAGTACCGGAACGGTAATCCCTTTTTCACGGATCCGATATAAAAAGTTGTATAAGATATTATTATCAAAAAACATCTGCGTTGTCAGGAAATCCACGCCGCAATCCACCTTATGTTTCAGATTCACAATATCATCTTTCTTATGCTCAGCTTCCACGTGGCCTTCCGGATAGCATGCCGCCCCGATACAAAAATCACCCTGTGTCTTAATATCTTCAATCAGCTCATATGCATACTTATACTGGTTCGGAAGAGGAAAAGCCCCGTCTTTCGGGATATCTCCCCGAAGCGCAAGCACGTTTTCTATCCCATGTTCCTTCAGTTCCCCAACCACCCGATGCACTTCTTCCTTTGTAGAAGACACACAGGTAAGATGTGCAAGACTTGTAACTCCTTTTTCCTTTATATAAGAAGCTATTTTAACAGTATTCCTGCTTGTACCGCCGCCCGCTCCATAAGTAACACTGATAAAGGAAGGTTTTAATGCAGCAATCTGCTCCGCCGCAGATATAACGCTTTCAAACCCTGCGTCTGTCTTCGGCGGAAATATCTCAAATGATATATGGGGCGCTGTATCCTTCAAAGTATCTTTAATTTTATAACTCATCGTATAATGCCTCGTATTGTTTTGCAGAATTCTTCCATGAAAAATCTTTCTTCATGGCACGTTCTACAATCTTATTCCAGTCTCTCTTTTTATCATAGTAAATTCTCTCTGCATAACGGACAGTTGCCATCATCTCATGTGCGTTATAATTTGTAAAGCTGAATCCGGTTCCGGTCTTCTCATATTCATTATAAGCCTCTACCGTATCTTTAAGTCCTCCTGTCTCTCTGACAATCGGAACAGTTCCATATCTCAGACTCATAAGCTGACTTAATCCGCATGGTTCAAACAGTGACGGCATAAGGAATGCATCACAGGACGCATAAATCTTATGCGACAGTTCTTCGGAATAGAAAATATTCGCAGACACTTTGCCCTGATATTTCCATGCGAAATGACGGAACATGTTCTCATACTGCTCTTCTCCGGTTCCAAGTACAACAATCTGAATTGCATCCTGGCATAATTCATCCATCACATATGCAACAAGGTCAAAACCTTTCTGATCGGTCAGTCTTGACACAACACCAATCATCATGGTCTTCGGATCCGGATCAAGTCCAAGCTCATTCTGAAGCGCTGTTTTATTCTTTATTTTCTCTTTACGGAAATTATTCACATTGTAATTCCTTACGATACATTTGTCTGTCTGAGGATCAAATACCTCATAGTCAATTCCATTTACAATACCTGACAGGCAATTTGACCTCGCATTCATAAGCCCATCCAGTTTTTCCCCATAAAATGGCGTCTTAATCTCCTCTGCGTAAGAATTACTTACTGTCGTAATCTTATCTGCATACACAACTCCCCCTTTCAGATAATTTGCATCCTTATAAGCCTCCAGCTTATCCGGTGCAAAATAATACTGAGGAAGTCCTGTAATATCTCTGATTCTCTTCGGGTCCCAGGTTCCCTGGAACTTCAGATTATGTATAGTCATAACCGTTTTAATTCCACGGTAATATTCATTTGAATAACGGAAATTATCCAGGAAAACAGGAATAAGCCCTGTCTGCCAGTCATGGCAATGAATAATATCCGGTCTGAAATCAATCACCGGCAGTGCACTAAGTACGGCTTTGGAGAAAAAGGCAAACTTCTCAACGTCTGCATACATATCTCCATAAGGTGCAAAGCCGTTAAAGTAATACTCATTATCAATAAAATAAAATGTTACCCCATTGTATTCGGTTTCTAATACGCCTACGTACTGTGTCCTCCAGCCCAGATCCATATAAAAATGGCTGTTATAGGTTAATTTTTCTTTCCACTGCTCTTTCATACACAGATACTTGGGAAGCATAACCCGTACATCATATTTCTCTTTATCAAAATATTTCGGTAAAGATCCCGCAACATCGGCAAGTCCTCCGGTTTTAATAAACGGTACTGCCTCTGAAGTCGCAAAAAGTATTTTTTTCATTGTTTCTTCCTCCCGATTCTACGATATTATCTATTATACCGCATTTTTTCTCAGAAGAAAAGCATTATCTGTTTTTATATTCTAATCGAATCGTATCTGCAATAAGTGCAACAAATTCTGAATTCGTCGGCTTTCCTTTTCCTCCCGCCACGGTATAGCCAAACAACATATCCAGCGTATCCAGCTTTCCTCTGCTCCATGCCACCTCAATTGCGTGACGGATCGCACGCTCCACACGGCTTGCTGTTGTATGATGCTTCTTTGCCACCGTCGGATATAAAACCTTTGTGATTGCATTTAGCACATCCATATCCTCAATTGCCATAATAATTGCATCACGCAGGTAATGATAGCCTTTAATATGTGCCGGGATTCCAATCTCATGAATCATATCCGTTACCCTGGCCTCCAGATTAACCTCCGGCTTTGTCTTCTGTATATCTTCGGCTGCCACCGGGCGCAGATCGGCATGTCCTGCTGCTCCTGCATTTTTAATACGGCTTAAGACCATCTCATTATGAAACGGCTTTAATATGTAATAATTTGCCCCTTTCCGAAATGCATCCTCCGTAATTCTCTCCTGTCCGACTGCTGTTACCACGATAAAATTGGGATGTTTTGTAATCTCCCTGTCGTTGTTAACAAGCTCCATCACACTCAGTCCATCCATCTTCGGCATAATCAGATCCAGAAGCATGACATCCGGCTTTTTCTCCTTAATCAACGCATATGCATCCTCTCCATTATTCGCCTTCCCTACCAGAGTCAGATCTTTGTCAGCATTAATAATTTCGCCAAGCAGATCCAGGATTCTCTCATTGTCGTCGGCGATTGCCACAGCTATTTCTCCCATTTTCCATAAATCCTCCTTTCTATACTCTTGCGGACACCGTCCGCCCGCCTGCAGGAATTTTTACCACCCGATATCCTGCAGAAACACCTTCTATGTGTCATCATGATTGCTGACACCAAAAAATATTATATATTTCGTCAAATTTGAGAGCAAGAAAATGATGTCGGAAAAGTATGTCAACTGGCGACATCATTTTCTTCTTTTTTCATCCTTTTAACATTTTTCGAAAAAATATTGTATTTTTTTGTCAGACTGACTCAATACTTCAAATTTTTGCACACGAAAAAGCAGTGTTTGAAACATCGATTCAAACACTGCCATGTCTCTTTCCTTAATAAAGAAATTCCATTTAACGTATCCTCTCCGGGAACCCAACCTTCTTCTGTACTTTTCTGAGCGTCTTATTTGCAAAATATCCGGCTTTCTCCGCATTATTTTTAATAATACTGTCAATATAAGCCTTATCCTTTTCCAGGCGTGCAACTTCCTCCTGCAGAGGCTGAAGCACAGATACGACCGCCTCTCCTACTGCCATCTTGAAATCTCCATATCCTCTGCCGTCAAATTCCTTTACTACATCCTCCGGCGATACCCCGGTACATGCACTGTAAATATCAATCAGGTTCTTCACTCCCGGCTGTTCGTCGCGGTAACGGATCTGGGCGTCCGAATCAGTCACCGCACGTTTACATTTCCGTATAATCGTATCCGGATCATCCATCAGATAAATACTTGCATTCGGGTTCTCATCAGACTTTGACATCTTTCTTAAAGGATCCTGCAGACTCATAATCTTCGCGCCGACCTTTCCAACATAAGCCTCCGGTATTGTAAACACATCTCCATAGATATGGTTAAAACGCTCTGCAATATCTCTTGTAATTTCCAGATGCTGCATCTGGTCTATTCCGACCGGAACCACATCCGCCTGATAGAGGAGGATATCTGCCGCCATCAGAACCGGATACGTAAAAAGCCCGGCATTAATATTATCCGCATGCTTAGCAGATTTGTCTTTAAACTGCGTCATACGATTCAGCTCACCCATGTAAGTAAAGCAGTTCAGTATCCATGCAAGCTCTGCATGGCCGGATACATGCGACTGATAATAAATACAGTTCTTTTCCGGGTCAAGTCCGGCCGCAATATATAAAGTAAGGAGCGCCCGCGCCCTTTTTCTCAGCACTGCCGGATCCTGTCTCACTGTAATCGAATGCATATCTACCACACTGTAAAAACACTCATATTCATCACTGAGCGTCACCCAGTTTTTCAAAGCTCCCAGATAATTTCCGAGTGTAAGATTTCCCGTTGCCTGCATTCCGCTAAATAATACTTTTTTGTCATTAATCATTTCCATTTTTCCTCCGTCTCTTTATTTCCAGTCTTTACCATGGTTTTACTTCATCTTTATAATATACTTTATTTTCTGAAAACATCATCGGCACTCCTTCTGTTACTTCCACTTCCGTAACCGCGCAGTTTTTATGAACTCCCACTCCCCAGTACTGCGATAATGGTTTCTCTTTTATATTGTTAAGAATTCCTGCAAGCGCGGCTCCATGCGTAACAATGAGAATATTCTTATCCTGATATGCTTCCCGTCCATAAATATCCTCCAAAAACTCTCCCGTCCGTTTCTTCATATCCGCAAAAGATTCTCCTCCCGGAGCCGGAATATATTTATCCGGTGCATCAAAAAAATCCCGAAATCTTTCCGGAAGCTCCCACTGTTCTTTCGCACAGCACTTTCCTTCCCACTCAGCAAAATCCATTTCCATAATCCGTGTATCCGTCTCAACAGACACATCCTTTTCCCCTAATATAAGCCCGGCCGTCTCAACCGCGCGCACAAGCGGACTGCTGATACATGCTGCAAATGAAATATCCGCCAGCCCTTTTCCTGTTTCCCGGGCAAGATGCCGTCCAAATTCATTCAATTCAATGTCTGCACGCCCCTGTATTCTGCGTTCTTTATTCCAGTCTGTCTGACCATGTCTTACAAGGTACAATCTCATATTCTATGCCTCCTCATTTCCCTGACAATCAGTAATAAGTATACCACATTTTTTGCAAAACGGGAAAATAAATGTTATACTGTTCAAAAATCATCTTAAAAAGGAGTTTAACAAAATGGAAAAAATTACCAGCTTTACCATAGACCATATCCGACTGAAACCCGGCGTTTATGTTTCCCGTATAGACGATGTAGAAAACCACCCGGTTACTACCTTTGATCTGCGCATAACAAGTCCAAACGATGAACCCGTCATGAACACAGCTGAGATACACACAATTGAGCACCTCGCCGCTACTTTTTTACGTAATCACCCGGATTACAAATCCAAAACGATCTACTTCGGACCAATGGGGTGCCGTACCGGATTCTATCTTCTCCTTGCCGGCGAATATACTTCTATGGACATTATTCCGCTCATGAAAGAAATGTTTACCTTCATCGCGGAATTTGAAGGTGATGTTCCCGGCGCATCTGCAAAAGACTGCGGAAATTATCTTGATATGAATCTCCCTATGGCAAAATATCTTGCAAAAAAATATCTCTCAGAAGTACTGGAAGATATTACAGAAGAAAGACTCGTTTATCCGCAATAGCTTTTTTGCAAAATCTTCTGGTCTATTTCCTGTGAATATGCGATAATAAAAACAGTATGGGGAAAAAATAAATTTTGAAAGGGGTTTTCTTATTATGCCAGCAGCATATACACATTATCGTTTTGGAAAGGATGTGCTCGAATGCCTTCCTTTTGTATACAAAAAAACAATCCAAAAATATCAGGAGCTTTTTGATATCGGCCTGCACGGACCTGATATCCTCTTCTATTATAAACCATTGTCATCCAATCCGGTAAACCAGACCGGATTTGCCATGCACGACAGGCCGGGAGCAGAATTTTTCACAAAAGCATGTGAGCTTTACAAAAATTTAAATAATTCGGAAGCTTTAAAAGCTTATTTATATGGATTTATATGTCACTTTGCATTAGACAGTACCTGTCATCCTTATATTGAAAAAATGACAGCGAAAAGCGGCATTGACCACAATGAAATTGAAACAGAGCTGGACCGTTATTTTATGAGGAAGGACAGAATCCGGCCTTCCAGGTATATCCCGATTCAGCATATTCATCCCACAACAGAAGCAGGTCTTATCATTTCACCCTGTTTTGATTCTGTTACCCCGGAGAATATCACTGCTGCCTTAAAAAGCATGATCCTGACTCACAAACTGCTTCATGTCTCCGGAAACGGCAAACGGCAATGTCTTTATCTTGCTCTGAAGCTTCTCAAAAAATATGATTCCGTACAGGGACTTATTATGAAAGCAGAGACAAAAGACATC
>DKYD01000064.1:15530-33758 GCA_002492335.1 Lachnospiraceae bacterium UBA7109
AGCAGAGACAAAAGACATCTGCAAAAAATACTGCATACTCCTGAACAAGCTTTATACGGAAGCCGTAACTGTTGCCGCTTCGCTGATTCAGCAGTATGCCGGCGTACTGGATCATGAAGGAGCCCTTCCTTCACGCTTTGCCCAGACATTTGGTGCAGGTGAAAAATGGGAAGAACTATTTGTCTAAACCAGTCTATGAAAGGATACTGTTATGAAATTCAAATTAACGTCTTTAGAAAAACAATGGATACTCTATGACGTAGGTAATTCTGCCTTCACACTTCTGACAGCCACCATTCTGCCAATCTATTTTAATTATCTGGCAGATACGGCAAAGCTTGCCTCTTCCGACTATCTGGCTTACTGGGGTTATGCCATATCCATATCAACGCTTCTGGTTGCCGCACTTGGCCCAACACTTGGAAGCATTGCTGATACAAAGGATTTTAAAAAGAAATTATTTTGTGCAGCCTTGCTTCTGGGAGTGGTTTCCTGTATACTTCTCGGAATCACTTCTTCCTGGCTTATTTTTCTTATTATTTTTGTTGTGGCAAAGACTGCTTACTCTACCAGTCTTGTTTTCTATGATTCCATGCTTACGGACATCACAACGCCAGACCGGATGGACAGCGTATCCTCCAGCGGATATGCATGGGGATATATCGGAAGCTGCATTCCTTTTATCCTCTCACTGGCAATTGTACTGAATGCGGAAAAGCTTTCCCTTTCTATGGCGTCGGCTATGCTGATTGCATTTATCATCACCGCTGTATGGTGGTTCTTCACCTCTGTACCGCTTATTAAAAATTACCGTCAGCTCTATTACGCTGACACTCAGAAACATGTGGTTCGAAATAGTTTTTCACGCCTGGGAAAAACACTGAAAGAAATTACGCACAAAAAGAAGATTTTCTTCTTTCTTCTGGCATTTTTCTTCTATATTGATGGCGTCTATACAATTATTGACATGGCAACTGCATATGGTCAGTCTCTCGGTCTCGACAGCACCGAACTTTTACTTGCGCTCCTTGTAACCCAGATCGTAGCATTTCCATGTGCTTTGATCTTCGGCCGGCTTTCCAAAAATCAACCTGCTGCAAGATTAATCAGAATCTGTATTTTTGCTTATTTTTGTATTGCGTTATATGCCATAAAACTTGATTCACAATTTGATTTCTGGGTACTCGCCGTACTGGTCGGTATGTTTCAGGGCGCTATTCAGGCTCTGTCACGTTCCTACTTTGGCAAAATTATTCCGGCGGATAAATCAGGGGAATACTTTGGACTTCTTGACATCTGCGGAAAAGGCGCCGCGTTTTTCGGCACTTTTCTTGTATCCTTTATCAGTCAGCTCACAGGCAGTCCAAGCGCAGGCGTCGGCTCACTTTCTGTCATGTTTCTGATTGGATATCTTCTGTTTGCCAAAGCGGAAAAAGCTTAATGATTTTTTAATATATATACAGCCCGCCATACAGCGGGCTGTTCACATGTTTACATCATATTTCCCGGGAATTTAGGGATTCCATCAAAACCTTTCTGAAGATCTTCATCTGTCGGGATATAATCTTTCATCTCTTTATTGTGGAATTTCTCATATGCTACCATATCAAAATATCCGGTACCGGTTAATCCAAATACAATCGTCTTTTCTTCCCCGGTTTCCTTGCACTTCAGCGCCTCATCAATAGCTACTTTAATTGCATGGCTGCTTTCCGGAGCCGGAAGAATACCTTCTACCCTTGCAAAACGCTCTGCTGCTTCAAAGACAGCTGTCTGTTCTACAGAACGCGCCTCCATATATCCATCTGCATAAAGCTGCGACAAAACAGAGCTCATTCCATGATATCTGAGTCCTCCCGCATGATTTGCTGATGGGATAAAACCGCTTCCCAACGTGTACATTTTCGCCAGCGGACACACCATTCCGGTATCGCAGAAATCGTACGCAAATACCCCTCTTGTAAGACTCGGACAGGATGCCGGTTCTACTGCTATAAATTGATAATCCTTTTCTCCTCTTAATTTTTCACCCATAAACGGAGAAATCAGGCCACCGAGATTCGAACCGCCTCCGGCACATCCAATAATAATATCTGGTGTAATTCCATATTTATCTAACGCAATCTTCGTCTCCATTCCGATGATGGACTGGTGCAGCAATACCTGGTTCAATACACTGCCAAGTACATATCTGTATCCCTCACTTCCCACAGCCACCTCTACAGCTTCTGAAATGGCACATCCAAGACTTCCCGTTGTTCCCGGATGCTCTGCAAGGATTTTCTTTCCAACTTCTGTCTCCATAGAAGGCGACGGAGTAACGCTTGCACCATACGTACGCATCACTTCACGCCGGAAAGGCTTCTGTTCATAAGAACACTTCACCATAAATACCTTACAGTCCAAATCCAGATAAGAACATGCCATGGAAAGCGCTGTTCCCCACTGTCCTGCACCAGTTTCCGTTGTTACACCCTTAAGTCCCTGTTTCTTTGCATAATAAGCCTGCGCAATCGCAGAATTTAATTTATGGCTTCCACTGGTATTATTCCCTTCAAATTTGTAATATATTTTTGCCGGAGTCTGAAGCTTTTCCTCCAAGCAATATGCTCTTACAAGCGGTGCCGGACGATACATCTTATAAAAATCCTGTATCTCCTGCGGAATATCAATATAACGGTTATCATTATCCAGCTCCTGTTTTACCAGTTCTTCACAGAACACGCCTGATAATTCTTCTGCAGTCATCGGCTTTAAAGTTTCCGGATTCAGAAGCGGTGCAGGTTTATTTTTCATATCCGCCCGCACGTTATACCAGGACTTTGGCATCTCACTTTCTTCCAGATAAATTTTGTAAGGGATTTTTTGATCTTTCATTTTATTTTTCTCCTTTCATTTTCCGGGATAAAAGTTTTTATTTCACGAGACATACTTTCTTATAAAACAAAAAAACTCTTATCCCACACAATTACTATTGCAGGGACAAGAGCAATTATACTCCTGCGGTGCCACCCGGCTTGATATATCTGAATATATCCTCTCATGCATACTATCATATGCGCCTTTGTTAACGAAGTTTTCTCTCCGGCTTACCTACTGTCATTTCGGTTTGCCCTCAGAAGCCCATTCCTTAAAGCTCTGACCCGCTACAATCCCACCATCTGCAGCTCTCTGTAAGGCAGTCTGCCATAAGTACTTACTCTTCCTCATCAGTTTACAAAAACTTTATCACTCCAAATTACGATTGTCAAGAACTTTTTTCATATCACACAAAAATATCATCTTAATATTCCGAACAAACAGTAACATTCCGAGTATTTTTATTGCACTAAATTTTCTTCTTATGTTATTCTTATAATGGTATTTTAAAAGCAAAAGGAGTGGTTATTATGAAAAAACCTATGCATTTATTTTCCGCTCACCATGTAGATAAGAATTTTTTAAGCAGGAATTGTGACCACTATTATTGCGAAGTACTATCCATTGCCTTTTTTCATGATTCACCAGAATGTACTTCCGGGCCCTACCGCCATAAACACGATGCTTATGAATTTCTGATTCCTTATGGTCCGATTCCGCTTCTCCTGCGTGAGGATACAGTGCATTTCGGAGAGGCAGGTTACATTCACCCAATACAAAGCGGAAAAGAACACGGTTTTAAATCTCTCGTAACAAACATCAGCTATGATAATATTGTAATTGACAAAGCTTTTCTGGAAGAAATCATGCAGCAGAAACAATATAGCGGCAAAAAGTTTCGTTCTTCCTTTAAACTTCGCCCTGAACAAAAAGCTTATATACGCTTATTCAAATCCGAATTTAACAACGGCAGTGGCTGTAACAGGGAAAAGCTTCACCATTTAGCTGCACTGATCACTACCTCGTTCCTGGAATCTGCATTTTCCGAAGAACGAAATGACAATGTAAATTTTCTCCAGTATCAGCAGGGAATCCTTCAGGTTGCAGCTTACATAAACCAGCACTATACCGAATCTTTAGACCTGGATACTCTTGCTGGTATGTGTCATTTATCAAAAACATATTTCATTTCCGCCTTCAAAAAGGTAGTAGGTGAAACGCCTTACAGCTATCTTCTGAGGCTTCGGATTGCAAAGTCAAAAATTTTACTTGAAACAACCGATTACACGATCAAAGAGATTGCAAACATGTGTGGATTTAAAAGGACAAATACTTTTACATCACATTTCCGCACTGTTACACATATGACACCTTCAGAATACCGTGAGAATATTCGAAATTAAAGGACCGGCTGCATCCTGCAGCACGGCCCTTATTTTTCATCAAACTTCTATATAAAATTAAGCAAGCTTGCTCTTTGCAAGTTCTGCAAGTGTTGCAAATCCCTCTGCATCATTTACAGCCATCTCTGCAAGCATTTTTCTGTTCATATCTACATCCGCTACTTTTAATCCATGCATAAATTTGCTGTAGGATAATCCGTTCATTCTTGCTGCAGCATTGATACGCGCAATCCAAAGCTGACGCATCTGGCGTTTCCGCTGCTTTCTTCCGGCATAAGCAGAAGTAAGTGCTCTCATAACAGACTGTTTTGCTACCCTGTACTGTTTTGAACGTGCTCCTCTATATCCCTTTGCTAATTTTAATGTTCTATTATGTTTCTTCTTTGCGTTAAGTCCGCCTTTAATTCTTGCCATGTCTTATTCCTCCTTTAACCATTCATCTTACAGATACGGTAATACTTTCTTCATATTTTTCACATTTGTTGCGTCTGTAATCGTTGCCTGTCTGAGATTTCTTTTTCTCTTTGTAGACTTCTTTGTTAAGATATGGCTCTTATAAGCTTTATTTCTTTTTAATTTTCCTGTACCTGTTTTTTTGAAGCGCTTTGCAGCAGCTCTATTTGTTTTGATTTTTGGCATAATATGCTCCTCCTTCGATCCTTAATATTGTATTTTTAACGTTTTTCAGTTAAAACCATGCTCATATTCCTGCCTTCCAGTTTTGCAGGCTTCTCAATTACAGCAACATCTCCCAGCAATGCGGCAAAATCATCCAAAATGTGCTTGCTCTGCTGTACATGTGCCATCTCACGTCCTCTGAAACGCAGTGTAACCTTAACCTTATTGCCCTTCACAATAAATTTCTTGGCATTATTTACTTTCGTGTTCAAGTCGTTCGTGTCAATATTCGGTGAAAGACGTACTTCCTTCACTTCAACTGTTTTCTGTTTCTTTCTCGCTTCCTTTTCTTTTCTTGCAAGTTCATATCTGTACTTACCATAATCAATAATCTTGCATACCGGCGGCTGGGCCTTCGGAGCAATTTTAACCAGATCTAATTCTGCCTCCTGCGCCAGTTTCATTGCCTCTTTGGCAGACATAATCCCCAACTGGTCTCCGTTCTCTCCGATCACTCTTACTTCCTTGTCTCTAATCTGCCCGTTAATCATTAAATCGCTAATTGTCTTGCACCCCCATAAATAAAAAAATGAATAGTTCCAGACTATCCACTTTACTATGCGTATAAAAATTCCAAATAAAACTTCTATACTCAATATCAAACCAATAGTCACCCGCTTGTGCTATGGTGAGAGTGGATACTCTACTTTGTTTTCTGCCTCACGCAGATATTACTTTACCACAAAGATACTATCCCTGTCAATCATTTTTTTCATTCTGCTGAAGCTTTATAGAATTTTATTTATCTTTCATTATCTTTTATATTTTTTTATATTTTGCTTGAAACAGCAATCTTTTCATGCGATAATATTTTATATTATGTTCTATTTAGAATAATGCAACATTATTGTATCACAATTATATTCTATTTGGAATGTCATCTTACATGAGGAGGATTTTTACTATGTCAAAAAGAAGCAATTTTTCAAGCAAGATCGGCTTCGTACTTGCAGCTTCCGGCTCTGCTGTCGGTTTGGGTAATATCTGGAGATTTCCCTATCTCGCTGCCAGGTACGGCGGAGGAACATTTCTTCTGATTTACCTGATTCTTGCAGTCACTTTTGGTTTCACCCTTATGACCGCAGAGATTGCCCTGGGAAGAAAAACCGGGCTGAGCGCCATCGGCGCCTTCAAATCTCTGGACAAACGCTATAGTTTTGTGGGAGTTCTTGCCGCCATCGTGCCAATTATTATTTTCCCCTATTATTCCGTTATCGGCGGCTGGGTTGTGAAGTATTTCTCTGTATTTATCACCGGCGGTGTAAATGCCACGGCTGCTGATGATTATTTTACCAGTTTTATCGGCGGCACTTTTGAACCGCTCGGATGGTTTCTGCTCTTTATGGCGGTCACCGCTGTGATCGTTCTTTGCGGAGTAGAAAAAGGAATCGAAAAGGTAAGCAAAATTATGATGCCGGTTCTTGTTGTTCTTACAATTATCATTGCCATATATGGCCTGACTCTTGACGGAGCAATGGAAGGACTCGCATATTATGTAAAACCACATATGTCCGACGTATCAGTCAAGACAATCCTTGCCGCTATGGGACAGCTCTTCTACTCCATGTCTCTGGCTATGGGTATTATGATTACATATGGATCGTATATGAAGAAAGAGGACAATCTGGAAAGCTCTGTAAGACAGATTGAATTATTCGACACCGGAATCGCTTTCCTGGCAGGTCTTATGATTATCCCTGCAGTATTCGCATTCTCCGGCGGAGACCGTTCTGCTCTTAATGCAGGTCCTGGATTAATGTTTATGACGCTTCCGAAAGTCTTCGCAAGCATGAAATTCGGCGGAGTAATCGGAACCATTTTCTTCCTGCTTGTATTTTTTGCAGCCCTCACTTCCGCGATCTCTCTTATGGAAACGATCGTATCCATCTTCAGAGATAAATTTCACTGGGGACGCAGAAATGCCTGCATCTTTGTAGCTGTTCTTTCATTAATTCTCGGAATTCCATCCTCTCTGGGATTTGGTCCTCTGGGATTCATCAGCTGGATGGGTATGTCTGTTCTTGATATTATGGACTTTGTAAGCAACAGCGTCCTGATGCCGATCGTTGCATTCTTTACCTGCATCTTTGTTGGATTTATTATTAAGCCAAAAACACTTGCAGATGAGGTAAAAGTAACTGATGGCAAATTTAAAGCCGAAAAAATGTTTAATGTCATAATCAAATGGGTTGCTCCGATTTTCCTTGTCTTAATTCTTGGAAGCTCCGTAGCAAACGCACTCGGCATCTTCAAAATCTAAAAAACCGGAAAAAACAACAAAAAAAGACAGGATTGTGAATATCTCAAACACTTTCCTGTCCTTTTTTTATATCTCTTTCCTATCGCTTGTCTCCCATACAAAACACAGCCACAACTCCCGGACCCGTATGGCTTCCAATAACTGTACCAATATTATTAATCAAAATATTATGAATCCCCATCTTCTCGCGTACCTGTTTTGCCACATACTGCGCATCCTCTATGCAGTCTCCGTGCGTGATCATAATAATATCATTTTCCCAGCCCTCTGCCTGCTCTACAGCTCTGTCCACAATCTTGCCAAGAGATTTCTTTCTTCCTCTCTCTTTTCCGATAACCTGAAGTTTTCCTTCATTGTCCATATGAATCATTGGCTTTACCTGCACCATGGTTCCAAAGACAGCAGCTGTTTTCGATACACGTCCGCCCCGATACAGATGATTCAGGTCATCGATTGTAACATTATGGCAGACATGAAGTTTATTCTCCTCTGCCCACTGTGCTGCCTCTTCAATCGTCTTTCCCTCTTTCTTACGTTTCAAAACATAATACAAAAGCAGCGCTTCACCCATACATGCACACAAGGTATCAACCACGATAATCTTTCGCTCCGGGTATTCCTCCTGAAGCTCCTCCGCTGCCAGCCTCATGCTGTTATAGGTTCCACTGAGTCCTGAAGAGAAAGCCAGATGTAAAATATCTTTTCCCTCTTTTAAAAATGGTTCTAACGCCTCTTTTGCCTCACTTGCGTTAATCTGCGATGTCACAGACATTTTTCCTTCACGAAGTTTCTGAAAGAATTCTTTCGAAGAAAGCCCCAGCATATCTGTATAAGTTTCTCCATCAATCGTATATTTTAAAGGAATAAACGGCACCTTTCTCTCTTCCAGCCATTCCTTCGGCACATCTACCGTACTATTCACTGTAACCACATAATCATTCATGGCACACTTCCTCCTGTATCAGTTATTTTCCATTATCATACCACTTTTATCCATACCTTGCAAAATCTTTTTGAAGGTAATGGTAAAGAGAATACCGGTAACAGACACTGATATAATATCCGCAACCGGCTCTGCCCTGTAGATTCCCATAACTCCCATAAATCTTGGGAAAATAACCGCCAGCGGTATCAGTAAAATTATTTTCCTTAAAAGTGCAATAAAAACAGATACTTTTGCCTGACCGAGCGCTACAAATGTAGACTGGCAGGAAGACTGGATCCAAAAAATCGTCATTCCCAGAAAATAAACCGGCATCACCTGGCAGGTAAGCTCTGAAAGCGCCTGATTGTCTGTAAAAATCCCTGCATAAATCTCCGGCTTTATCACCGCAACGCCGCCAAGAATAAACATTGCCGCAAAAGTAACCGCCAGCATCCTGTAAAATACTCCTTTTACACGCTCCTTATTTCCTGCCCCATAATTATAACTGATAATCGGCTGTACTCCCTGTGTGATTCCCTGTATCGGCACCACAATAAACTGCATAACGCTTGTCATAATAGCCATTGTACCCACATACATATCGCCGCCATACTTCTGAAGACCGGAATTCAGTGTAATGCTTACCAGACTTTCCGTACTCTGCATAATAAACGGTGAAATGCCAAGTGCTGCCGTATGCTTCAAGATTCCCGCCTCCGGCCTCATAGCAGATATTTTAAGACGGATGACGCTTTTCTCTGACGCAAGGAAGCGCACTACCCACGCTGCGCTGACTGCCTGAGAAATAACTGTGGCAATAGCAGCTCCTCTGACTCCAAGTCTGAATCCAAAAATAAACAGCGGATCCAGACAAATATTAATTATTGCACCAATAAGCACCGACAGCATCGCTGTCTTCGCTTCCCCCTGCCCGCTGATAAAAGTATTTAATCCAAGTGCGCACTGTACAAATATCGTGCCTGTCAAATAAATTTCTATGTAACTTTCCGCGTAGACAATCGTTGCATCACTTGCTCCAAACACATACAAAACCGGTGTCTTACATGCCAAAAAAGAAATCGTTAACACAATCGAAAACAGAACGATCAGACTGGCTGAATTTCCCATAATCTTTTCTGCTTTCTTATAATTTTTCCTTCCAAGCTCTATCGATGCGAGCGGTGCCCCTCCCATACCCGCAAATGCACTGAATGCTGATATGAGCATAATAATCGGAAATGTAACGCCCACACCGGTAAGCGCCACATCTCCGTAATCCGCAATATGACCAATATAAATACGGTCAACAATATTATACAATACATTGATAAGCTGGGCAGCCACAGCCGGAAGCGCCATAGACAACATGAGCCTTCCGATTGGAGCACTACCCAGTCTTTCATCCTGTTTCAAATGCTTTTGCATAAAATCATCCCTTCATTAATTCAATTTGATATTCAGGTAATTTCTTCCGGACAATGTTTTATTAAAGCAAAGGCTCCACAAAATAATAATACACCCGATAATAAAGCCCCACCAGTTGAACAAAGCCGTCAAGATCAAAAGCTGCAGGCGCATAAATTTCAGCGCATATCCCAACTCGAAATTAGGCTGTGTATAATTCGCCACTGCAACAAATGCCATATAAAGCATAACCTCAGCGTTAAACCAGCCGGATTTGACCGAAAACTCACCCATGACAAGACCTGCAATGACACTGAGCGGCGTACTGAGCATATTCGGCGTATTCATCGCCGCAAGCCTGAGACCGTCAATGGCAATCTCCAGCATCAACAGCTGGAAAATCAACGGAATATTTACAGTATCCTTAATTGAGACAAATGCAAATGCTTCCGGCAGCCAGTTCAAATTCTGCATAAACAGAAGAAATACCGGAGTTAAAAACACCGTCATAATCGTTATCAACACTCTGGCAGTTTTCAGATATATATTTGTAAGCGTCGGAAAATAATAATCATTCGCTTCTTCTATCATGTCATAAATCGAAGTCGGAAGTATCATTGCCGATGGCGAATTGTCTACCAGCAAGACAACCTTTCCTTCCAGAAGACATGCCGTGGCTGTATCCGGCCGCTCTGTGAACTTAAATTTTGGAAATGGATTATACCACTTCCTTTTAAACATCTCCTCCGCAAGACTCTGCTGATTCATCCGCAAAGCATCTGTTTTGATACTGTCGATCCGCTTGGTAATCGTATCAAGCAATGCCTGATCCACACGATCTTCCATATAACAAATCGCAACATCTGTACGGGAACTGTCTCCTATTTCTCTCATGGACATCACAAGGTGCGGATCCCGGATTCTTCTTCTCATGAGCGCTGTATTAAATACAATTGTTTCCACAAATCCATCTCTGGAACCTCTGAGTGATTTATCCTTATCCGGCTCCTCCACACTTCTTGCGGGATATGTCCGGCAGTCAATTGCGATACAGGCTTCATATCCTTCCACAAAAAGGCAGGTGACTCCTGACAGCACATTTCTTATAATCTGGTCAAAATCCCCAAGAACATCAACCTCTACATATGGAATACACAGTCGTACAAATTCTGTAGCATCCTTCGGCATATCCTCTGCCGTTACTTTAAAAAGGGAATCCATAATCTTCAACATAGTTTCATCCTTTGTGAATCCATCAATAAAATAAAAGGAAGACGCACGTTCTCCGATATAAATATCCCTCTGAATAATATCAAAACTATCCTGAACCGGGAGTACCTGATTCATATAGGCAACATTTTCTTCTCTTGAAGCAGTCACTTTCTTTGTATCTGACATACACACTCCTCCACTCACTTAATTTCATGAATAGAGTGCCCTTTTCTGACACAAAATATACCCTGCTGATTTAGGTTGTCGTGCTCCCGAATCCTCCATTGCGGACAGCGGTAACATCATCATCCACCGTAATTCCATATTCCACAAAAATACCCTGCATAAATCCTTTGCCGGCTTCCACTTCCACAACTTTTTCTTCCCTCGTGTCATTGGTAAGCTTTACAAAAATATGACCTTCATTATCTGAATAAAAATAATCACTGTCAATAATCCCTACTGTGTTATTCAGCTGCAGCCGATATTTAAAGCCCAGACCACTTCTCGGATAACATTTCAGCACCCAGTTTTCCTCCATTTCCACACGGATACCAGTTGGAATCTTTACAATCTGTCCCGGCTCCAGCACGATTGGAAACGGGGTATAAAAATCATACCCGGCTGAACCCGCAGTGGCACGCTTCGGAAGCCTGATCTCTTCATATATTCTATGAATGTCCGCATCATCTGTTGTTCCAAAAGTATCCAGCACACCCTCCCGGAACTGTTCATAACTGACCTTGTGAAACTTCGCGATCCTCTTAGCCATGTAATACCAACTCTCCTATCTTCAATGTATTTTTTACATCTATTACGAACTGATTTGCACTTCCTCTCCAGTGAAGTGTATTATCTTTTTTCGCTTCCTCAAATTCCCCGTCTACCATAACATCCAGATATTTCACAATCTCAAGGTCTTTTACTTCCTTCCACACATACCCTGTATAAAGCCAGATTGTCTTCTCCGGATATTTCCGGCATATTTCCCTTGCCAGAGCGGTTACGCCTTCTATATTTGCCTTATGAAGCGGATCTCCTCCTGAAAAAGTGATTCCGCTCACATAATCTTTCTCTAATTCCGTAAATATTTCCTGTTTCGCTTCTTCATCAAAGGGAAGTCCTCCCTCCGGATCCCATGTAACCGGATTGTGGCATCCCGGACACGCATGGGAACAGCCCGCTACCCAAAGAACCACACGCAGACCGTCTCCATTTAACATATCATCTTTCGTTATATTGTGATACCGCATGACTACATACTTTTCCTTTCTGCAATCTCAGCCATCTTTGCCGCATTCAGTCTGGTATCACCTTTTACCCTGGAATATGACAGATAGCCGTTCATTCTGTCGATTTTTGTAAGATTTGTGCTTCCGCATACCGGACATACATCCATAGACAATTCTTCGTGTCCACAGTCATCACAATATGCCAGCGACAGATTCACTCCTTCATAGAATCCTTTTGCCATTGCACGCCTTACCAGAGATTTAATCGCTTCCCTGTTATAATTAATCGGATATTTTACATACTGTATCTTTCCGCCATTGCTTAAATTCCAGAATCTTCCTTCCAGATCCTGTTTTTCAATCGGCGTAATATCCTCTGTTACATGACAATGAAAACTGTTGCTTACGTATTCTCTGTCAGATACATTTTCGATAATTCCATATTTTTTACGGAACTGCTTAATCTGCACCCCACATAAATTCTCCGCCGGAGTTCCATAAATCGCATACAGTCTGCCATCCTCTTTTTTGTACTCATTAATTTTATCATTAATATGCTGCAGCACATCGAGTGCAAACTGCCCATCCTCTACCAACGATTTTTTATTATAAAGCTGCTGTAATTCATTCAGAGCCGTGATTCCAAATGAAGCCGTGGCTGTCTTAAGAAGAGGCTTAATCTTATCGTATAACCCCAGGTGACCGCCATAGAAGCCTCCTTCGCAATACGCAAGCGGGTTCGTCGACGCTTTCAATTCACCAAGATAATCATACGTACGCAGATGAAGCTGGCGAATCAATTCCAGGTAATAATCCAGTACCTCATAAAAATCTTTTGCTTCCTGTCTTGCCTTTGCCAGAATCATAGGAAGATGCAGGCTAATTGCTCCAATATTAAACCTTCCTACAAAAACAGGCGTATCATTCTCGTCCGCAGGTTCTATTCCACCTCTCTCATACCAGGGAGATAAAAATGCGCGGCAGCCCATCGGGCTGATGATCTTTCCATATCTCTTATACATACCCGCCACATAACCTTCTCCGGTCAGACTCAGCCAATCCGGATACATAGTCTTTGAAGAGCAGTCAATTCCCGCTTCAAAGACATCCTCCAGCGGGCCGCCCGGTCCATGAAGCTTCTCATCATATAAGAACACAATTTTGGGGAACAGGACGGGTTTCTTATGATCCTTTTTCCCCTGCCCGTTTTTGCGTACTTCCAACATTTTAATCGTCACAAGCTTTCCATACTTACTTGTAACAGTTCCGGCAGTAACCGTAATAAACGGATAATCTCCACGGCTTGATGAAACGGAATTAAACTTATATTCCCATCCCTGGAAGCCCTGCTCCATCTCTTTCTCCAGATCTGCCCAGGCAACCCTCTGCACAATCTCCTCATCAAGTCCAAGCTCCCGGTACTTCTGAATCAGCTTCTTATGTGACTTTTCTGCATACGGCTCCAGAATCTCATCCACACTCGGCACCGTGAAGCCGCCATACTGCTGGCTTGCAGCGCTTAAGACAATATCACCGATAACGTCAAACGCTGTATCCAGTGTTTTCGGCTCATTATACCAGAGGTTTCCCATCTCAAATCCTCCGCTCAGCACTGTTTTCACATCAAACAAGCAGCAGTTCATGGTATCCCTTCTGGCTGACATATCATGAATATAGATATATCCGTCACGAATGGCCTGGATTTCTTCCACTGTTAAGAAGAATTTTTTATAAAGTTCCTTATTCAGTTCATTAAAAATAAGACTCCTTTTCGTAGAAACCAGCGCACTGTCCGTGTTACTGTTCTCTTTATCACCGATATACATGATAGACTGGCTTTTCTTATATACATCGTCCAGCATCTGTACAAAATCCTGCTTATAATTCCGGTAGTCTTTGTAGCTTTTTGCAACTGATGCATTTACTCTTTCAAGCGCACCTTCTACCACATTATGCATTTCCGCAATCGGAATCTCGGTGATTCCAAGCTCTTCAACTTTTTCTTCCACAAACTTACAGATAAATCCAATCTCTTCTTCTGTAAACTTGACCAATGCCCGATATGCCGATTTATTTACGGCTACAACTACCTTCTGAACATTAAAATCTTCTTTTGTTCCATCTTTTTTTACTACCTTTACATCTCTCGTCAACATATATTTTTTGATACCTTCCTCTATATTTCATGCTTCTTTTATTTTGTTCGCTCTTTTATGGGTTCAACAATAATCTTATCATTATAGAACATCATCGTCAACGAATTTGATTCTAAAATATTGCACAAAAATAGAGTCCCAAAGGACTCTATAAATTGTATAGTATTATTTTGCAACATCAATATATTGTGGATTTTCCTGATTTTCAAATTCTGTATTTAGTCATCGATAACCGGCACAGACGTCTCGTCTTTGGCATCCAGGTTATTGATATATTTCTTTGTTTCTTTCACGATAACACCGGACAGGAGGAGAACCGCTATCAGGTTCGGAACCGCCATAAGCGCATTCAGGATATCCGCAATATCCCACACAACATTCAGGCTTACAATCGGCGCAATAAATGCAACCACTATGTACAGAACACGATAAGGAATCAAAGCCTTTCTTCCCGCAAAATATTCCACCGCACGTTCTCCGTAATATGCCCATCCAAGAATCGTAGAATAAGCAAAAGTAACAATACCGAGCGTCAGTACAATCGGTCCGAATACCGGAATCTGCGCGAATGCCATGGTAGATAATATACCGCCATCTTCAATCTGAGACACATTAATCGCAGGATTCTTCATAATTGTAGATACGAGCACCAGCCCTGTCATCAGACATACAACAACGGTATCCCAGAAAGTACCTGTAGAGGATACAAGCGCCTGACGAACCGGATTTCTTGTCTGTGCCGCCGCTGCCGCAATCGGCGCGGAACCCATACCGGATTCATTGGAAAACAATCCTCTTGCCACTCCATACTGAATCGCAAGACGGATACCACCGCCTACAAGACCACCGGCTGCCGCTCCCTTTGTAAATGCAAGCTTGCAAATCGTCGTAATTGCCGGAATAATATAATCATAATTCATACAAAGAATAATGATACATCCAAGCACATAAAACACTGCCATAAGCGGCACCAGTCTCTCACAGACTCTTGCAATAGACTTAATTCCTCCAAAAATAACAACTGCAGTTATAAGTGCGATCACTGCACCTACCATCCATTTCGGAATACCATAATTCCCGTTTGCCACATTTGCAATCGCATTTACCTGTGTTGCGCATCCGATACCGAAGGATGCAAAAGCCGCAAAGAATGCAAAGATCATTGCCAGCCATTTCATATTCAGGCCGCGCTCAAGTGCATACATCGCACCTCCCTGCATACGTCCATCCTTCGTCTTCACACGGTATTTTACCGCGATCAAAGATTCGGAATACTTCGTCGCAATTCCAAACACGCCGGTCAGCCAGCACCAGAGCACGGCTCCCGGTCCCCCCAGTGCAATTGCAGTTCCCACACCGACAATGTTACCAGTTCCAATTGTTGCCGCAAGCGCCGTGGCAAGCGCACCAAACTGTGATACTTCACCTTCACCGTCCGTATCCTTCGTTACAGATAATTTAATACCCTTGGTAACGGTATATCTCTGAATAAACCCGGTACGGATCGTCATGAATATGTGTGTCCCGAACAGCAGAATAATCATCCACCATCCCCACACCCATGTGTCAATCTGTTTAATCACTTCAGCAATCTGTTCAAACACAACTCCTCACCTTACTCTCTTTAGAATTTTAAAAACACATATCTATTATCGCTTGACAGAGCAAAAATAGCAACTGTTTTTTTTGCATAAATATAAATTTTTTATTCATTCAAAACTGCGGCGTCCCATCCAGGTCATACGGAGTTACCTGATATACATAATAGTTAAGCCAGTTCGTATACAGATTATTCGCTGTTGCACGCCAGGTAAGAAGCGGTTTATTCTCCGGATTATCATCCTCATAATAATTCTTCGGAAGCTGAATCGGAAGTCCCTTTCTCAAATCCCGCTTATACTCTCCATCTAAAGTAATACGGTCATACTCCGGATGTCCCATAACAAAAATCTGCCGGCCATCCTGGGCCATCGCGAGAAAAAGACCTGCCTCCTCAGATTCTGCAAGAACCATCAGCCTCTTTTCTGCATAAATTTTCTCCATAGGCACTTCGGTATGTCTGGAATGAGGTGCAAGAAATACATCATCAAACCCACGTACAAGTGGAATTTTCCTGTTCATCACTCTATGCTTAAACACTCCGAACACCTTATGGTCAAGCTGTACCTTGTCAATACCATAGTGATAATAGATACCGGCCTGGGCTCCCCAGCACAAATGAAGTGTAGAGGTAACATTTGTCTTACTCCACTCCATAATCTCCTTTAACTCTTCCCAGTAATCCACCTCTTCAAAAGGCATCTGCTCTACCGGGGCGCCGGTAATAATAAATCCATCAAATTTCTGTGACTGAATTTCACAAAACTTCTGATAGAACTTATTCAGATGACTGGTCGGTGTATTCTTTGACTCATGACTTGACACAGTAACAAAAGTAACGTCAACCTGCAATGGTGTGTTTGATAAAGATCTTAATATCTGAAGTTCTGTATCTTCTTTTAACGGCATCAGATTCAGCAGTCCGATTCTGATCGGACGGATATCCTGATGCATCGCACGATGCTCATCCATAACAAATATATTTTCTCTCTCCAGTATCTCCTTTACAGGAAGATCATTTTGTACTCGAATCGGCATAATTATTCCTCTTTTCTTTCTTCTTTTTCTTCACGTTCTTCCACTGTTTCCGGCCGAACATATCTCCCTTTCGAATCCACATAGCTCTTACTGTCATAATAATACGAATCTATGGGAAGCTTCTTCTTCTCCAGTCTGCTGTTTAACATCATATCTACAATATAATAGAGTACGGCAAAAGTCGGAACTCCCATCACCATCCCGACAAAACCGAACAAACCTCCGCCTAAAAGGATTGCCACAATCACCCAGAATGCAGACAGCCCTGTAGAATCCCCGAGAATTTTCGGTCCGATAATATTGCCGTCAAGCTGCTGCAGCAGCAAGATAAAAATAATAAACCACACGCCCTTCACCGGATCTGCAAGAAGTATCAGGACGGCACTTGGAATCGCTCCGATATAAGGACCGAAAAACGGAATTACATTCGTAACACCAACGATCACACTGACGAGCAGCGTATATGGCATATTTAATACAGAAAGACCGATAAAACAAAGCAGCCCGATAATTGCTGAATCAATAATCTTTCCTATAATAAATCCGCCAAATATTTCATTACTTTTTGTCATAATATGCAGAAACATATTTGCGTGCTCTGCATTTGAAACCGCATATACTGCTTTTTTACTCTGTCTGGAAAATGTTTCCTTCCCAAACAACAAATAAATGGACACCATAATCCCAATCAACACATTAAAAATCCCACTCACAAAACTAATCACGCCCACTGTCAAATTCGACATCAATTCATTTGTTTTCGGAAGCAGATCCGTCCTCATCCATTTCGTAAACATATCGCTTCCTTCTTCCAGCGCCGTCTTAATCAGTGTATTTGTTGTAGATTCCTCCATCTGAAGAGAATTCAGATTCTTAAGCGCCTCATTAATCTGTCTTGGAAGTGTAAATATCAGGTTCCTTATGCTGCTATACAGTTCCGGAATCAGCAGATTAAACAAGGTTCCTATCAGTATAATCATAATAAGGAGCGATGCAATGATTCCAGTCGTTCTGGAAATTTTCTGTGCTTTTTTCGGACTTTTCATTTTCTTTTCCAGCAGCGGCAGAAAATATTTATCCACCTTTCTTACAATCGGATTTAAAAGATACGCAATCACACATCCGTACAAAACAGGCTTCATAACATCAAAAATTTTTCCTACAAATCCGGATATATTGGTAAACCGGAGCAATGCAAAATAAAAAACAATACATGCCGCCACAACAAGAAACATCGTAATACCCCTGTTAAACTGCTGGCGTATCTTAGAAGGTCCCCGTTTACCGATTTCCGGCATCTCTACATAATATGCCTTCTCTTCCTTTTTTCCATTCTGGTTATCCGTATATGTATCTTCATCCTTCATACTACTATCCTTCTTTCACACATATAGATTTATTATAGCGTTTCTCCAAATATGCGTCAACCAAAAAAGGAGAAGCCAAATGCTTCTCCTTCCTT
>DKYD01000061.1:0-976 GCA_002492335.1 Lachnospiraceae bacterium UBA7109
AGACTGATTGAGAGAAATACAACAATTCCGACAAAGAAGAGCCAGATTTTCTCTACAGCGGCAGATAACCAGACAGCTGTTGACATTAATGTCGTACAGGGTGAAAGACAGTTTGCAAGAGATAATAAGTCTCTCGGACAGTTCAGGCTGGATGGAATCCCGCCGGCTCCGCGTGGAGTACCGCAGATTGAGGTTACCTTTGATATTGATGCAAATGGTATCGTAAATGTATCTGCAAAGGATCTTGGAACAGGCAAGGAACAGCATATTACAATTACGGCAGGTTCTAATATGTCTGATGAAGATATTGAGAAGGCAGTAAAAGAAGCAGCAGCATTTGAAGCGCAGGACAAGAAGCGTAAAGAAGGAATCGATGCAAAGAACGAGGCCGATTCTATGGTATTCCAGACAGAAAAGGCACTTGGTGAAGTGGGAGATAAGCTTGACGCTGCAGATAAGGCTTCTGTGGAAGCTGACTGCAAAGCTCTCAAAGAATTGCTTGAGAAAGTAAATATAGATGATATGACAGATGCACAGGTTGCGGAAATCAAAGCAGGAAAAGAAAAACTGATGGAAAGCGCACAGAAGCTTTTTACAAAGATGTATGAGCAGGCAGGCGCGGCAGCAGGTGCACAGGGAGCAGGCTCGGATATGGGAGCAGGCTCGCAGGCTGGACCGGCGCCGGAAGGCTTCCAGGGAGACGATGTTGTAGACGGAGATTATAAGGAAGTCTAGAACACTAGGAGAGACTATAATGGCTGATAAACGAGATTATTACGAGGTGCTTGGCGTCAGCAGAGATGCTGACGAAGCGACCTTAAAAAAGGCATACAGGCAGGTAGCAAAAAAATACCATCCGGATATGAATCCGGGGGATGCAGAAGCTGAGAAAAAATTCAAAGAAGCTTCAGAAGCATATGCCG
This sequence comes from Lachnospiraceae bacterium UBA7109, assembly GCA_002492335.1. Taxonomy (GTDB): domain Bacteria; phylum Bacillota; class Clostridia; order Lachnospirales; family Lachnospiraceae; genus UBA7109. The sequence continues at coordinate 924 of DKYD01000061.1, forward strand.
TACTTAGCGATCCGGAGAAACGCCGTCAATATGATCAGTTTGGTCATGCGGCG
>DKYD01000061.1:1371-1888 GCA_002492335.1 Lachnospiraceae bacterium UBA7109
TATTTTTGGTGATCTGTTTGGCGGAAGCGGCAGAAGAGGCCGTGCAGGCCAGGGACCCATGAAGGGTGCAAATGTAAGAAAGAGTGTAAGAATTACTTTTGAAGAGGCGGTCTTCGGATGCGAGAAGGAACTGGACGTCGTACTGAAAGATCCTTGTGCAAAGTGTGGAGGAAGCGGTGCAAAGCCGGGAACATCTCCTGAGACCTGTCCGAAATGCGGTGGTAAGGGGCAGGTTGTATATACACAGCAATCCTTCTTTGGAACGGTACAGAATGTGCAGACTTGCCCGGATTGTCATGGAACGGGTAAGATTGTCCGGGAAAAATGTCCGGACTGCAGTGGAACAGGGTATGTAGCAAGCCGGAAGAAGATATCGGTAACGATTCCTGCAGGGATAGATAATGGGCAGAGTGTCCGCATTCGTGAAAAAGGAGAGCCGGGAGTAAATGGCGGTCCGCGGGGAGATCTTCTCGTGGAGGTAACTGTGTCCAGACACCCGATTTTCCAGCGTCAGGAT
>DKYD01000061.1:2170-2889 GCA_002492335.1 Lachnospiraceae bacterium UBA7109
GCGTCAGGATATGCATATTTTCTCAACTGTACCGATTTCATTTGCGCAGGCGGCGCTTGGAGCAGATATTCGTATTAAGACAGTTGACGGTGAAGTAATCTATACAGTGAAGCCGGGAACGAAGACAGATACGAAGGTGCGGCTGAAGGGAAAAGGAGTGCCATCTGTCCGTAATTCCCAGGTGAGGGGCGACCATTACGTTACGCTTGTGATACAGACGCCGGAGCGGTTAAGTTCAGAAGCAAAGGAGGCGCTCCGCAAGTTTGATGAACTTGCCGGGAACACGCTGCATACGTCGAAACGAGCGGACAGCAGTACCGGTGGGAAAAAGAAAAAAGGATTCATGGATAAAGTAAAAGAAGCTTTTGATGATTAAGGGTAAAATTCCCGGAAACATTTTGTTTCCGGGAATTTTTTTCTATATATAGTCCAGCACAAAAACAATTTATAAAAAAGAATATCTGCACGGTATTACGGTCATTCTAATAATAAGTCTGATAATCAGATCAAGCTATTAGAAAGGTGGAAAAGATAATGGAAATGACCCTTAGATGGTATGGGAGTAAGTTTGATACCGTTACTTTGCAGCAAATTCGTCAGATACCGGGAGTAACCGGGGTAATTACGACTTTATATGATACTGCGCCGGGAGAAGTATGGAGTCTCGAACGAATTCGGGCTATGAAAGAAGAAGTGGAGCTTTCCGGTCTTCATATTTC
>DKYD01000061.1:3157-3327 GCA_002492335.1 Lachnospiraceae bacterium UBA7109
TAGAGGCTGCGGGGCTTTCTCTTGCAGGTATTGAAAGTGTAAATATTCATGATGCAATTAAGACAGGTGCTCCTGAACGGGAGATATATATTGAAAATTATATTCAGACACTTGAAAATCTTGGAAAAGAAGACATTCACATGGTTTGTTATAATTTCATGCCGGTGTTT
>DKYD01000061.1:3649-5418 GCA_002492335.1 Lachnospiraceae bacterium UBA7109
TTCATGCCGGTGTTTGACTGGACAAGGACAGAACTGGCAAGAGAACGAGAGGACGGCTCGACGGTATTAGCTTATACGCAGGAAGCAGTGGATGCGCTGCGTCCGGAGCATATGTTTGAATCGATCGCCGGAGATATGAACGGAACTGTTATGCCGGGATGGGAGCCGGAGCGTATGGAACATGTAAAGGAGCTGTTTGAACTTTATAAGGACATAGATGATGAAAAGTTATTTGAAAATTTAAAATATTTTCTTGAGAAAATCATGCCTGTATGTGATAAGTACGACATTAATATGGCAATTCACCCGGATGATCCGGCATGGAGTGTGTTTGGATTACCTCGTATTATCATTAATAAGGAGAATATTCTGAAAATGCTCAAAATGGTAGATGATCCGCATAACGGTGTGACATTTTGCACCGGTTCTTATGGGACAAGTCTTAAAAATAATCTGCCGGATATGATCCGCGCCCTGAAGGGGAGAATCCATTTTGCACATGTGCGGAATCTGCGGTTTATCACACCGACAAATTTTGAAGAGGCGGCACATTTGTCATCGGATGGTTCTTTTGATATGTACGAAATTATGAAAGCTTTATATGAGACTGGATTTGACGGACCGATCCGCCCGGACCACGGTCGTATGATCTGGGGAGAACAGGCAATGCCGGGATACGGACTTTATGACAGAGCGCTGGGAGCGGCTTATCTGAATGGACTGTGGGAAGCGATCGAGAAAGGGGCAAAGAGATGATTGAGCTTAGTAATGCAGGGTTAAAGCAAGAGAAAGAATGGAGAGAAAAAGGATATAAGCTTCCAGGGTACGACCGGGAAAAAGTCAGAAAAGAGACGGAAAGGAATCCGTTCTGGGTGCATTTCGGGGCAGGAAATATCTTTCGCGCATTTCAGGCAAATGCAGTGCAGAAGCTTTTGAATGCCGGGGAAATTGACAGAGGGATCATAGCGGTCGAAGGGTTTGATTATGAGATTATTGAGAAAATGTACCGGCCGCATGACAATCTCAGCATTCTGATCACGCTAAAAGCAGATGGAACAATGGAAAAGACAGTGGTGGGAAGTATCGTGGAAACACGGATGCTTGACAGCACTGACCGGACAGAATTTCTGCGTTTAAAAGAAATTTTTGCAGCTCCTTCCCTTCAGATGATTTCTTTTACAATTACAGAAAAAGGGTACAGAATTACTGATGCTGATGGGAATATTCTTCCTCAGATTGAACAGGACTTTCAGGCGGGGCCTGAAAGGGCAGTCAGCTATCTGGGAAAAATAGCCGCTCTTTTATATGCAAGATATCAGGCGGGAGCATATCCTGTGGCAATGGTAAGTATGGATAATTGTTCTCACAATGGGGATAAATTATATGAAGCAATCAGAGCATTTGCAGAAAAATGGGAGAAAACAGGGCTTGCAGAAGAAGGATTTGCGAAATATATAGCGACGAAGGAGAAGGTGTCATTCCCATGGACAATGATTGATAAGATTACACCCAGACCAGGTAAAACAGTGGAGGAACTTCTTAAAAAGGATGGTATTCAGGGGATCAGACCGGTAATTACTTCCAGAAATACGTATGTGGCGCCTTTTGTGAATGCGGAAGAATGTGAATATCTGGTAATTGAGGATGTGTTTCCAAATGGAAGAGAGAAGCTTGAAAAGGCCGGATTTTTGTTTACAGACCGTGAAACGGTAGAGAAAGTGGAACGAATGAAGGTGTGTACCTGCCTGAATCCGCTGCATACGGCGCTG
>DKYD01000061.1:5700-6435 GCA_002492335.1 Lachnospiraceae bacterium UBA7109
GAATCCGCTGCATACGGCGCTGGCTGTTTTTGGCTGTCTGCTTGGGTATGAAAAAATCTCGGACGAGATGGAGGATGAAGAGCTCCGCACTCTGGTTGAACGGATCGGGTACCGGGAAGGACTTCCGGTTGTTACAGACCCGGGGATTCTGAATCCAGAAGAATTTCTCGATACCGTGCTTCGTGTGCGGATTCCAAATCCATTTATGCCGGATACTCCGCAGCGGATTGCAACAGATACTTCTCAGAAGCTGGCAATCCGGTTTGGTGAGACAATCAAGGCGTATCTTGCCTCCCCGGAACATGACGTTTTAAATCTTTCTATGATTCCGCTTGTGTTTGCAGGCTGGCTCCGTTATCTGATGGCGGTAGATGATAAAGGAAGGCAATTTACACTCAGCTCGGATCCGCTTCTTGACGTATTATGTCCATATTTGTCGAAAATTGTATTTGGAGGAGAGAAAAGTGAGAAGGAAGTAGAAGAAACGATACGTCCAATCCTTCAGAATTCGGAGATTTTTGGCGTGGATCTGTATCAGACCGGCCTCTCCGGGCGGGTATGCAGATATTTCTGTGAAATGATTACAGGTCCGGGGGCAGTCAGAGCTGTCTTGAAGAAATATGTCCGCCCATAAGTTTGGAAAGAGAGTAATAAAATGTGGAAAGCCGGGAAATAATAGGAGAAAAAGGAGGCGGGAAAATGGAAGTGGAAAATACACAAAATAAAAGACCGTTT
>DKYD01000061.1:6748-23993 GCA_002492335.1 Lachnospiraceae bacterium UBA7109
ATACACAAAATAAAAGACCGTTTGGCTTTCGCGACAAACTCGGGTATATGTTTGGGGATTTTGGAAATGACTTTACCTTTATTTTTTCCAGTATGATACTGATGAAATTTTATTCGGATGTAATGGGGGTGTCGGTAGGGTTAATCGGCATTATGATGATGGTGGCGCGTATTGCAGATGCATTTACCGATGTGACGATGGGACAGATCGTAGACAGGAGCAGACCGACGAAAAAAGGAAAATTTGCACCGTGGATTCGACGAATGTGTGGTCCGGTTGCACTTTCTTCTTTTCTGATGTATGCCAGCTGGTTCGCAGATATGTCAATGGGATTTAAGATTTTCTGGATGTTTTTTACATACTTGTTATGGGGAAGCATCTTCTACACAAGTATTAATATCCCGTATGGTTCCATGGCGTCTGCAATTTCCGGCGAGCCGAAAGACCGTGCGCAGCTGTCAAACTGGAGGACAATTGGCGCGACACTTGCAGGTACTGTAATTGGAGTGGTGCTGCCTTTGATTGTATATTACAGGGATGAGGCGGGGAACCAGATCTTATCCGGAAGAAGGATGACAATTGTGGCATTTTTGTTTTCGGCAGGGGCGGTTGTTTCCTACCTGATCTGTTACTATCTGACGACAGAACGTGTGAAGGTGGAGCAGAAAACAGAGAAATTTGATCTGGGAAGGCTGATTTCCGATTTGTTCCACAATCGTGCCCTGATCGGTATTGTTGTGGCGTCGATCTGTCTTCTGCTTGCGCAGCTTACCCTTCAGTCTATGACGACCTATGTCTTTCCGAATTATTTCCGGAACACAGCTGCACAGTCGGCAACCGGGATTATCGGAATGGTTGTGACGCTTACCTGCGCGGCATTCACAGTCAGGCTGTCACAGAAATTCGGAAGAAAAGAGCTGGCGGTTTTCAGTTCCCTGTGGGGAGCAGTGATCCTCATTGCGGCATTTTTCCTTCATATTACAAATGCATGGGTCTTCGTCGGGGTATACGCACTCGCTTATGTAGGACTGGCTGTGTTCAGTCTGATCTGCTGGGCAATGATAACCGATGTTATTGACGACACGGAGGTGCTGACGGGAGACCGTGCAGACGGAACAATCTATTCCGTTTATTCTTTTGCAAGAAAGCTTGGTCAGGCGGCTTCATCGGGGCTTTCCGGATTCCTGCTCTCCGTCATAGGATACACGAAAGAGACAGCGTTTGATCCGGATGTGGTAAAGGGTATTTATAATATTACCTGTCTTGCTCCGGCAATCGGATTTCTTCTCCTCGCAGCGGTATTAAAATTCTTATATCCGCTTACCAGGGAACGGGTGGAAAAAAACGCGGCGGTGCTGGAGGAAAAAAGAGAAGAAAAAGTATAAGCATAAGCATAAGGTATGGTCTGGCAGGAGGAGTATATGGCAGAAGGACTGGAAACGTATAAAAGGAAAAAGAAATATCTGGTCTGTGTTGATTCCGACGGATGCGTGATGGACACGATGGACAGCAAGCATACCCGGTGTTTTGGACCGTGTCTCGTAGAAGAATGGGGCCTTTCGGAATGGCGGGACGCCATATTGAAGGACTGGAATGAGATGAATCTTTATTCTATGACACGGGGGATCAACCGTTTTAAAGGACTTGTGAAAATGCTTCGAAAGATAAATGAAGCATATGCAAAAATAAAGGATATAGAAGTTCTGGAGCAGTGGGTGGAAGAAAGCCCGGAGTTATCAGAAGCAGCGCTTGCAGATGCAATCCGGGAGCAGGACAGCGTTATTTTAAAGAAAGCGCTTGTCTGGTCAGAGACGGTGAATAAAAAAGATAAAGAACTTCTCTTCAGGGAGAAGCGTTCCTTTGAGGGAGTGAAAGAAGCGCTTGACGCTGCAGCATTACAGGCGGATATTGCAGTCGTATCTTCCGCCAATTATCACGCGGCTCTGGAGGAATGGAAGGAGAATCATCTGCTTGAATATGCGGATATCTTTCTTGCACAGGACGCCGGCAGTAAATCCTATTGTATGGGAGAGCTTTTGAAAAAAGGATATGAAAGGGAGCAGATTCTTATGATTGGAGATGCGCCGGGAGATTATGAAGCTGCAAGGGAGAACGGTATATATTTTTATCCCATTCTTGTGAGAAAGGAAACAGAGTCATGGGAAGAATTCAGAAAAACCGGACTTGAACGGTTTGTGCAGGGGAGTTATGGCGGCATTTATCAGAAAGAAAGAATCGATATATTTTTAAATAATTTGAAAGGACAGGAATGATGGTTGATTTAAAAGCAAATCCATATTATTTGTCAGATGAGGATTGTAAATGGGTAGAAGATACGATTGAGAAGATGAGTGATGAGGAGAAGGTCGGACAGCTTTTTTTCCAGCTTACATCCTCTCATGATGAGGAGCATTTAAAGGAACTGATGGAAAAATATCACCTGGGAGGCTGCCGTTATAATCCGGCGAAGGGAAAGGAAATCCAGGAGCAAAACCGCATTCTGCAGAAGTATGCAAAGATTCCAATATTCATAGCATGCAATACAGAAAGCGGCGGAGATGGGGCGTGTGCGGATGGAACTTACATCGCTTCTCCGGTGAAGATCGGAGCTTGTGCAAAGGAAGAATATGCATATGAGCTTGGCAGGATATCGAATGAAGAAGCGAAGGCTCTGGGGTGTAATATGGCATTTGCACCGGTGTGTGATATTTTACTGAACTGGGAAAATACAGAGGTAGCTGTGCGTGCCTTTGGAAAGAATCCGGAGGATGTGGCGAAGCTAAGCGCCGCGTATTTAAAGGGCGCGCATACGGTTCCGGGATTTGCCTGCGCCGCGAAACATTTTCCGGGCAATGGAGTGGATTTCCGGGACGCCCACCTGTCAAATAACGTCAATCCGTTAAATCCTGAAGAATGGGAGCGGACATACGGGATGGTGTACCGTACATTGATCGCAAATGGACTGGAGGCAGTTATGGGAGGTCATATTATGCTTCCGGAGTATGAAAGGGCAATGAATCCGCACAAAAAGGACAGCGAAATTATGCCTGCGACACTGAGCCCGGAGATCATGACGGACCTCTTAAGAGAAAGGCTTGGATTCAATGGAATGGTTGTGTCAGACGCCTCTCATATGGTGGCAATGACAAACCGGATGAAGAGAAGTGAGATGCTACCGGCTGCTATTAATGCAGGATGTGATATGTTTTTGTTCTTTAATGATCCGGATGAGGATTATGATACGATGCTTCGTGCATGGAAGACGCGCGTGATCAGCGAGGAGCGGATGCGGGAAGCGCTTATGCGTATCCTGGGACTGAAAGCGCATCAGGGACTTCATAAGAAGAAAAGAGAGGAACTGGTTCCGTCTCCGGAGGCTCTGGATAAGGTTCTGGGAAAAGAATCCCATAAAAATGTGCAGGAGGAGATCAGCCGTGCAGCCATTACTCTGGTAAAGTATAAAGACAGGGAAGTGCTTCCGGTTACACCCGGGCGTTATAAACGGATTATGATTGTGCATGTCAAAGGCGCGGAAGACGGAATGAGCGAATTCCGGAAGCTGCTGGGGTTAGCCGGAGGAAATGCGGCAGAGCTTCTGAAAGAAAAATTGTGCGGGAAGGGCTTTGATGCATTTGTTTATGAAAGTCCGCTTGACCGGATGAAACAGAAGGTGGCAGAGGGAGAGAAGCCAAGCCTGAATCTGTATTTTGCAGGAAAACATGCAATTGCAGATTTTAAGAAAGATATGGATCTGGTAATCACGCTCTGCGATGTAGCCAGCGGACGGCCGGTATTTGGCATGAGCAAGGGAGGCGGTGAGATTCCCTGGTATGTATATGAGCTCCCGGTGATTGTGATTGGCTGCGGACAGCCGACGATGCTTGCGGATATTCCTCAGGCACGTACGTATATCAATACGTATGATGCAAAAGATTTTACATTTGATGCACTCGTTGAAAAATTAATGGCAGGAGAAGAAGCATTTACCGGAAAAGATCCGATTGACAGTTTTTGCGGTTTGTTTGATACGAGGATTTAGAAAAAGATATCTGGAAAGAAGGAGAAAGAAGATGCGTAAAGTAATTCCGTTCAATGAGGACTGGCGGTTTATACAAAGAGATGCAGGACTTCCGGATACATTTCCGGATGACTGGCAGAGAGTCAATCTGCCGCATACCTGGAATGCGGTGGATGGCCACGATGGAGTTAAGGGATATGACCGGGGAAATTACTGGTATGCGAAAGAGTTTGAGACGCCTGAGCAGCCCCTTGAGGGAGGAAGGCTTTTTGTAGAGATTCCTGCAGCAGGACAGCAGGCAGTTGTTTATGTAAATGGAAAGAAAATCATGAGCCATGAGGGTGGATATTCCACTTTCCGGGCAGATATTACAGATGCCTGTAAGAGGGAACAGAAGAACCTTCTTGTAATTTCCTGCAGTAATGAGGAAAGGCCGGATGTATATCCGCAGACTGCTGATTTTACTTTTTACGGAGGGCTTTACCGGGGCGTCAGTCTGATCAGTGTGCCGGAAGTGCATTTTGATCTGGAATATTACGGAGGACCGGGAATACAGGTGACGCCGGAACCGGATGAAGAAGGCGGGGCATATTTTAAACTGATTTCTTATGTAAAAAATGCAGACGAGAATTTTACAGTGCAGTACTCTGTAAAAGACAAAGAAGGAAGAGAAGCGGCACAGGCAGTGCGCCCGGCAGACGATACAAAGGTAACAGTATATGTTCCGGAGGCAAAGAGATGGGAACCGGACACTCCATATCTGTATACGGTCACGGCGTCTCTGATAAGAAGAAACGAAGTGTATGATGAGGTTCGTGTGCGCGCCGGGGTACGAAGCTTTTTCTGTGATCCCCGGAAGGGGTTTATCCTGAACGGAAAGGAGACGCCGCTTCGTGGGGTAAGCCGTCATCAGGATATGCTGTATAAGGGAAATGCACTTACAAGAGAAGAGCATTATCAGGATGCCAGGATCATAAAAGAAATGGGCGCAAATACAATCAGGCTCGCGCATTATCAGCATTCCCAGGATTTTTACGACGCCTGTGACGAGCTGGGGTTTGTTGTGTGGGCGGAAATTCCGTTTATCAGTGTGATGAATCCGGATCCGGCAGCACATGAGAACTGTATCAGCCAGCTAAAGGAACTGATTCTTCAGAATTATAATCATCCGTCTATCTGCTTCTGGGGAATCTCGAATGAGATTCTGATCGGGGGAATGCAGGAAGGAATGGTGGAAAATCATAAGGAACTGCATGCATTGTGTAAGAAGCTTGATCCGGGCAGGCTCACGACGATCGCTCATGTTACGATGACTCCGACAGAGGGAGAAATGCATGGGATTACAGATGTAGAGAGCTATAATCATTATTTTGGCTGGTATCTGGGGAAGATGGAGGAAAATGGTCCGTGGCTGGATGAATTTCACAGGAAGCATCCGGAGACCTGTCTTGGCTTATCCGAGTATGGCTGCGAGGGAATCATTACGTATCATGGTCCGGAACCGGCATGCCGGGATTACAGTGAAGAATATCAGGCGCTGTATCATGAGCATATGGTAAAGGTCCTGAAGGAACGGCCGTGGATCTGGTCCGGATATGTGTGGAATATGTTTGATTTCGGATGTGCAATGCGCAGTGAGGGCGGTGTGACAGGAAGGAATAACAAGGGGCTGGTCACGATGGACAGAAAAATCAAAAAGGACAGCTTCTATATTTATCAGGCATACTGGAGTAAGGAACCGATGGTTCATATCTGCGGAAGACGCTATGCCAGACGTGCCGGACAAAAGACAGAGATCCGCATTTACTCGAATCAGCCTTCGGTGGCTTTATATCTGAATGGAAAGATGATAGAAGCACAGACGGCCGATAAAGTATTTGTATTTCAGGCGGCATTGAAAGAAGGAGAAAATATTGTTGTGGCGTCGGCAGGAAATGTAAAGGACAGCATTACTCTGGAAAAGGTAGAAAAAGAGCCGGATATCTACGTGTTGCCGGAAGAAAAAGACAGCGGCGAAGGGATTGCAAACTGGTTTGAACTCGCAGAGGGCATGATGCCGGGAGTCTCCATGCAGCAGTTTTATGATGCGTTTGCCGGGGAAAGTCAAATACCCCGCAGCAAGCTACGGGGTATTTGACCCTCGCGGCATTCGCCAAATATCCGCGCTAGCGCGGCTGCCTGGCTCATTGCTCGCGGAAGTAAATAGAAATTAAAAAAGCCTGCTGCTTCACGCGAAATTTTATTCGTGAAAGCAACAGGTCTTTTTTTGCAGTTCCGTTATGCATCAGAGCGTGTCTGATGGTAACGGAATGCAAATGCCGTGCAGATGAGCGCTGCGGCAAAAAGAAGCTGGATACCGTAATTTCTCATCAGATCAGCAAACTGCGAGGAAGTAAGGAAAGCATTATATCCCAGGAGATTGTTATTTTCTTCATACCAGAATACCGGAAGAAAATGTGCTGCAGTTTTGATTCCCTTTCCCATAACATCCAGGGAGACGAAGACGCCGCAGGTAAAGGAAAGCCCCAGAGAGACAACATTCACAACTGCGCTGACAAGTTCCTCCCGGTGTACAAAGGTCCCGATAAAGAATGCGATGGCCAGTGATACAAGGGTTATCGCAAGGCTGTTTAGCAGGTAATACGGCAGATGTGGATCCTGCAGGAATTCTTTTCCATATACACCAATTGGCATAAGGGTGCAGATAAGCCATATCACGGTTCCGATCACCGCATAGCCGAGAACAAACTGAAGATTCATGCTGCGGCTCGTGACAGAGGAGCATAGCATCCGTTTTCTGACGTCAGTCTGGTTGAAGGCTATCATAATGGTGCTTAGTGTGTAGCATAAAATAGAAATCAGGATATAAGGCATATACTGGAACATAAATGCATGACCGGGCATATTTCCGCCATTCGAGTTTTTATCGGCAAGAGATACCTTTGTATCCGAAGCTGTATATTTGTTTGTTTTTTCAATTGCCTCGTCCAGAGAAAAGCCTCCGGCAGTTAAAGTGCGGATACTGTTAAAAAAAGTATTGATCTGCTGGTCTACATAAATGCCGCTGTTGCTGTCCGGAACTTTTGTAATTTCTAATTTTGTGTTTTCTTTCAGACATTTTTGCTCAAAATTTTCCGGGATTCGTATAATGTAATAAACATCCCGGTAAAAGAGCCGGTCCTGAATGATACCCGGATCATCCGGCAGATTCTGAATGTTATGCCAGGTATCGAGGTACTCAGAAAGACCTTTTGCAAGAGAACCGCCATCTTTGTCAATGACGCCAATTGTCAGGGTTTCCTGTTCGAAGGTTCCTGCCTGGGAAGGAGCGAGCATTTTATCTACCATCAGTGCAATTGTAAGAAAGATGACCAGGTAGAGAATGACGATATTCATATTTCGTTTTGTAATTGTAAGAAATCCTTTAAATACTGTCATAACGTTCCCTCCTTATGCCTAAGAATGCAATAATAACCAGTCCGATGCTCATGAAGGCAAGAATCATCAGGCATCTGTGAAACTTTGCCGTGTCATTATAAATGCTCAGATAATAATATGCATCACTGAGTACTGCGGCAGGATTGATCCGGTTGATGATCGGACAATGCGTTTCAATTATGTTTTTCATATTGCCAAACATCAATCCTGCAAGAAATCCAGGCAGCAGGGTAATGACGACGGCCAGTCCGAGTTTCAGTTCCATACTGAATCTGCCGATACAGCCAAAGGCGATGCCGAGGGCAATGCCAATCGTGCTTCCCATGAAGTTTACAAGAAGCAGAGAAGGAATATCATCCCCCAGACTGATACCAAGCACCTTTACAATATAAAGATTCAGGATAAGAATATTTATAAAATGAATGATCACGAGAAGAAGCATATCCATAAGTATAAGTGTAAGCTTGTGTGTTGGAGTAATACTTCGTCTTGCACCAAGCGGGCTTAAGTTTGCCTGTCCATCAAAGGTTGCTTTGACGCTTAAGAACACACCGGACAGGCACGCATAGGCGATCAGCGCAAAAAAGTACTGTACATTCGGATTCATTTCTTTTCCGCCTGCAGATACTTCTTTTATTACCTGTCTGTAATCACTCATTTCATCCAGAGCCTGGGGAATCTTCTCAGGGTGTGTTCCGGCAATTTCCTGTATTAAGGATGCATTCAGATTGTAAGTTTTTAACAGGGAAGTAAGAATGCTTTCATACAGGCCATTTTTCCCAACAGTCAGGGAAGGCGTCTCTTTTACATAGTAGATTCCCAGTATTTCTTCTTCTTTTAATTGAGACAGGGCTTCCTTTTCTGTAGAAATATCCTGGATCTGGATCGTGTCTCCATCTATTTCATTTAGAAACGTAAGAAAGGCTTTTGCATTTTCTGAATCGGTATTTTCTTCCATGACGGCGACAGATATGCCGTCCCACCGGGATTCCCCGGTACTCTCAAGGCCCAGTGTGCCGAAGGCAAGATAGAAGAATGTTCCCAGTATCATCGGAAAACCAAGCGCCCAGAACAGCATCTGGTAATCCCGGACAATCTGAAGAAACCGGTATTTTAATAAATGTAACATATGGATTCCTCCTAATCTCTTAATTCTTTTCCGGTAATCTCAAGGAAGACGTCATTTAAAGTCGGAAGCTCTGAAAATACACGCCCGAAAGAGATATCCTGTTCCTGGAGATAATGCAGAACCCGGATCAGATTGTGTTTTGCGCTGCTTAATCTTACTTTGAGCGTCTGCTCTTCGTAGGAAATATCAAATACATGAGGAAGCTGCCTGATCTCGGAAAGCGTAGTGTCATCAAGGACAATTGCCTCGATCGTAATGGTTTCTCCTGTCTTGATCATCCTCTTTAATTCCTCTTTTGTTCCGGTTGCCAGTACACGTCCGTGGTCAATGATTGCAATCCGGGAGCAGATTTGTTCTACCTCCTCCATGTAGTGAGAGGTGTAGATAATGGTGGAACCCTGGCGGTTCAGCTCCAGAATTCCTTCCAGGATTTTGTTCCGGCTCTGCGGGTCGACGGCAACCGTTGGCTCATCCATAATAATCAGTCTTGGTTTGTGTACAATTCCGCAGGCAATATTTAATCTTCTTAAGAGACCGCCGGACAGCTTTTTGGGACGCATTTTACGGAAATCTTCCAGTCCGGCGAAGCGGATGGCTTCTTCTACAAGTTCCTTTCGTTTCTCTTTGTCTTTGACGTACAGACCGCAGAAATAGTCGATATTTTCCTGTACATTCATTTGCTCAAATACGGCGACATTCTGCATTACGACGCCAATCTGTTTTTTGATATCATAGCTGTCTGGATGCATTTCCTTACCAAAGATGGTAATGCTGCCCTTATCGTATCTCAGAAGAGACAGAAGGCAGTTGATTGCAGTTGTTTTCCCGGAGCCGTTTGGCCCGAGAAGTCCGAAAACTTCCCCTTCTTTTATGGTCAGGTTTAAATGATCCAGTGCGACCAGATCACCGTATCGTTTTACAAGGTTCTGTATTTGTATCATAGAGCACCTCCATTTTTATTTGTTACTTGTAGTATAATATTTTCACGTATATAATAGTAGTGTTGGATGTCACAAATGAAAGGTGACATATGTCATATGGAGGAGGGCATAGATGAAACAGATTGTTGACCAGGGAATTCTGTTATTATATTGTATGACGGCTTTATTCTTTGTACTGCCGGATACTGCGTTTGTGGTGGCGCTCCTTATTACGCTGATCTATGTGGCGGTGAGTAATATTGATTTTTTTAATAAGCTGCATTATGGGTTTACTGTTTTATTTCTTGTGTCGGCATATTTCTGCCCACAGTGTCTGCTTTTTGCTCCGGCGGTATCTTATAGCATCCTGAAAAATCGATACGATATTCCAGGAGTGGTCATTGCCGGAATGTGTATCTGGTTTTATAAAGACGCCGGAATCCAGACACTGGTTTATATCGGAATGGGAACGGCTTTCTCTGCCCTTCTGTGGGAGCGGACCGGCAGCTACGAGAGACTTTCGGATTTGTTTAAAAAGACAAGGGATGACAGCGTCGAACTGACACTTTTGTTAAAAGAAAAGAACCAGACGCTTCTTGAAAATCAGGATTATGAGATTTATACAGCTACTTTAAGGGAAAGAAACCGTATTGCGAGGGAGATTCACGATCATGTGGGACATATGCTGTCCAGAGCAATTCTGATGGTGGGCGCTATGAAGGCGGTGAACCGGGAAGAGACGATGACGGAGCCGATAAAAGCTCTGGAGGATACCCTGAATACAGCGATGACGAATATCCGGGAAAGCGTCCATGACCTTCATGATGACTCGGTGAATTTGAAAGAGGTACTGGAAGAAATTGTGGAGGAGTACGGTTTCTGCCCGGTAGAATTAAAATATGATATGGGAAATCAGATTCCTCGGGAAGTGAAATATAGTTTTATTGCGATTGTAAAAGAGGCGCTGCATAATGTGGCCAAGCATAGTAACGCAACAGAAGTGTGTGTGACGGTAAGGGAACACCCTGCGCTGTATCAGCTGGTGATTGAAGATAACGGAAACATTGGGAAAGAACAGAATGGAACAGAGAGCGGCGGTCAGGGAATGGGCGTTCAGAATATGAAGGATCGGATTCATGCATTGGGAGGAACGATACAGATTGGCTGCAGGAAAGGATTCCGCATCTTTATTACGGTACCCGGAAAGGAGAAGGCAGCATGAGAATTGTGATTGTAGATGATGACAGGTTTATTGCCGGCGCCCTGAAGACGATATTGGAAGCAGGGGAAGAAGTGACGGTAGAGGGAACAGGATATGACGGAAGCGAGGCAGTTTCATTATACAGGGAAAAACGACCGGACGTATTGCTTATGGATATTCGGATGAAGCAGGTAAGCGGACTTGATGCGGCAAAAACAATATTAAAGGAAGATCCGCAGGCAAAGATACTTTTACTTACTACTTTTTCTGATGATGAGTATATTGTGGAAGCTTTAAAATATGGTGTGAAAGGATATATTTTAAAGCAGGATTATCATAGTATTCTTCCGGCCATCCGGGCGGTACATATGGGGCAGAGTGTATTTGGGACAGAGATTACAGCCAGATTACCGGAGCTTCTGAAGGAACAACAAAAGTTTGATTACCGACTGCATGATATCAGTGAAAAAGAATATGCGGTGATAAGACTTGTAGCAGAGGGACTCAGCAACAAAGAAATTGCCGCAGAACTGTTCTTAAGTGAGGGGACGGTGAGAAATTATATCAGTGATGTGCTGGACAAGCTGGGACTTCGGGATCGGACACAGCTTGCGATCCATTACCTGACCGGCGGGCGCGACTGAGTTCGAAACATTCGAACAGGCAGTAGAAAAGCAGATTTACAAGTTATGCCGGGTGTGTTAAGATAAGTAAGGGAAAATGACAGGAGGAAGATAGCATGGAAATTATAGCAACGGAAAAAGCGCCAGAGGCATTAGGACCGTATTCCCAGGCATATGTACATGACGGAATCTTATATTCAGCGGGACAGCTTGGGATTGTTCCGGAGACAGGGGAGCTTGCTTCGGATACGATTGAAGGACAGACTGAGCAGGCCTGCAAAAATATTGGAGAGGTGTTAAAAGAAGCGGGAACAGATTTTTCACATGTGTTAAAAACGACCTGCCTTCTCGCTGATATTGCAGATTTTGGGGCTTTTAATGAGGTATATGCAAAATATTTTGTTTCAAAACCGGCAAGGAGCTGTTTCGCAGTTAAGGAGATCCCAAAGGGAGCGCTCTGTGAGATAGAAGTGATTGCCGCTGTTAAATAAAGTTATAGTAAGAGATAAAGAACAGGAGGAGTTAAGATTATGGAAGAACAGCAGAACAATTGCAGCCCATCTGACTGTGCGGGCTGCTCACATGCGGATTCCTGCAGCAGTAAGCCGCAGGATTTTAAGAAACCGGCAAACCAGTTTTCTCATATTAAAAAGGTGATTGGTGTTGTCAGCGGGAAAGGCGGCGTCGGTAAATCTATGGTAACCGCATCTCTGGCACGCAGAATGCGGGAAAAGGGATATGCGGTAGGAATTATGGACGCAGATGTTACAGGACCATCCATTCCGAAAATGTACGGGCTGCACGAGCAGGCGTCAGGGAGCGAGGAAGGAATCATCCCGTGCGAGGCGGCAGACGGAACAAAGATCATGTCAGTCAACCTTCTTCTTCCGGATGAATCCGCTCCGGTCATCTGGAGAGGCCCGGTAATTGCAGGAGTTGTGACACAATTCTGGACAGATGTTATCTGGGGGGATCTGGATTATTTATTCGTAGATATGCCTCCGGGAACCGGAGATGTGCCGCTTACTGTGTTCCAGTCACTTCCGGTAGACGGAGTAGTGATTGTTACCTCTCCGCAGGATCTGGTACAGATGATTGTAAAGAAAGCTTATTATATGGCAGTGCAGATGGGAATTCCGGTGCTTGGAATTGTTGAAAACTACAGCTATCTTGAATGTCCGGACTGTGGGAAGAAGATTCCGGTATTTGGTGAAAGCCACGTGGACGAAGCAGCCCGGGAATTAGGAATTCCGGTACTCGGAAAGATGCCTGTGGATGCAAAGCTTGCAGAGGCGGTGGAGAGTGAGAAGTTCTCCGAGGTCAGCAACACGTATCTGGATGAGGCAGTTTCCATCCTTTAGATTTTATAAATCGACGGAAAAAAGATTCGGGAATTTTCCTGAATCTTTTTTATTGTATAGGAAACTTCGTTCCCTATACAATAAAAACTCTCCGAGAGGATGCGCACTCGCGCAAAGGTGAAGTGTGTCGCAAGCGACCGCGCTCGGCGCGAGAATGTGTCAAGGCACATTCTTTGTTCTGAGAAGCAATAAAAATATTAAATATCTCCACCTAGTTTAAATTTTTAGGGTTTCGGCAAAAGTGAAAATTTTTTATAATATTTAATAAGGATGTGCAGATGCACATAAATAAATCAGAAAGGAGAAACTTATGAAAAGAAAAAAAGGAGGTATAGGTTTGAATAGGAAATTTTTATCCATGCTCTTAAGTGTGGCAATGGTAATCACCATGCTTTCCGGCTTTACCGTAAGCGCAGCGCCTGAGAGTGACACAACATTAGCGGCCCAGGCTGAAGACCTTGGGGAAAATATTGCGTTGAAGGCAACCGCAAGCGCAGGTTATACGAATGTTTACGGCGGCGTTTCCCCGGCGGCAATGAATGACGGACAGCTGGCCAGCGGTAATACTTCAACCTGTTGGAACAGCTGGGGTACACAGGACAGCGCTTATCCAATGAGTGCAACATTGACATGGGATACATGGTACCGTGTGACCGGTATGCGTGTTATCTGGTGGGCATATAATGACGGCGGCGTTGTATTCCCAAGCGAATGTACTGTTTCTTACCTGGATGGCGACGAGTA
This sequence comes from Lachnospiraceae bacterium UBA7109, assembly GCA_002492335.1. Classification (GTDB taxonomy): domain Bacteria; phylum Bacillota; class Clostridia; order Lachnospirales; family Lachnospiraceae; genus UBA7109. The sequence continues at coordinate 20,183 of DKYD01000061.1, forward strand.
CAAGACCGTTACAGGAATGACAGACGGAAATGGCAAGGCTGTAAGCAGCGTCGGCGTAGAATGTGATACATCTGTAAACGGCGGTGTAGACGGCAACAACCAGACATGGAACTATGTGAAATTTGACGAGCCGGTCTATACAAATTCTCTTCAGATGCTTATTTCACGTGATGCAACCGGTGTAACCGGCGTCGGTATTAGTGAGTGGGAAGTATTTGGTGAAGAAATCGGAGCAGACGCGAATCTGTTATTTGGTGCAAAGATCAGCGGCGAGAGTAACCTTATAAAAGGAGCAGATGCGTCTTACAGTGCAGCTACGGTTCCGGCCGGACTTGCAGATGTAACTTATAAGTGGGAAGTAGCGTCCGGAGCGGATGTAATTTCTATTCAGGGTGCAGATAACGCAGCGGATGTTGCTGTAAAAGCAATGAACAGCGGTGAGGCAGTTCTGAAGGCAAGCGTATCTCATGTTGAAGATGGAAGTACAGTTACGAAGACTGCTGAGAAAACAATCAAGGTAGAAGGCGTACAGGGAATCGAAACCTATGTAACGGAGACCGCAGCAGGCGTTGCTCCGATTCTGCCGAAGATGGTTGTGGCAAAGGGACTTGTTTTTGATGACCCGACGCCATCTCTGAAAACGAGAAATAATAATGTGGAACTCGGCGAGACATTTGACTCCAAGCTTGTCGGCCCGGTTGCATGGGATTCGGTAGATGCGAGCGCTTATGCGACGGCAGGAGACACATTTACAGTAAACGGAAAAGTGACTGTGCTTGGACAGGAGTATGATGCGAAAGCAGAGGTTACAGTAAATGAAAAGGCCGTTGCGACAGTGGCAAATACAACGGTTACTTTTGAAAATGTAAAGCTTACAGATGATTTCTGGAGCCAGAGACAGAAAGTGAATGCAGTGAATTCTCTGAATAAAGCAATCTCTGAAATCGAGCAGCCATCCGGCGGAGAACCGAATTTTGTGAATGCAATCAAGAAACTGAATGGGGAATCCTACGATGCGTTCTCTGGATTTGTATTCCAGGATTCCGACATTTATAAGAGTATCGAGGCGATTTCTTATACACTGTGTGCGATCAAAGATGATAAAGATGAAGAGATGGTTGCACAGAGAAAAAAACTGGAAGAAAAACTTGCGTACTGGATCTCCCTGATTGAGCAGGTGCAGTATGCAGACGGTTATATTGATACTCACTTTACACTGAGAAGCGCATCCTATGATGGCGGCGGCGCACCGGGCACTCATCGTTGGAGAGAGTTCTCCAATCATGAGATGTACTGTGCAGGTCACTTCTTTGAGGCGGTAGATGCTTACACCCGTTACAGGGAAGAAATCGGCGATCCGGATTACAGCCTCTATGTAGTGGGCAAGAGATTCGCAGATGAGATCGTAGGTCTCTTTGGAGAAGGCGGCCCGCGTCATGAAGTACCTGGACATGAAGAAGTAGAGCTTGGTCTTGTGAAGATGGCGAAACTGGCAGAAGAATATGAAGGTAAAGGCGCCGGAGATGAATATGTGAAGATGGCACAGACATTTATCGACAGACGTGGAGAAGGTTCCGGCCTTCGCGACAGCGGTTATTATGGAGATACATATTCTCAGGACAGAAAAGCATTTGCAAACGAGACGACAGCGGTAGGACATTCCGTACGTGCAATGTATTATTATACAGGCGCTACAGACGTAGCTTCTCTGACAAAGGATGAAGCAACGAAGAATACATACATGAATACCTTAAGTTCCATCTGGGATGCAGTGGAAAACAGAAAGACTTATATTACCGGAGGTATCGGAACAACAGCGCCGAGTTCTGATTCAGAAGGTTTCGGTGATGACTATGTACTTCCGAACGATCAGTCTTACTGTGAGATCTGTGCAGCAATTGCAGCAGCAAACTGGAACGAAAGAATGAACCTGCTCTATGAAGATGCAAAATATGCAGACGTCGTAGAGAGAAACCTTTACAATTCTATCCTGGTAGGCGAGAACCTGACCGGTGACCGTTTCTATTATTCCACACTTCTGGAAGTAGAAAGCGGAAATGGGCGTTCTTCCTGGTTTAATTGTGCATGCTGTCCGCCGAACCTGATGCGTACGATCGCAAAGGTAAGCGAGTATATGTATACCGTACACGCGGACACTTTGTTTGTAAATCAGTATATCCAGAGTGAAGGTAACGTAAATGTAGACGGAACAAATGTAGCGATCAAACAGGAAACCGATTATCCATGGGACGGAGCAGTGAAGATTACAGTAACTCCAGAAAAGGCTATGGATATGGCAGTTAAGATCCGTATCCCGGGATGGGTACAGGATCAGAAAGATAAGACAGTTTCTATTGATGTAGACGGATATGCGATTGATGCTACAAAAATTGAAAATGGATATGTAACAATTGACGGCAGCTGGTCACAGGGTGAAAATGTGATTACGGTTAAGATTCCAATGGAAGTTCGTATGACAGAGTCAAACCCGAATGTAACATATACGCAGGGACAGATCGCATTACAGCGTGGACCGATTGTATATTGTATGGAAAAAGCAGGAAATGCGCAGCTGAATGAAGATATTGAAGGCTTCAGCCCATTGAAGTTTGTGATTCCAAGAAGCGCAGATCTTACAGCAACCTACAATGCAGATCTGTTGAATGGCGTTGTTGAGATTACAGGCGATGTTCTCTACGATGACGGCAGCCAGAACGGAACAACTGCGAAGCTGCAGGCAGTTCCATATTATGCATGGAACAACCGTGGCGACAATGGAGTGCAGGGACAGAACAGTTCCAGCCAGATGCTGATCTGGACAAATGCAACAGATCAGGAAATAGAAGATTTGATGATCACGGGCGGCGATCCTGTTACACCGGGCGAGACCACGGAACTGACTGCAAAGCTTACAAGCGGCGAGGCGACGGCTTATAAGTGGGAGATCACTGAGGGCAGCAGCGTAAGGATTGTCAGCGGTGCAAATACAGCGACTTTGAAGATCAAAGGTCTGGCAGTTGGTAAATCAACGATTAAAGTGACTGCAACAACAGCGGATGGAGAACTCACAGCAGAGACAGAGTTTGAAGTAGAGCCGAGGAAGGATCCAAGAGAGAACAATATAGCTCCGAAGGCGACGGCTGCTGCATCTTATGTAAATGGATATCTGGATCAGAATCTGGCTCCGGGCAAGGTTAATGATAAAGAACTGGCAGACGGCCCGGCAATGACCTGGAATACATATGGTATGTCTGGTGCGACAGATACGATTACCCTGACATGGGATCAGGATTATGACCTTTATGGTATGCGTGTCATGTTCTGGTCTGACAACGGTGGTGTAAAATTCCCAACCGCTTGTAAAGCAGAGTATTATGATGCAGAAACAGACAGCTGGGTAGAATTAACCGGAATGACAGATGAGAGTGGAGCAACGGTTAATTCTGTCGGCGTGAAGTATGGTACGGCAGATGCGGCGGCAACAGGTGAAGGAAATTATATTAATGGAGCTAACCGTTATTGGAATGTTGCGACATTTGCGGCTCCGGTTAAGACGACACAGATTCGCCTGACGCCTACGAAGAATGGATCTGTCGGAGATGCAACCGGATTTGGTATCGGTGAGTGGGAAGTATTTGGTGAAGCGTCCGGCAGCAGAAGTGAAGGCACGGTTCTTCTTGACTTCTCATTTGATGACGAAGAGACGGGCTTCCAGGGCGGTCAGGCAGTAGCAGCGCCGGCTGGTACAGTTGAAGAAGTAGATGGAAGAAAAGCACTTCATCTTGATGGAACAAATACAAACTGGCTCAAC
>DKYD01000085.1 GCA_002492335.1 Lachnospiraceae bacterium UBA7109
GTAGCAAGACGCCGGGGAACCGGTATGGGCGGCGGCCATGACGAGAGAGAACAGACACTGAACCAGCTGCTGGTTGAGATGGATGGATTCGGCGTAAACGAGGGAATTATCGTAATGGCAGCAACAAATCGTGTGGATATTCTGGATCCTGCGATTCTGCGTCCGGGGCGCTTTGACCGGAAGGTTGTAGTCGGAAGACCGGATGTGAAGGGCCGGGAAGAGATCCTGGAGGTGCATGCAAAAGGCAAACCGCTGGGCGATGACGTGGATTTACGTCAGATTGCCCAGACTACGGCAGGATTTACCGGAGCGGATCTGGAGAACCTCTTAAATGAGGCGGCGATTCTGGCGGCAAAGGGCGGAAGAATGTATCTGACGCAGGCGGATATCCGGCATTCTTTTGTAAAGGTAGGTCTGGGAACCGAGAAGAAGAGCCGTGTGATCTCCGAGAAGGAAAAGCGGATTACGGCATATCACGAAGCCGGTCATGCTATTTTGTTTCACGTCCTTCCGGATGTAGGGCCGGTTTACAGTGTATCTATCATTCCTACAGGAGTCGGAGCAGCAGGGTATACTATGCCGCTTCCGGAAAAGGATGAGATGTTTAATACAAAAGGAAAGATGCTGCAGAATATTATTGTTGCGCTCGGAGGCCGTGTAGCAGAGGAAGAGATCTTTGATGATATTACAACCGGGGCTTCTCAGGATATTAAGGATGCAACCGGAACGGCAAGAGCCATGGTGATGAAATACGGTATGTCAGAAAGACTGGGGCTGATCAGTTATGATAATGACAGCGACGAAGTCTTTATCGGACGAGATCTGGCGCATACCTCCCGTGGCTATGGGGAGAAAATTGCGGGTGAAATTGACAATGAAGTAAAGCGAATCATAGATGAATGCTATGATCGTGCCAGAAGCCTTCTGAAGGAATATAATGATGTACTTCATTCCTGTGCACAGCTGCTGCTGGAGAAGGAGAAGATTACTAGAGAGGAATTCGAAGCTTTATTTGATAATAGAATACAGACAGAGGGATAATGTATGAATAGAGATGCATTGTTTAGCGACGGGACGCCGGCTTATATCGAGCCGGGAGAACCGGAAGCGGATGCTATGATTGCCATCCGTTTCCGGACTGCCAGAGAAGATGCTGACAGCGTCTGGCTTGTGACTGATACGGCCCGATATCCGATGCGGAAGGAAAGCAGTAAGGGGTTATTTGACTATTATGCTGTAAGTTATCAGCTGGGTAAAGAGGCATTTCAATATTATTTCGAGATCAGGAAAGAGGATGAAGTTGTATACTATAATCGATGCGGAGTATCTGCGGAAGTGATTTCGAATTACAATTTTGTGATTGTACCAGGCTTTTCTACTCCGAAATGGGCAAAGGGCGCCGTGATGTATCAGATCTTTCTGGATCGTTTCTGCAATGGAGATTTCCAAAATGACGTGCTGACCGGAGAATACATCTATCTGGGAGATAAATCGGTCCGGGTAGAAAACTGGAACCAATATCCGGCTAGTATGGACGTCAGAGAATTCTATGGGGGCGATCTGAAGGGAGTAAGGGATAAGCTGGATTATCTGCAAGGACTGGGGGTAGAGGTGATCTACTTTAATCCGATTTTTGTTTCTCCGTCCAATCATAAGTATGATACCCAGGATTATGATTATGTGGATCCGCATTATGGAGTGATTGTCAAAGATGAAGGAGAACTGCTTTCGGAGTATGTGGCAAATAATCGTTCTGCCAGCCGATACCGGATCCGCACGACGAGCAAAGAGAATCTGGAAGCAAGCAATCAATATCTGATTGAATTGATTCAGGAGATTCATGCACGTGGTATGAGGGTGATTCTGGATGGTGTATTCAACCATTGCGGATCCTTCAATAAATGGATGGATCGGGAACATTTTTATGAGGCGTCAGGAAATTATGAGCCGGGAGCTTATGTATCGTCGAAAAGCCGTTATCGGAATTACTTCAATTTCTATAGTACGGAGCAGGAAAACTGGCCGGACAATGATAATTATGAAGGCTGGTGGGGGCATAATACTTTGCCGAAGCTGAATTATGAAAAGTCCAGAGAGCTGGAAAACTATATTCTGGATGTTGGACGGAAATGGGTTTCTGAACCATTCTGTGCGGATGGATGGCGGCTGGATGTAGCAGCGGATCTGGGAAAAACAAATGAATATAATCATTATTTCTGGAAAAAATTCAGAAAAGCAGTTAAGGAAGCGAATCCGGACGCCATTATACTGGCAGAGCATTATGGAGATCCGAAGGAATGGCTTCAGGGGGATGAATGGGACACAGTCATGAACTATGACGCATTCATGGAGCCGGTGACCTGGTTTTTGACGGGAATGGAAAAGCATAGTGATGAGTACAGGGAGGATCTGTATTGTAATTCCGATAATTTTGTCGGGGCCATGAATCATCATATGTGCAATATGCTGACACCGTCGCTTTTTACGGCGATGAACCAGCTGTCCAACCATGATCATTCCAGATTTTTGACCCGGACGAATCATAAAGTCGGAAGGGTACAGCACCTTGGACCGGAGGCAGCCAATACAGGAGTCAATCCTGCAGTGATGCGTGAAGCCGTTGTGCTGCAGATGACATGGATAGGAGCCCCGACCCTGTATTATGGTGATGAAGCAGGCGTATGCGGGTTTACGGATCCGGATAACCGGCGTACGTATCCATGGGGGCATGAGGATAAAAGGATGATCGAATTCCATCGGGAAATGATCTGGATTCATAAGAATTATCCGTCCCTGCGGTATGGATCGCTGCAGCTATTGACATGGAATGATGCGATTTTGTCCTTCGCCAGATTCCTTGGCGATGAACAGATCGTCGTAATACTGAATAATGGGGAGAAGCTGCAGGAAGTAACGATTCCGGTATGGAGGGCAGAGGTTCCCAGTAAGAGCACGATGTTCCGCCTGATTTACACGTATGAAAATGGATATACAACCACATATGAAAAGTATCTGGTGGAAAATGGTGAGGTTGTTCTTGTAATGGGATCCCATTCTGCAGCCATATTGAAGACGGAATATACACCTGAGGAACAGAAAGTGAATTAACAGAGGTTGATAAAATGATGAAAAGAAACATGGTAGGGAAACTGATTTGCGTCATTCAGCTGATTTTCAGTGCTACCCTGATGGGGGTCATTTACACCGGCGGAATGGTTCCGCTGAAATATCAGATTCTGGCAGGAGTCATACTTTTGGTGCTGCTGGCAGGAGCGTTTGGCCTGCAGTTCCTGAAAAATAAAGCATATCTGGGTGGTATTGTGATCAGTGTGCTGGTATCTATTGGATGTCTGACCGGCATTTTTTACCTGCTGCGTGCGGACAGCGCTATGCAGAAGATCGGCGGAGCTACTTATAAGACGGATAATATGGTCGTTGTAGTAAAGCAAAGCTGTACGGCAACCGAGTTAAAAGAAGCGGGAAATTATCGCTTCGGTAAGCAGACGGCAGCAGATCAGGATAATACCAACCTGATGGTGGATAAGATTCAGGAGGTTGTTGGCCGTGAGATCAATATAACAGATTATGCAAGCGTGCAGGATCTGGCACAGGCTCTTTTAAAGGGTGAAATTGAAGCAGCAATTTATAATGAAGCATTTGATGGGATCCTGAATGAGGCGATTGAAGGCTATACAGACCAGGTAAAGATTTTGTACCAGTATGGTATAGATACAAAGCTGAATCTGGAAAAGGAGAATACGGTTGTCGATGATGCGCAGCCGTACAGTCAGGATACCTTCAGCTTTTATATCAGTGGTATTGACGTATCCGGACCGATCACAACAAACAGCCGAAGCGATGTAAATATCATTGCAACGGTCAATACGAAGACAAAGCAGATTCTTCTGACAACCACACCGAGAGATTATTATGTACCGCTGCCGAATGTATCCGGAGGACTCCGGGATAAGCTGACACATGCGGGAATCTATGGCGTGGATGTATCAATGGATACGCTGGGAGAATTATATGGAATCGATATTCAGTATTATGCAAGAGTGAATTTTACATCCCTGATAAAAATGGTAGATACGCTGGGAGGCATTGATGTCTATTCAGAGTACGCATTTGAAGCGAGAGGATGTTCTTTTAACAAGGGTATGAACCATATGAATGGTGAGCAGGCTCTTGCATTTGCAAGAGAGCGTTACAGCTTTGAGGCCGGAGATAATCAGCGTGGAAAAAATCAGGAGGCAGTTTTAACTGCAATGATTCGGAAGGCTATGACACCGGCAGTTTTAACGCATGCAAATGAACTTCTGGCGCAGGTCAGCGACAGCATGGAAACCAATATGACACAGGAAGAGATGGCAAGTCTGATTAAAATGCAGTTAAATGACAATGCTTCCTGGAATATTGTATCTACCAATGCAGTTGGGACCGGTGATAAAACCACCTGTTTCTCGATGGGCTCTATGCAGGTTTATGTTATGTGGCCGGATGAGAACAGTGTGGCTCAGATTTCACAGAAAATGAAACAGGTATTGAACGGCGAAACAATTACAGAATAGAAGAAAGAGGGTCCCTGCAAGGCAGTATAATACTGTAGTATATGCAGGGACCTTTTGTGTGCAGAAATCAATCCGGTTGTGTGGATTTCGTAATCATAAGCTCCGAATGGAAAAGAAGTGGATTTGTGAGAAATGCATTGTCAGAAAACGTCAGAATGTGTCAAAAAATTTCTGCTGATTTTCATTTTAGTAGATTGCATGGGAAAAACAATGATTTTTGGCGAATGACGTAAGAAAAAGGTCGAATAACGTCTGCCAGCCATCAAATGGAGTAATTCTAATCTATAATGTCAATATAAGGTTTCTCCGGTACAGATAGGCGAAAGGTACGGAGTGAGAAAAGTGGATACAAGTAGTATGGTGAGGTTAAGCAGGAGGTTTTTGGAATCCTATATGAGAGGAGAAACGTGGGAGGTTTCCGGCTTGCTTCATCCGGAGGCGGCCATCAGAGGAACCGGAGAGGTATTGCAGTATGCAGCATACAGCCAGATAGAAGAAAAGGAATTCAGACTGCTATGCAGGGATGTGAATACGGCAGTCGTGGAAGGAAATGTATTGATGGAGGAGCGCTCCGGGAAAGGGGAGCAGAAGAAAGGCTGGAATGTTCTGCTGCTGTGGGAACGGCTGGGGCAGGAATGGAAGATACGGCGTGTACAGGCTGTATGGAACAAAGAGCGGAAGAGTCGTTCTCTGTCTGTTCATGCGGTAAATGGTACGGAAGTGTTTATCTGGGAAAAGCAGATATGTTATATCGAAGCGCTGCAGTCCAGAAGCTATATTCATTGCCTGCATAAGACGATTGCGGTACGCACCTCTATGCAGAGAATAGGGGAGCTTTTGAGTGAACAGTTTATTCAGATTCATAGAAGTTTTATTGTAAATGCAGATGCTGTAGAAGCCATCCGGAGGTATGAGGTAAAGCTTTTTGACGGTACTTGCCTGCCGGTTCCGGAAAAGAAATATCGGGCAGTGAAGGAACAGATTTTAATGCGGAAAGAGGTGTTTTAAAGAAAATGGTGTAGCCCGGAAAGAGACTACACCATTTTTACAACAGAATTCTTGGATATATCCAAAATCGGTATAATCCATATTGGCAGCCTTAAGTACTTTTTCAAATGAGTATTTAATCAGATCAAGATTACGGCTGAGTCCATACGTGTCTTTTTCATAGACAGCGCCAAAGTGCATTTGTGTATAGACCTTTTTGCGCTTGCCTGAAATTGCACGGCCAAAGTCTTCATATACTCCAACCCGTCCGCAGCACATATCAAAGAAATTGATGCCATTTTCGATTGCGTAATGGAATGTCTCTTCGATTTCCTGATCAGAGGCAAGATGGATATTTCCTAACCCTAACCCGATTGTACTTAATTTTTCTTCTCCATGTGGGAGTTTTCTGTATTCCATGATATCCTCCTTCTCTTCATCCAGTGTAATGTTATAAATTAAAAATAGTATAACATTAAACTCGACTTTAAGGTCAAGAGTTTCAGCAAACTTTTAAACGGAAGGATGAAAGGAAGAAATTTGAAAAAATGTGAAAAACCTCTTGCATTTTTTAAAAGAATCATATATAATAGTTTTTGTGTTACGGAACACCAATTAAATACGCGCCATTAGCTCAGTTGGTAGAG
>DKYD01000012.1 GCA_002492335.1 Lachnospiraceae bacterium UBA7109
GCGATTCTGTGGGCAAGCAGCAAAGAGATCGTAACCGGATACACGGACGGAAGTGAGAAGTTCGGATGGGGAGATAATATCCTGCGTGAACAGATGGCAGTAATGATGTATCGGTATGCGAAGAACTTCAAGAAGTATGATGTATCAGACAGCGCGGACTTTGATAACTTCGCAGATGCAGCATTAGTAGATGATTATGCGAAAGAAGCAATGAAATGGGCGGTTGGAACCGGAATCATAAGCGGAAAGGATCTGGATAAAGACGGAATATCAGAGAGTATTGATCCGCAGGGAAATGCAACACGAGCAGAGTGTGCAATCATTATTCAGAGATTTTTGGAGAAGTATGAAAAATAAATAAATTTTACAGGAGCCGATTCAGTGGTGGATTGGCTCCTGTATGAGGATGTAGAGCAACATTTTATGAATGATTGAGATTAAATGAGAGAGTGTACACAATGATTTTAAGATAAATATGCAGTTGGAATTCGATGAGAAAGGAGAAGGAAATGAGTATTGTTGAGGTACGGAAATTATTAAGGAGAGGTCTTGCAGGTGTAATGACGGCTTGTCTTATCGTTCCAGCCAGTCTGACGACGATTTCTGCAAAGGCTGCAGGAACCGGGCTGGAAGATGCAAAAGAATTATCATTGTCCTTTGAAAAAAATGTAAATGACAGTACGGGGAAAAATAATGTTACGATGCATGGCTCAGCAATGTATACTGTTGGCAAAAAGGGACAGGCGCTTCTTTTGAATGAAAACGGAAGCAAAAATTATCTGAGCCTTGGAAAGAATGTAGTTCTTCAGCCAAATAAAATGACAATCGCATTCTGGATGAAGGCAGACAAGGAGCTTTCCGGCGAGCATATGATTATGTGGAATACCGCAGACGGCAATCATCTGGGGGATGGTTTCTATCTGACGACAAGTGATGATCTGGCTTTGAAATTATCCGTGGGAAATGACTATGGCGGAGTAACTGCAGCTGGAGACCGCAGCCAATTCTTCCCGACAGGAGAATGGGTGCATGTGGTTGTTACTTATGACAGTGCTACGAAGACCGGAGCAATCTACCGCAACGGTATGGCATGTGAATTGTCGCAGAGTAGTTCAAATGTAATGACATTCAATGCTAATGATGAGAAATACATCGGTTTTAACGGACCGACATATGGCGGCTCCTATGCACAGATTGCGTTAGATGAGTTTGAACTCTATAGTGACGTGGCTTCTGCAGATCAGGCAAAAGCAATATATACTGCTTCCGCAGATGAATTAAGCGCAGACGAGATTATTGCGGCTGATAAGAACACACTGAATCCATTTAAGAGTTCTGCTACTGTAACAACAGATGTTGTGCTTCCGGTTTCAGGAGCAAATGGAAGTAATATTACATGGACAAGCAGTAATGAAGCAGTAGTATCAAAGAATGGTAAAGTAACACGAGGAGATAAAGACCAGCAGGTAACACTGACGGCAACCATTTCTTATAAAGGCAAGTCTGATACGAAGACGTTCAAGGTAACAGTACCGGCACAGGCAGAGAAACAGTTGTGGGTCAGCTATGATATGACTATCCAGGATGGAAAACTGAAGGATAAGTGTGGACGTTATGACGCAGTATTATCTAATATGAGTGCTAAGAACATCGTGACAGACAACAGGGGAAAGAAAGCGCTCCGGTTTGCCGGGGATAAGTCACAGTATGTAAAGCTCCCGGCGGGAATTCTGGCAGATGGTGCAAAAGAATTTACGGTCAGTATGAGGTTTAATACGTCTCAGAAGGCTTACGCATGGGTATTCAATCTGGGCACAAAGGATACGAACAATTATGTATTCTTAAACCCGACCCGCGCCGGCGGTGAAACTGCATTTACTATCAAGGAAGGCGGACAGGGAGAAAAGTCCGTAAATGGCATGTATATAACATCGGGCGCGGACACAGTTGCAACGATGGTATTTTCAGCAGATAATTCTGCAAAGCTGTATATAAACGGAGAGTTAAAAGGCAGTGTAAAACATGGATATGAGATTGCAAACATTCTTGCAAATGGTGTAACAGATCCTGCTGATGCAATTGGTTATCTTGGTCGGTCACTTTATGAATATGATCCGGGATATGAAGGAACAATTTCAAGCTTTGACGTGTATAACTACAGTATGACAGAAAAAGAAGTATGGGAAGATTATTCTGACAAATATCTGAATCTGACGGATGAAGAACGTGTAAATGGCGATTTCAGAGCGCTGAAACTGCAAAGCGGCAATGTAGAGACAGATACGCTTGATATGCCGGCACAGGGACTGAACGGTTCAAAGATTACCTGGACCAGCAGCAATCCGGACGTAATCAGCACAGACGGTAAGGTGACACGTCCCGGCAAGGGCGAGGCAGACGGGAAGGTAACACTGAAAGCAACTGTTTCCAGCGGAAAAGTAAGCAAGAGCAAGACGTATGAGATGTATGTTCTGGCTGTTCCGGATACAACAGATATTCATGATTTTGTGCTGGGTGAGTCAGATGTAACGGATGCATATTATGACAATGCATCCCAGAAAGATATTGATTTCCTGAAGGCGTTCGATGCAGACCGGTTGCTCTCCAGATACCGGGATACAGCAGGGCTTTCAAACCAGGGTAAATCAGCTTACACAGGATGGGAGGGTACTCTCATAGCCGGACATACGTTAGGCCATTATCTGACAGCATGTGCACAGGCTTATGTAACGGCAGACAAAGCAGAAGACAGAGCATGGATGAAACAGCGTACAGATTATTTGATTGATGAGCTGAAAAAATGTCAGGATGCTGTTGGAACGGGATTTATTTTTGGCGCGGCCTTTGCTGGCAGCAATACATCAAAAAATATTTATGATCAGTTTGACAGAATTGAAAACGGAACAACGACGGATACCTGGGTACCGTGGTACAACCTTCACAAACTGATGGCAGGACTGGTAGATGTATATAAGTATACGGGATATGAACCGGCAAAAACTGTTGCAAGCGGCCTGGGCGACTGGATTTATAACCGTGTCAGCACATGGGATGCAGCAACACAGAGGAGAGTGCTTAATGTAGAATACGGCGGTATGAATGACTGTCTGTATGAATTATATAAGATTACCGGAAAAGAAGATCACGCAAAAGCAGCGCATATGTTTGATGAAGACTGGTTGTTTGAGGACGTTCTGACCGGAGATCCAAGTGTAATCAGCAACAAACATGCGAATACAACTATTCCGAAATTTGTCGGAGCGCTGAATCGCTACCGCACGATGCAGGGCAAGACCATTGACGGACAGAAAGTAAATGCAGATAAGTATCTGGAATATTGTGAAGCATTCTGGGATATGGTAGTGAACCATCACAGCTATATCACGGGCGGAAACAGCCAGTGGGAGCACTTCCGCGGCGCGGATGCACTGGATGTATCCAGAACACAGTGTAACTGTGAGACATGTAATACATATAATATGCTGAAGCTCAGCCGTGAATTATATAAGATTACAGGTAACAGAAAATATACGGACTATTATGAGAACACATTTATTAATGCAATTATGTCCTCTATCGACCCGGTGACCGGAGGAACGACATACTTCCAGCCGATGGCGACCGGATACTTCAAAGTATTTGGAGACAAAGATCCGGATAAGAACACCTTCTGGTGCTGTACCGGAAGTGGTATGGAGAACTTTACCAAATTAGGTGACAGTATTTATTATTACAAAGACAATAAAGTGATTGTAAACCAGTACGTAAGTTCAGTTCTGACCTGGAATGATAAGAATATTAAGCTGACACAGAAAGCATCTATGCCAGAGAAAGATACGGCAGAACTGACAGTCAGTCTGTTAAATGGCGCAAGTTCAGCAAACGTTGAGCTGTCACTTCGTATTCCGGACTGGATAGCAGGAGATCCGGTAATAAAAGTAAACGGAACGAAACAGGACTGCGTTATTTCCGGTGGATATACAGTTATAAAACGTCAGTGGAAGAATAATGATAAAGTTGAAATTACGCTTCCGATGGATGTACAGGCTTATGGACTTAAAGATGATTCGACTGTTTATGGATTTAAATATGGTCCGGTTGTACTTAGTGCTGAGCTTGGTACTGACGAACGTATGAGTGAGAGATCTTACTGTGGATGGGGTGTTGCACTGCCGAAGAACAAACGTATCGGTTCAGAGAGCGCTGAGCCAAAAGACGGTGTAAGAGAGGTTCTTGGTTCTGAGACGATTCAGATTGAAGACAAGACAGTGAGTGAGTACATTGGAAATATCAATGATTACATGATTCGTAAAGACAAAGCGGACGGTTCACTGGCATTCAAATTAACCGGAACAGATCAGGAACTGACATTTAGTACACATTTCAAGCAGAATACACAAAGATATGGTATCTACTGGTACTTCTCAGGAAATGAAGACAAAGAAGAAGGTTCGGAAAAGATTCTTGCCAAGAAAGAAGAAGGAAGAGATGCACGCATTAAAGGTGATGTAGTAAAACCAGGATATCCGCAGTATGAGACAGACAGCCTTCATAACTTGCAGGAGCAGAACAGTATCGGCGGCGCAGATGCAGAACTGAATGGCGCAACCAGTCGTTATGTGAATGGAGAAGGATACTTTGCATATCGGATGGCAGTTGAAAAGGGAGAAAAGAATTATATTCTCTGCAAACTGACTAAGAAGGATAACGGAAAGACACTGAAGGTTTCTGTAGATGGACAGGTAATATGTGAGGAAGTACTGAGTGAGACCAGAGACAGTGATATCTATGAAAAGAAGATTGAAATTCCGGCAGAATTGATTGAAAAAGCAGTTTCTACTAAGATTACAGAAAATGGGCAGGAGAATACATACGATACGGTTAACGTGAAAGTGGAGGGGGCTGCAGGAAGTCAGTCCGCAAGACTGGTATCAGAACTGTATATTGTAACTGATTATGGCCATGATGCTTCTTTAAAAGCACTGGAAGCAACACCCGGAACTGTAAAAGCAGATGCGGAGGGTTATGTAATTAGCGTTCCCAAAGATACGACTGTGGTAGAATTAAAGGCGCAGCTTGCAGATCAGTATGGACTGCTGTATGTGGATGACGTATTGGTAGATGATACAAAAGCACAGGAAGTTACACTGACAGGTGATAAGACAGAACTGATGCTCAAAGTTTATGCAGAAGACCACGAGACAGTAAAAGAATATAAAGTTACGATTCAGAAGACGGATTCGGCAGATAAAAAACTTCCATATGTAGATGTTGCTGAGGATGACTGGTTCTATGATGGTGTATATTTCAATTATTTTGCAGAGATAATGACAGGAAAAGATGAAACGCATTTTGCACCGCTTGAAAATCTGGCGAGAGCACAGTTTGCAGTGATTGTCCACCGCATACAGGATAAGCCGAAGGTAGAATATCAGCCGGCCTTCCCGGATGTGGAAGATGGTATCTGGTATACAGATGCAATTTTGTGGGCGGCAAGCGCAGGGGTTGTAACTGGATATACCGATACTCACTTATTCGGACCAGCCGATGATATTAACCGTGAGCAGATGGCAGTGATGATGTATCGGTATGCAGACTACCTGAAGTATGATATCAGCAAAAAAGCCCCGTTTGATAAGTTTGAGGATGCCGGAAGTGTCAACGAATTTGCACAGGAAGCAATGAAATGGGCAGTTGGAACCGGAATTATTACCGGTAAGTATGAAGGAACAAAGATTGACCCACAGGGCAAAGCATTACGAGGTGAATGTGCGATCATTATTCAGAGATTCATGAAAACCTATAAGAAATAAAATACTGTTTCAAAAAATAGCAGCAGACACGGAACAGGTAGTATGTGTCTGTTGCTATTTTGCTTGTTTAAATGAGATCATTTGTGTATAATGAAGAAAATAAGAGGAAATACAAAGAAAATTTTGGCATTTTTGTAGTACAGGTGTGACATGTGTTTGGATAATTTTAAAATCAGAACGAAGTTAATTATTATTTATATTATATGCGTTCTTCTGCCTATGGTCGTGACAGATTTTCTTTTTGTGCAGATGGTTACACAGAATGTAAATAAAGAAGAATGCCGCAATATGGAAAATGTAGTGGAGCGGGTGTCTAATGAATTGACTGTAAAGATAAATAATGTGGCGGCAATTTCCGATTATCTTTATATGAATGAGCGGTTGAATGAGTTTATTGAGCACACGTATTCTTCTCCGATAGAATATTATGAAGCTTTTGAACGATTTATAGAAGACAGTGTGATTCGTTATTACTATACAACGGAGTCTGTTTATAATATACAGATCTGTACAGATAATCCGGGAATTATCAGTGGAGCTTATTTTTGCAGCCGGGATGAAGTAATGGATTCTGTATGGTATCAGAAATATTTGCAAAACGAAGAACGGATATTTGTTTTTGCATACTATGAGGAAAACAATGCATATGAGCAGGCAGCCAACCGGATAAGACATATTTCCCTGATTCGTAAGATGGATAATTTTGGCGGCGATGCGGTGATGAAGATTGATTTTGATTATGAAACATTTGCGGAAATTATGGATTATGAAATGATGGATGTGGATGTCTATGTATCTGATGGACAAAAGATTATTCTGCAGTCAGGTTTGGAAAAGGATGGAAGAGGAAAGTATCTGCCATTGAGGGATGTGAAGAAAAAGGAACTGGTCGTTTCAGAAAATGTGGAAGTTGTGGGGGATATGTGGGAGGTGACTCTTACAAAAGATAAATATGGCGCTTGGAGGGCGCTGGAGGGTCGGACAGATACATTTGCGATATTAATTTTGATTAACCTGATTTTACCAAGTGTGCTGATTGTCATGGTTAATAGATCTTTTAAAAAACGTATCATGTTGACAGAAGAATATATAAATAAAGCAAAGCAGGAGCAGTTTGAAGTAATTCCGGGCAGTCACGGAGGGGATGAAATCGGAAATCTGATTCAAAGCTTTAATCTGATGGTTTTGAAGATCAAGGAATTGATAGAGGTCGTTTACAAAAAAGATGCAGAACAAAAAGATATGATGATTGCCCGTAACCGGGCGGAGATTGAAGGACTGAAAAGACAGATTAACCCGCATTTTATGTATAATACATTGGAAAGTATCCGTATGCACAGCCTTGTCAAGGGGGAGCGGGAGACGGCGGAACTAATGGGGCGTTTTTCGTTTCTTTTAAGACAGGTGACGCACTGGCCGGAAGATTTTGTAGAGGTAGAAGTGGAAGCTTCTGCCGTAGAATTTTATTTGGGAATCCAGAAAAGCAGATTTGGAAAACGGCTGGAATATACCGTTTATACGCAGGAAGAGACAAAAAAACTTAAAATTCCGAAATTTTCGATTCTGACATTTGTGGAAAATTCCTGTATTCACGGGATTGAACCGTTGATTGAGGGAGGAAGCATTAATGTAAATGTTACATCTGACGAGGCTTATATTTATGTGGAAATCATCGACAGCGGCAAGGGAATGGAAGAAGCAGAGCTTGAACAGCTGAGACATAGAATTGAGTATGCAATGCTGGAAGAGCTGGAAAGTTCAGAGAGCATCGGGATTTTAAATACGGTGATTCGCCTGAAGATGTATTTTAACGACAAGGTTGAATTTGAGGTTGACAGCAGACGGGATCAGGGAACCGAGCTTTTTATAAAATTACCGCGGACAGAAGGAGTGGAAAAAGAGAAATGTTAAAGGTAATGTTGGTCGACGATGAGCCATTTATCCGCCAGGGAATACGGATAATTATTAACTGGGAAGAATATGGATATGAGATTGTTGCCGAGGCAGAGAATGGATTTGAAGCATTGAAGATACTGGAAAGGGAAAAGGTCGATCTTGTTTTTGCAGACCTTAAGATGCCGGGAATGTCGGGACTTGAATTGATAGAAAGTTCGAGAAATTTGTATGGAAACCAGATTCAGTTTATCATATTAACCGGATATGCAGACTTTTATTATGCAAAAGAAGCTATTCGCTTATCTGTGAGAGATTATCTTCTCAAACCGATACAGGAACAGGAATTGATCCGGATCCTGAAAGCATTGAACAAAGAGTATAAACAGAAAGAGACGGGCGCGAATGAGTTCGTTCCTTATAAAGAAAGCAGAGAACCGAGTGTCCGGTCAGAGATGGACGGCAGGGAAAGCAGCAGGGTTCTTGAACAGGTAGAAGAATATGTTCAGGAAAATTATGATAAAAACTTAAGCTTAAGGTCTATAGGTGAGATTTTTTATATGAACAATGTATATCTGGGACGAATTTTCAAAAAGAAATATGGAGTTTTGTTCCGGGATTATCTAAATGGTATTAGAATGGACAAGGCAATGGAACTTTTGTTAAATACAGATGAAAAAGTATATAAGATTGCACAAAAGGTAGGTTTTAGCAGCGTGGATTATTTTATTAATCGTTTTATACAGGAGAAAGGAATCACACCACGCCGTTGGCGTATGGAGCAGATGAAAGGGCAGGGAAAATGAAAAGAAAGATTGTTGTGGCAGGCATATTATTGCTGGCAGTGACGCTGTTTTTGAATGGGTGTAAAAAAGAGGTGCCGGGAAAAGACAGGGATGTAAAAACATTTTCTGCTTTTGCAATGGCTCAGGGAAAAGAACTTCCAGATGGAAATCGGATTCAGGAGAGAATTGCTGAACTGACGGGAGCAAAGGCAGATATAAAATATCTGACCGGACAGAGTGCGTCGGAGAAGGTGGATGCTATGATTAAGAGGGGGGAGTTTCCGGACTTTCTTGATGGAGGGGAGGCGACCGGGAAACTTCTTGAAGTGGGAGCATATATTGCGCTGGATGACTATTTGGAGAATTATTCGAATCTTAATAATTTCCTGACTAAAGAGCAGTGGAATAAGATGCGTCAGCCGGACGGTCACATTTATTTTATTCCCCAGTTTTCGGTTATAAGGGGAGAAGAGATGAACTCAAGACATTCCGATGAAGCCTTTTGGATTCAGAAACGGGTTCTTAAGTGGGCCGGATATCCTCAGATTAAGACGCTTGATCAGTATTTCAGCCTGATTGAATCCTATATGGCGGCTAATCCGGTAAATGAAGACGGAACGAAGAATACGGGTTTTCAGATTCTGTGTGATGGCTGGAGATATTTTTGTCTGGAGAACCCGCCTCAGTTTTTGGCCGGATATCCCAATGATGGGTGTGCGATTGTGGATCCGGTAACAAAAAAAGCGTCTGTGTATGACACCATACCGGAGGCAAAGCAGTATTTCGCAAAATTAAATGAAATGTATCAAAAAGGAATCATTGAATCGGATACATTTTTTCTGACCTATGACCAGTATCTGGAAAAACTCAGTTCCGGTAATGTGCTGGGAATGATAGATCAATATTGGCAGTTTATGGATGCGGAAAACCTTCTTCAAGAGAAAAAAATGACAGACAGAACCTATGTTCCGTTGGGGATTGTTGCGAATGAAGGAATTACAGATAGTTACCGGTGTTCCGGAGCCCTTAATTCCGGCAATGGATTGGGTATCACGATAAGCTGCAAAGATGTAGAAGGCGCTTTGCAGTTTCTCAATGACTTGCTTGATCCTGAGATTCTAAAGCTCCGTTATTGGGGAGAGGAAGGCGTGGACTATGAAGTTGATGAAGATGGAATCTTCTACCGGACAGAGGAGCAGAGAACGCAGGCAAGTGACGCCGGGTATCAGGAGAAGAATCATTGCCGTTATGACTACTTTCCCCATTATGAAGGGATGATGGAGGATGACAGGAACGCGGTTGTTCCAGAACAACAGCCGGGAGAATATTATGCAACGCTCGATGAAACGGACAGAGAGATTCTGGATGCTTACAAATATGAAAAGTGGACAGATTTTTTGACTCCGATGGAGGAAATCCCGATATGGTTTGCATTATATACGGCAGAAAATAATTGGCCGGCAGATACAGATTATGGGAAAGCAAAGCAAAGTATGAGTGACGTCAAGCATGAATGGCTGCCCAAAGTAATTATGTCAGATTCCTTTGAACAGACCTGGGAGGAATATATGGAAGATTATCGGGAAAGGGTGGATGTTAGATCTTATGAAGAAGAGCTGACTGATGAAGTACAACGAAGAATAGAAGTAGCAAAAAACCATAAAAACTAAAGGTTTTATAGTTTTTGATAGCATTTGCTATAGTTTTTAGGGGTGAAACAGGATGGGATTTGTGCTATAATACTAACATATAGCAAATATAAAGGAGGAGAACTATGCGAAAAAGAAGAGAAACAAAAAAACGGATTGCCCGTGTCATACTGTCGTTAATCCTGACAGTCAGTATGATTCCTTTACCGGCGTCGGCGTCTGCATCATCGGATAATGGCGACGGAACATTTCATAATCCGGTCATTTATTCTGACGTGCCGGATGTAGATGTGATTCGTGTTGGAGACACCTATTATATGGCAAGTACAACGATGCATTTGTCACCGGGCGTCCCGATCATGAAATCAAAGGATCTGGTAAACTGGGAGATTGTTAATTATGTATATGACATTATGGATGATGGAGACAAGATGAGTCTTAGAAATGGTCAGAACGCCTATGCCAATGGCTCATGGGCAAGTAGTCTGAAATATTATGACGGAAGATATTATCTGTCGTTTATGTCTTATACAACAGGAAAAACATATTTCTACACAACAGACGATATTGAAAATGGTGTGTGGTCTCATACAGAAGAAAAGGGCGGTTACCATGATATGTCCCTGTTCTTTGATGATGACGGAAAGATTTATATGGCTTTTGGCGGCGGCACAATCAAGATTGTAGAGATGGAGATTGCAGAGAATGGTCTTCGGATTAAGCCGGGCACAGAGAAAGTTCTTATCAGTGACGTCTGGAAAGGCTCTGCTCTTGAAGGAAAAGGTTCACTTGGCGAGGGAACACATCTCCAGAAAATAGACGGGAAGTATTATGCATTTTTGATTAGCTGGCCACCGGAAAATGCAGAGGCTGGAACAAAAGGAATGCGTACCGAGCTTTGCTTCCGTGCAGACTCTATTCAGGACTTTATTGACGGTAAGTGGGAGCGTAAGATCATCCTTCAGGATAAAGGCGCCGCGCAGGGAGGCATTATTGATTCACCAGATGGAAAAGACTGGTATGGAATGGTATTCCGTGATATGGGGCCTGTTGGACGTTGCCCGGTTCTTGTCCCGGTAACATGGGAAGACGGCTGGCCGATGATGGGAAATAAAAACGGACAGGTTGATGATACGATGGCAATTCCGCTTACCCCGCAGGCAGAGTCTGAGGTAGTAACATCAGATGAGTTCTACAATGGAAGTGAGAGACCGGCTTATACAAAGCAGCGCGAGATGGAGGCTTCAAAAGCATCTGCAGTCAGTCTGATTGAGTCACAGGCGGTTTTTGACGGTGATGAGCTGATTGTAAATGGTGGTTTTGATAATGGAAAGGATAACTGGACCGTCAATGATCCGGCAGCAATTGAAGTTATAAAGGAAGGCGATAATAATATCCTGAAGGTAAGCGACAGAGAAAAGACAGGATCCGGACCAAGACAGGATATTACAGGATCTGTTGTAGAGGGCGGTACATACAAAATCAGTGCAAAAATTAAATATGATCATGCGAATGTCCCGGATACTAAGACATTTAATATGTGTATCTATAATGGGGATCATTATGTAAACGGTGACAGTATCCAGATTATGGGAAGCGGCACGATCAAAAAAGGTGAATGGGGAACGGTAGAAGGAACCTTTACCGTAAAAGAAGGAACAGATATTTCCGCAAGCGCAATTTTCCTGGAAACAGCATGGACGGCGAATCCGACAGCAGATAACGATTTGATGGACTTCTATGTGGATGATGTGTCTGTTGTTGCAGAGAAAATTCCGTCAGAGAGCGGCGGAGACACCCTGATTAAGAACGGTGGCTTTGAAAATGCATCGGATACTTCCTGGACTGCAAAAGACTGCGAGATGACATTTGACAATACAGAGAAGTTAAGCGGAAGAAGCAGTGCAAAAGTAACGAACCGCACAGCAACAGGTTCCGGACCGCAGCAGGATATCTCAGGGCTTCTGGAAGCAGGCGATATCATTGATATTTCCTATAACATCAAGTATACAACCGGACCGGATACGAAGCGGTTTATTCTGACAGCAGTGTCAGCAGGCAAGTTTACGAATATTCTGGGCGGGGATGTGAAAAAAGGAGAATGGACAAAACTTACAGGCTCCTATACGATTCCGGATGATATGGATACTTCTGATCTTAAGTTATTCTTTGAGACGCCTTGGACAGCAGAACCAAGCGCCGAGAATGATCTGATGGAATATTATGTAGACGATGTGGTGATCACAAGAAAAGTGGTAGAAGAACCATCTGTGGCAGAGCATGATTACAATGGCTCGAATTTGAAACTGGAATGGCAGTGGAATCACAATCCGAATAATGCATGCTGGTCTCTGACGGACCGGGCAGGGTATCTTCGTCTGACAACAGGAACGCTTAGTACCTGTCTTACAGATGCAAGAAATACATTGACACAGAGAACTTATGCACCAACATCTTCCGGAACCGTTGCCCTGGAAGTTGGCAATATGAAGAACGGGGATGTGGCTGGTCTGGCAGCTTTTGCGGCAAAATATGGCTATGTTGGTGTTAAGATGACCGGCGGCGAGAAGTATCTCGTTATGGTAGGAACAAAAGAAAGCGGAGATGACTTTGTACCATATGAAGCAGCCAGCGTAAAACTGACACAGGACAGAGTATATTTAAAGACAGACTTTGATTTTGCAGGCGGTAACAAGGCAAACTTTTATTATAGTCTGGATGGGAAATCCTGGACGAAGATTGGCGACGAGCTTGGCATGGTATACAGTCTCAAGCACTTTATGGGATATCGTTTTGGGTTGTTCAACTATGCAACAAGGAGTCTTGGCGGATATGTAGACTTTGACTATTT
The DNA here is from genome assembly GCA_002492335.1 of Lachnospiraceae bacterium UBA7109. Classification (GTDB taxonomy): domain Bacteria; phylum Bacillota; class Clostridia; order Lachnospirales; family Lachnospiraceae; genus UBA7109. The sequence goes on from DKYD01000012.1 coordinate 12,992, forward strand.
CCGTATCCAGGATGAGATTACAGGTACGACAGGAACACAGACAACAGGAACTGTTACTATGGATAACGCGCAGGTTCAGGGTATTGCAAATGCAGAAGCTGAGATTCCGGTGAAGATGGACAGTCTTCCAGAAGGAACCTATAAGAGTATCGAAGCTTCCGTTGGAATTCCGGCAGGACTTACTGTTTCTGACGTTCTATTCAATGAAAAGAATGTAACAGGTACAGCGACTTATTCCTATGTAAACGGCCAGCTGATTCTTACGGTAAATGGTAAGGATGTAAGTTATAAAGCATCTGGAGAAAATAAGACATTTGCAACAATCAAGGTAAAATCCACAGGTTATGTAACACAGGATACACAGGTTACGGTTGCAGCAGATTATGTAAAGACAACAGGAGACAAGGTAGTATATGACGTAACGGGTGCAAAATCTGTTGTAACATTAAAGTATGTCAATATGAATGCACTTGCAAAACAGCCGGGTATGTCGAATCCGTTGATTGATTACAAGTTTGGTGCAGATCCATACGCAATGGAATATAACGGAAGAGTTTATATCTATATGACGAATGACTCACAGGAATATGAAGCACAGAATAATGGATCCGTAGATAATACTTATGGAAATATTAATACGATTAATGTAATCTCTTCCGCGGATATGGTGAACTGGACCGATCATGGTTCAATTCCGGTAGCAGGAAAGAATAATCCGGAAGGTGCGGCAAAATGGGCGACATGTTCATGGGCTCCGGCAGCGGCACATAAGACCATTGACGGAAAAGAGAAATTTTTCCTTTACTTTGCTGACGGCGGCGGTGGAATCGGTGTGTTATCCGCGGACTCCCCGATTGGTCCATTTACAGATCCGATTGGAAAAGCATTAGTTGCACCGGGTTCTGAGTATTCACAGGGCGTCGTATGGTTATTTGATCCGGCGGTACTTGTGGATGATGATGGAACAGGATACTTATATTATGGCGGCGGTGTTCCGGAAGGACAGGCAAACAATCCGAAGACTTCTCGTGTTGTAAAATTGTCTGAAGATATGGTTCACTTAGATGGCGCAGCACAGATGATTGACGCACCGGCAATCTTTGAAGATTCCGGTATTCACAAATACGGCGATAAGTATTATTACAGTTATTGTTCAAACTTCTCACAGCATGCAGCAGGATATCCGGGACAGGGTATTATCTGTTACATGGAGAGTGACAGCCCGATGGGACCGTTCACATACAAGGGAGAGATTCTTGACAATCCGGCTAAGTTCTTTGGCGTAGGCGGTAATAACCACCATGCAATTTTTGAGTTTGACGGACAGTATTACATTACTTATCATGCACAGACATTAGGAAAAGCATTGGGTAAGGCAAACGGATATCGTTCTACACATATCAATCAAATTGATATTGATTCAGATGGAACGATTCATAATATCGAAGCAGACATGAAGGGCGTAGGACAGTTAACAACTGTGAACCCATACGAGAGACTGGAAGGCGAGATGATCGCATGGCAGTCCGGTATTCAGACAGCAGTGTGCGGGGAAGACGGCGCTATGGTCAAAGAACTGAATCGTGCTATGACAGATATCCAGAACAATGACTGGGCTGCAATTGCAGGTGTTGATTTTGGTATGAATGGAGCCATGAAGCTGGGAGCTAATGTTGCAGCAAATGCCGGAGGAGAAATAGAAGTTCGTCTTGACAGTAAAGAAGGCACACTTGTTGGAACGATGGAAGTACCGGCAGGAGATGGCAGTTATAAGAAGCTGGAGTGCGAGCTTTCCGGCGCGGTAGGAGAACACAACGTATTCTTTGTATTTAAGGGCGAAGCAGATAAGGATCTGATGCAGGTGGACTACTGGCAGTTTGAAGAGAAGGACGCACAAGTTGATAAGACAGACCTGAAAGAAGCCATTGACCAGGCAACGGCTGTAGATATTAAGAAATTTACAGAAGACAGTGTGAAAAAAATGCAGGAAGCCCTGGCAAATGCACAGAAGGTATATAAAGATGAAAAGGCAGATCAGAAAGCAGTAGACGATGCAGAAAAAGCTTTGAATGATGCGGTTAAGAATCTGAAACCTGCACGTCCATTTGTGGATGTAGACAAGGAGACAGGCAACTGGTATTATGATGCGGTATACTATAACTTCGACAGAGGAATCATGAACGGTGTGAATCCGACACACTTTGAGCCATTGTCTAATCTTGCAAGAGCGCAGTTTGCGGTTATTCTGCACAATATGGAAGGGAAACCGGCTGTATCTTACGAGCCGAAGTTCAAGGACGTAGAAGATGAGCAGTGGTATACAGATGCGATTCTTTGGGCAAGCAGTAAAGGGATTGTAACCGGATACACAGACGGAAGTGAGAAGTTCGGATGGGGTGATAATATCCTGCGTGAGCAGATGGCAGTCATGATGTACCGTTATGCAAAGAACTTCAAGAAGTATGATGTATCTGACAGCGCAGATTTTGATCAGTTTATCGATGCGGTACAGGTAACTGATTATGCAAAAGAAGCAATGAAGTGGGCAGTAGGAACCGGAATTATTACCGGAAAAGATAATGGAACGAGACTGGATCCTCTGGGAAATGCATCACGAGCAGAATGTGCGATTATTATTCAGAGATTTATGGAGAAATATAACTGACATTTGGGCGCCCGGCTCATATCCCTTCGTGAGCCGGGCCGAATAGAAAAATTGAATTTATATTAACAGAACTGGCTCATGAAGGAATATGAGCCAGTTCTGTTAATATAAAAAATACAAGGATTGAAAGATTCCAAAAAGAAATTATGTTATAATAAAACAAAAAGGATTATTGCAAGTATGAAAACAAGCTTTAAAGTATTGACAAAAACAGGAATTCTGTTGTTGCTGTTTTTTCTAATAACCGGATGTAAAGGGAGTACAGAGGAAAAGGAAGAAAAACAGGATATTCTGCATCTGTCTGTTTTTACAGATGGTGAGCAGCCTTCGGTGGATAATAAGATATATCAGAAGCTCAAAGAGGAATTAAATGTGGAATTTGAGTTTGTTACTTATGTCGGAGACGGGGATAAAGAGAGAAAAACGATGGCGGCAAGTGGAGATTATACGGATATTCTGGACGCCAGTGAATTGATTATTGACCGGGGCGGCGCGGTTCCGCTCGAAGAGCTGCTTCCGGATTATCCGAACCTGTACAGGCACTATGAGCCTTATCTGGACTTAATGACAGAGGAGGATGGGCACATTTATATTCTTCCGGATTATGGCATTACGCAGGGCGAGGTACAGATCAGGAGTAATTGGAGATCGGGCTTCTTTATTCAGAAGGCGGTTTTGTCAGAGTTTGGATATCCGGAAATTACTACGCTGGAAGAATATTTTAGTCTGATTGAACAATATATGGAGCGATATCCGGAACTATATGGGAAAAAGACAATTGGATATACAATCTGTAATGATGGAAGTTCTGATTATGGGTTGGTGAATCCTCCTGCATTGATGGCAGGTTATCCGAACAACGGTAACTGTATTGTGGATCCTGAGACGAATCTTGCATCTGATTTCAGGACAGATGACATTTCCAAACGTTTTTACCGAAAGCTGTGTGAAGAATATGAGAAGGGCGTGATTGATCCCGAAGCCTGTATCATCAGCCATGAGCAGTATATAGGCAGGCTTTCGCAGGGAAATGTACTTGGATTTGCAGATGAAGCATGGAATATAAACGACGCCAATGTTTATCTTGGGAAAAAGGGAATGAATGAGCGCTCTTATGTCTCTATTCCACTGGTCTATGAAGAAGGAATTCGGGAGCAGTACATGGATTATAATGCGGTCTCCATGACAAGCGGTTTTATGATTTCGGTAGATTGCGAATCCCCGGAAAGGGTATTGGAGTTATTTGATATATTGCTGGATGAGAAATGGCAGAAGCTTCTTTCCTGGGGAATAGAAGGAGAAGATTATCTTGTGGATGAAAACGGAATGTTCTACCGAACGCCCGAGATGCGGGTGGAGCAGTATACGAAGGACTGGACATATAGGAATTCGGCGGAAACACTTTTTGCCCATCTTCCCAAAATAGAAGGAACTTATTCTGATGGAAATGCTACGGATATGGGAAGTCAGCTTCGGGAATTTCAGGAGACGCTGACGGAGTATGACAGGCAGTTTCTGGAAAATTATCATATAACCAGTTGGGGAGATTTCTTTTTAGATCCGCTGGAACAGCCGGCTTATTTTCCCACCTGGAGATTCAGTCCGACGGACGGGACTCCGGCGGAGATCGCATCTTCAAAGGCAACGGCATGTAATACGGCCTGGCTTCCCAGAGTGATTACCTGCGGAACGGAGAATTTTGACGATATGTGGCGGCAGTATTGCGAAGAATATGAACAGACAGGATATGAGAATTTTATCCAATATATGAATGAATGTATTCAGGAAAGCCTTTCCTGATCAAAGTGGTGGTGGATACTGATATGAAGAAATTATATAAGGTACTGATTGTGGATGACGAAGCATTTGCAAGAGAGGCGCTGGAGATTCTGGTGGGTTGGGAAAATCTGGGATTTGAATTAATCGGAAGCGCCGAAGACGGGAAACAGGCGCTTACGATGATTGCGGAATACCAGCCGGAGCTGGTTATTACAGATATAGCAATGCCGGGAATGAGCGGAATAGAATTAATCACTTACGTAAGAGAGCATATGTATTATCAGCCGAAATTTGTTATACTCAGTGCGTACGGGACTTTTGATTATGCAAAGGAAGCGATACGCCTGGGGGTGAAGGATTATATTCTAAAGCCGGTTATACGTAGAGAAGTAATGCAGAAGATTGCAGATATCAAAGAGACTATGGACAGAGAAGGGCAAGAGCGAGAGGTCAGGGAAAAGATGGACCGGAGCCTTGGAAAACTAAGCTGTTCATATCTGTCGGGACTTCTGGCCGGCGTGGCAGAAGAGGATGAATTATATAAGCTTGAGATGATACTGAATCTGAAAGAGCGGCAAAGAAGAATGTTCGCAGTAAAGGGGATACGGAGCCGGGAAGTATTTATGCGCGCTCTGAAAAGCATGAATCTTGTTCCGGAGACGTATGAGATTATGTTTTTGGCCCCGGATTTTGTGGCAGTTATTTTAGACTATACAGAAGATGGTGGAAGGCTTCTGCAGGCGCTGCAGGGCGCTGAAGAGTTGTTTTATGTTGTTGTGGATCTGGGTATTGTAGGCGGCTGGAGAGAGATCAGGGAGGCATGGAAGCTGGTTGCCCAGGTTATAGATTATTGCTTTTACCGGGGGAGAAAGAACAGAAGCTTTTGCCAGGAGGACAGAGCGTGGCTTAAGCAGAGCAATGAAATGTATTGCCGTGAAATATTAGAGGAGCCGGAACTGGGCAGTTCTGGTGAATGCGAACAGGCAGAGGCTTATTGTAACGCTTTTTACAGCCATAATATAGAGCCGGGGCAGCTTCGGGTTATCGTGACCTCCAGATTGCTTGCAGTACAGGATGAGACTGGAGAACAGCTCAGGAGGCAGGTTTCATGGATGTTTTTTGACGAGCTGAAAGATATCTGGATGCAGGTTATCGGGGAAAAGAAGGAAAGTACGGATGCAGATAATATCGGCATCCAGATTAAGGATTATGTACGGGCACATTTCCATGAAAACATCTCGCTTCAGGATATGGCAGGGGAGCTGTGTTATAACGAAGTCTATCTGGGGAAGCTGGTAAAAAGAGAGACCGGGATGTTTTTCAGGCAGTATTTGAATGAAGTCCGCCTGGAGTATGCACAGAAGCGGCTGACCGAAAGTACAGATTCCATGATGGAGATCGCTCTGGATTCCGGTTTTTCAAATCCGGATTATTTTTGTAAGAAATTTCGTGAAAAAAATGGAATGACGCCAACAGAGTTCAGAAAGAGATAGTAGCTATGAAAAAGATGAAAATGACATTGAGTAGAAAGATCGTATTTATTTATATTAGCTGTGTTTTTCTGCCGGTTTTTTTGCTTGCGGTTTTCCTGCACGTGAAGGTTGATAAGGCTTTTCAGGAGCGAACCAGAGACAATTTGCGCAATTCTGTTGAGAAGGCGGCCGGAAATATTGAGAAAACAATAGAAGGAGCGGAAAATATTGCTATATCGGCGAGTATTGATGAAACGCTGACCGGGATATTGCAGAAGGATTACGAGAGCTATGACGAGTTCTATCAAAGCTACAACAGTTCAATTACCAGTTTCCTGGAGGAAGTCACAACGGCGGCCCAGGGAATGAGCGAGGCCCGGGTATATACGGATAACCCGACAGTATATAATTCGTCGGTATACCGGCGGCTGGAAGAGGATCCACAGGTAGCCGCATGGCTAAAAGAGCCGGAGACAGAGGATGGCAATACGAAAATTGTATCCTGGGTAAGGTATAAAGACGATATTGAAGCCAGTGGTATCAGGCAGCCGGCAATGGCAGTCCTGTACCAGATACCGGTCTACAATCCGGCGTACAGGTATCAGATGGCAATCCAGGTTTTCCTGTCCATGGATCAACTCTATTACTGGCTGCAGGATACGGACAGCGCGGTCCGGTATTATCTGGTTAATTCGCAGAACCAGGTGGTAGCCTCCACGGACCAGGAATATGAACCTTATGATATGGTGAATTTTACACAGGCAGACCGGATTGCAGAAGGCGAGAATATTGTCTCTTATACTTCCGGGTTATCAGGGACGATGGAGGGCTGGTCTGTACTCGGCGTTGCCAATGCGGACGCGGCGGCAGAGGAGGTGTCCAGGGTTACCCTGCAGACAGGCGTTCTGCTTATTTTAATTATCCTGTTTTCGATTTCTATTATCATTCTTCTGATCCGACCCTATACAAGCCGCCTGAAGATTCTGTCTAACCGTATGGCAGTATTTGACGAGACGGATTTTTCACCGATTCGGACGAAGCAGTACAACGACGAAGTGGAAATCGTAATTCAGAGCTTTAACCAGATGATGAGTCAGATCAATGAGCTGATTAACGAAGTTTATGCGCTTAATATACAGAAGAAAGAACTGGAGTTAGAAGGAATGCGGGCGAGGCTGAACGTCCTGATCAGCCAGGTGAATCCTCATTTCCTGTTTAACACCCTGAATGCAATCCTTGCTATCAGTGAGAGAAACCATTACGACGAGGTGTCATGGACCATTGAGCATCTTGCAATTATGATGCGGAAGCTTTTGGACTGGAGTGACGATCAGGTTACGGTGCGGGAGGAGACAGCGTTTATCAGGATGTACCTGGACATCGAAAAGCTGCGGTTTTCCAACCGGTTTGATTTTCTGATTACGGTTGATCCTGAGACGGAGGAGTTCAGAATTCCGAAGATGAGCGTACAGCCGCTGGTAGAGAATGCCTGCAAGCATGGGATCCACAAGATTAATGGATATGGGCAGGTGAAGATAAGCGTAAAGAAAGAGGAAGATTCTGTAGCTATAAAGGTGGTAAATACAGGCTCAGATCTTACGCAGGAGCAGATGAAGAAACTTCGGGAGTCCGTTTTCCAGGAAAAGCGGGAAGAGGGGAAAGGCGTAGGACTTCAGAATGTGTATAACAGAGTGTTCCTTTATTATAAAGACAGGGCAGAAATGATTATGGAGAGCCATGACGACGAAGTTTGTTTCGGGTTCAGGATACAGTTGGAGGTAGAAGAGAATGATTCAGATTATAGTAGTAGATGATGAACCGCTGGCATTGGAGTATCTGAAAGGGCTGATAGAAAAGAGAGAGGATTATCAGGTAATTGGCGCATATACAGATGCGCTGCAGGCGATAAAAGAGTCTGGCAGTCTGAAACCGGATATTATCATTACTGATATTTGTATGGATGGGATTGATGGTCTGGAAATGGTAGAGCAGATGCGTGAAGTATGGGGAAGGGAATTTGTTTTTATTATCGTAAGCGGATATGGTGAATTTCAATACGCAAGGAGGGCGATGGAGCTTGGTATCCGGGATTACCTGCTGAAACCAGTTACAGGTGAAGATCTTTTTGAATCCCTGGATAATGTGAAAGCGGAAATAGAAGGAAAAAAGCGACGTGATGAAATCCTGGAAGAGGTGGCGGAAATGCAGGAGCCTCCGGTGGTTAAAATAACGGAAGACCTTGAAAGGCTTGCGGAAGAAATCCTTAGCTTCCATGCAGAGAATGTGGATGCATTGCTCGGGGAAATACTGACAGGCAGTATTGAGGAAAATGAGCAGAAGGAAATATGGGAATACCGTCTGATGCTTCTGTTCCGGCTGCTGGACGAAAGGCTGGGACACAGGAGTGGAGAATTACAGGTATTATGGCAGCGGACAAAAGAAAAAAACGGGCTGGACAAAGAGAGTGTGGGAAAGTGTGTCCGACGGAGCATCCTTAAAATTATGGAAGAAAAGGGAGCTGGAGGCGAACAGCCAGTGGCATATATGCGGCTTTTTATAAAGGAGTACTACAGGCAGGATATTTCATTACAGGGCTTTGCAGAGAAATTTTATATGAATAAAGCTTATCTTGGGCAGAAATTCAAGAAAGAGACAGGGGTAAGCGCGAACGATTATTTGCAGAGCAGGAGAATAGAGGAAGCGGTCAGGCTTGCGGACGTCACGGAAATGTCATGGCAGGAAATTGCCGCGCGGGTCGGCTATGTAAATTATATTACCTTTTTGAAATATTTTGTAAAGAAGAAGGGAAGCCTTCCTTCTGATCACCGAAAATAATCTGTAGAACCACATTGTTTATTTTTTGCGGTAATAGCTATAAATTATATAATTACATGGGACGAGGCTTCAGATAGAATGACTGTAAGATGGATGAAGTTTCGCAAAAAGGAGGGACGTATGAGAGACAAATATCAGCCTAAAGTCGGTAGGGTTGTTTTTATCACAATTGCGCTACTGTTGACAGGCTGCAGCGGAAATCACAGCGAAACCGAATTTCATCCTTCCGGAGAAATCTCAGAAAAATTAGAAGAGGGTACCAGGGTACTTTATGATTACGATGCGGAGGATAAGAGCCAGACGCTGTATTTTGGCGCCTGTGGGGACGGACGCTTATTCTGGCAGAAGGAAGGACATGACAGTGACAATTGTTTCCGGGTTGGTTCAAGAAAGAACGAAAGAGACGGCGTCTTTCTGATGCTGGAAGATAAGGATGTAATCGGCAAATGGTTGTATGTATCCTTCTGGACACGCCATGAAGCGAAGGAAGCTCTTGCTGTTGGATGTACGCTTCAGATACAGAGACCGGACTCAACTGTTGTTGAGTGGCCGGAAAGCGTGTGGACGGAGCCGGTTCCTTCTGGCAGATGGGTATATGTAGAAGGAAAAATCCCGGTGTATGCGGATGCGTTGTTGCCCCAGCTTAATTTTGAAGCTGACGGAACAGAGGACTTCATGTTGGATAATATCAGGATCACAGTGGACGACGGCAGCGTTGCGAAAATCGGATACAGGGAGACGGATTCGGATATGGAACCATTTTCAGATGTTTTTCTGGATTTTGAAAACGGAGAGACTTATTTTTCTAACCGGGGAAATGGAACCGGGACGATCACGACGGATGCTTACAGCGGAGAGAAAGCTTTGCTGGTGGACGGACGCACGGAGAGCTGGCATGGGGTAGAGAAGGATTTTTTTGGGACACAGACAGAAGGAAAAACGATAGAGGTAAGCTGTTATCTGAAAAATAATGCGGACAGGCCGGCGGCCTTTGCGATTACGCTGGCGGAGGAGAAGGTATCCGGCCAGGTTGTTTTCGGTGCGGCAGCGCAGACAGAAGAAGTAGCGGCGGGAGAATGGATACGGCTGGAAGGAAGGATTCCGGTGAGTGTGGATACCGTGAGACCTGTGCTGTACTTTGAATCCAGAGACGCGTCGGCATCCTTTATTCTGGATGATGTTGAGATAAAGGTTTCGGAAAAGGAGGAGGAATCATGAGAGCAGCCGGATGTAGAAAGCGACAAAGAATACTTGCCTGGGTACTTTTCGCGGTGTTTCTTTTGGGAATAACAGAAGTCCCGGCTGTGTCCGCAGCTGTCCGAACGAAGACCGTTACCATTAATTTTGAAGATGGAGACGGCGGGTTTACCGGGCGTGGAACAGCAACAGCAGTTGTTACGGGCGAGAATGCATGGTCAGGAAAATGCCTGGCTGTAAGCGGAGGGACAGAGAGCTGGAACGGAGCTCAGAAGGATTTATCGGAGCTGGTTTCTGGAAATGATGTTCTGAGGATTTCCGCTTATGTCAGAAATAATGAAGCATATGCGATTACTTCGCATATGACGCTTCAGGAAGAGAAAACAGGCGGAACTACAACGTATAGCTGGATTCAGGGAGATGTGGTAATAGCTCCGGGAGAGTGGAAACAACTGTCAGGCTCCATCGCAGTGGCTTCGGATACGGTAAGTCCGGTTCTCTATTTTGAAACACAGGAGACAGGAGTTTCTTTCAGCGTCGATCAGGTGGAAATAACCGTAGAGACAGAGGAAAGAACGGACGATCCAGAGTTCGATATAAATTACACCAGGGGAAAGACTATTGATTTTGAGGATGGACAGATTTATTTTGATAAAATGGGCAATCCAGATCTCCGTATTACCCGGAATGAAGGCTATCAGGGAAGCAAAGGACTTTTCGTGAGCGACCGTTTGGAGAGTTATGAAGGTCCTCTGAAGGATGTGTCTGCATTTTTAGAAGAGGGAGAGACTCTCTCCGGGACTTGTGTCTCAGGAGCGGCTCTGGTTAAAAATCTGTCAGCAGAACAGCGGCGCATTGCCCTTACATTGCGGTTGACCCGGGCGGATGGAACCCAGGAATATCAGACGCTTGCATGGGCGGTGGCGGAGGCCGGAAGCTGGGTTCAGCTTTCCTGTGAGTCAGGGTACACGATCGGGCAGGCGGTGGCGGAGGCTGCAATTTATATAGAAGCAGAGGGGACGGATCCCTTTATTGTAGACTGTGTGAATCTGGTAACAGAAAAATCAGATCCGGTTAATCTGCCGGAGCCGGTTGCTCCGTTTGAAAGCCTGCTGATTGATTTTGAAGACGGTGATCCGTGGTTTGCCGGTCGGGGTGATGCAAGCGGAATGGTTGTATCGGACGCCTTTCGGGGAGAGAAGGCGCTTGCCGTAACCGGACGGACGCAGAACTGGCATGGCGTGGAGAGGGATCTTTCCCGGGCTGCGCTGGGAGGAAAAGGACTTCAGATGTCTTTCTGGGTAAAGAATACCTCTTCGCGTGTTGTGGAGATTTATCTGACGATGCAGGAGACGGACGAAGAAGGAAATGTAAATTATACAAGGATTGCAGGCGGGGAGACCCTTCCCGGGAACTGGATTTCTTTTGAAGGCGGCGTGAATATACAGCCGCAGACCGTCCAGCCGGTAATCTATTTTGAAAGTTCTGACCCGTCGGCGGATTTTGTGGTGGACGATGTATTCCTGCGGACAACGCAGTGGGATGAAAATCCGGGATTACAAGGCAACGGTGGCGCTGAAAATGCAGCGGTGGCAAGGAAAAGCAGTGTGCTTCCTTTTTCCGACCTGCTGATTGATTTTGAAGACGGAAGTCCGTTTTTTGAAAGTCGGGGAGATGGGAAAGGCGCCATTTCCAGGCAGGCGCACGGCGGCAGTAAGGCGCTTCTGGTAAGCGGAAGAACCTTAAGCTGGCATGGGGTGGAAAGAAATTTTACTGACGCCGAATTACAGGGAAAATATCTGCATGTTTCCTTCTGGACAAAGCATGAAAACAGTGAACCCCAGGAAATCCGTTTTTGCATACAGGAAGAGGATGCGGACGGTGAGGTTTCTTATAGCTGGATTGCGGCAGGCTCCGGCATCTCGAAAGGAGAATGGACGGAGGTTACAGGAGAATATCAGGTGGAGAAAGAGTCGTCCAAAATTATTCTTTATTTTGAGGCGACAGACCCGGAACTTTCTTTCTTAATAGATGATGTAGAATTAAAGGCAGATATGCAGCCGACTGCGCAAACGGATAAAGAAAAGAAAGTATTGGGACCGGTATGGAGAAAGAATATCGGGCAGACCTACATAGAGACGATAAAGAAAGCTTCAGGGCGATGGCTGCCGTTCGCTTTGGCGGTTGGCATAATTGCGGCAGGTGTAGTCTGTATACAAAAAAAGCGTAAAAAGGAGAACATAGAATTTGAAGAACAAAATACTTAAAAACTGCATAACAGTGGCGCTGGCGACGGTATTAACCGTTTCTGCGGCCGCAGGCTTTACTTGTTTTCCGGTCAGTGCGTCTGAAGGGAAGAACCAGGCAGGGATAAGCTTTCAGGATGTAAATAAAAGCGACTGGTATTATGAAGTTGTAAATTATGTAAGTTCAAAGGGGATTATGACAGGTATGACAGAGACCTTGTTTGGCCCATCCATGGAACTGAAAAGAGCGCATGTTGCAACGCTGATTTACAGAATGGAAAACAGTCCGAACGTGGTATATAAGGAAAAATTTGCAGATGTGCCCCAGGGTGAGTTCTATTCGGATGCGGTTATATGGGCGAATGAAAATGGAATCATCCATGGCTATACGGATACAGGGCTTTTTGATCCGGGAAGAAATATTTCCCGTGAAGAGCTGGCTGTGATACTGTACCGTTATGCAGGAAATAAAGAAATTGATATTTCCAGACGGGCAGAATTGTCTGAATTCCCGGATGAAGGCAGCGTAAGCGGTTACGCCAGGGACGCGGTGGCGTGGGCGTCAGGCAGCCAGATTATTACGGGAGACCGGGGAAGGCTGAATCCGCAGGGCAAAGCAAACCGCGCCGAATGTGCGGCGGTGATCCAAAGATTTTGTAAGCTTTTTGAAGTGAGCATAACGATGCCGGAAGAAGGGCAGAGGAATTTCCTTGGGCAGTATGAGGAAACCGGAATCCTTTATCGGATGCGGGAATTATATAGTGATAATTTCTCCATAGGAGTGGCGCTTGAGCCAGGGACGCTTAACGGAAAGAAGGAAAGGACGTTGATTCGGGAACAATTTTCTTATATTACCTGTGAGAATGCCATGAAGCCTGCGGCTCTTTTGAACCGTCAGAAGACTCTGGAAAGAGGAGAGGAAGAATACCCGGTTATAGAAGTGACAGAAGCGGAGCCTCTTCTTACTTTCGCAGAAGAGAACGGATTGAAACTGAGGGGCCATGTTCTGGTCTGGCACAAGCAGACGCCGCGATGGTTTTTTACAGAAGGATTCAGTGATGCTTCAGACGCGCCGCTGGTATCCAGAGATGTCATGCTTAAGCGGATGGAAAACTATATCAGCCAGGTGATGACATATTTTAACAGCAATTATCCGGGGCTTATTACCTGTTGGGACGTGGTGAACGAGGCAATTGACGCCAATTCCCAGGAAGCAGGCCAGATGCTTGTGGAAGGAAACTACTGGTATCAGATTATTGGGGCGGATTATGTGGAAAAAGCTTTTCTCTATGCAAGAAAGTATGCAGATCCGCAGCAGAAGCTATTCTATAATGACTTTAATTGTTATGAAAAAGATACGGCAATTTGTGAGATGGTAGAGAAATTGCAGGAAGAAAACCTGATTGACGGTATTGGGATGCAAAGCCACATTCTTCTGGGATATCCGTCTGTGCAAAATTATGAGAATACCATCCGGAAGTTTTCAGAGATGGGGCTGGAGATTCAGATTACCGAGTTGGACGTCCGGCAGACGGATAAATCTGCGGCAGGACAGCAGAAGCTGGCGGAGCGCTATAAAGAAATTTTACGGACCTTAAAGCGGCTTGACGATGAGAAAATTGTCAATATAACGAATGTTACCTTCTGGGGATTGAATGACAGCCGAACCTGGTTGAATAACGACGGAGAAACTCATTATCCATTATTGTTTGATGAAGAACTGAATCCGAAGCCGGCATTCTTCGGCGCAATTCTGGATGACAGTATATAAGGTGAAAGGAAATATTGTATGGAAAAAGCTATGGGGATTTTACGAATTTTAGATTTCCATGGCTTTTTTGTCTGATTTGTTGGGGTGAAAAATAACGAGTATTTGCTATAATAGAAATAGTATGAATGTAAAGGAGGAAAAGAGTGTATGAAGAAAAAAATACTTGCATTATTATTGGCAGCAGCGACTGTATTTAGTACAGTTCCATCCTATGCAAGGGCAGAAGAACCCGAAGCATATGATATTGTTGCTCACTATGATATGTCACATAGTGGTACAAAGCTGCTGGATCAGTCGGGGAAGGGGAATGACGCCACGCTGCATAATATATCTTCATCTGATTTCAAAGAAGAGCTGGGAGATACGTTTCTGGAACTTCCAGGCGGAAATGCAGGCGCTGACGGACCTTATATAGATCTTCCATTATCCATTAAGGATAGCCTTACGGATTATAAAGAAGGATTCAGTGTGGAGATTGCTTTAATTCCACGGACAGCACAGTATCAGTTCCTGTGGACCATTGGAACCGGGGATACGACGGATTATCTGTTCTTTAATCCAAGGCTGGCGTCCGGTAATATCAATGTTGCCATTAAGACGCAGGGAGCGAATGGCGCTGAAAATTCCATACCGGGTTCCGGCAATGTGACGCTGGATACCAAGAACTTCAGTGTGCTGACGGTAACGTCAGAGGGGCAGACATTAAAATTGTATGTGAATGGCGAACTGAAGGGAACGCTGAACCATTCCCATGATCTGGACGAAGTGTTCAGAGGAAAGGGAGATGTGCTGGGTTATATTGCCAAATCAAACTGGGGCGCCGACAGATATTGTGACGCCATTGTGACAGACTTCAAGATTTATAATCAGACTTTGACAGACGCTCAGATAAAGTCCATCTATGCCGGAAGTAATTATGTATATGCTTCTAAATTGATTGAGGACGATATTGCGGCAGTAGAGTTGGGAAATCTTTCTTCTGTGACAGAGGATATGAATCTTCCGACAGCCGGTACGGTGAATGGTTCTGCAATTACATGGAAGTCAGGGAATACGAATATTATAGGCAATGATGGGAAGGTTACTCCTGCGGATGCGACGACGAAGGTGGAACTGACGGCAACATTTTCACTGTCAGGTGTTTCTGTCGATAAGACATATTCTGTATATGTTATCGGCAAGAGCGATAAGGCAGACATTATTTTGGATCAGTATTTGAATCTTCCTTATTATATAACCGCAAAGGACATGCTTCCGCTTGAGGTTCTCGGAACGGAGGTTGCGTGGACAAGTGACTGCGAGGATATTAATACAGAAACCGGAAAAATCACCCCGTCAAAAGAAGGAATTACTGATGTAAAATTAACGGCTTCCATAACGCTTGACGGTAAGAATCAGGAAAAAGAGTTCCAGGTAAAGCTTCTGGGAACCGACAGCGCTTATGTGTTATCTTACACAAGAGAAGTGGATGCTTCTAAGGATGGAATGTATAACGATTATGTATCTGACAGTATGCATCTTGGGTACAGCGAAGACGGAGAAGATTACAGGGCGTTATTAAATAATACGGGTGTATTATTTGCAAAAGCCCAGGGAGCGACAACGAAGCTTTTGAAGGAGCCTTATATTTTCCGTATGAAGGATGGAAGTTTCGGCGTGCTTGCAGTTCGGGTTACGCAGGGCGAGACGGTTCCGGATGAAGTGGGAACCCTTCTGCTCTTTACCTCAAAAGACCTGGTATCCTATACGGAGGTGGGAATGATTCGGTTAAGTGATGCAGAGCATGTTTCTAAGCCTGCCTGCGTCTATGATGCTGCAAAGGACAGCTACCGGATTACATGGACAGGTATAGATTCCAGACTTGGCTATGCAAATACGACAAAGGATTTCCAGACATTTACAGAGGCAGAAGTTTCAGCGCCGATACAGACAGGCTCGGAAGAGACGGACATTCAGTATGCAATACCGGCTGGTGTTGTGGGAGTTACGGCAGAAGAGGGAAGCTATATTCTGAACAAACTGGACAAAGTAGTGAATACAACCGTTGAGAATCCGGTCGTTACTACTAAGGTTGGAGAAAGACCAGAGATCAGAGATACAAAGATAACAGCTAATTATTCGGATGGCTCTTCAGCAGAGAAGGCGGTAATCTGGAATGAAGAAGAATTGGAAAAAGTAGACTTTGATAAAGAGGGAATCTATACTGTTACCGGAACGGTAAAACAGATTTCCGATCAGACAGACCAGAACAATCCGTTTATTGAAAGACGTGCGGATCCAACAATTACAGAATTTAACGGAAAGTATTACTTTATTGCTACTACAGAAGCAGCTGTTGATAATAACTATGGACTCTATATCAGGGAGGCTGATACGGTTACAGAACTTAATAAGGCAGAGGAGCATCTGGTATTCAATAAGGAGAAGGCGGCAGAATATGGCTACGATGCGCCGGCAAACCACTGGGCGCCGGAGCTTCACGTATTAGACGGAGAGCTTTATATGTTCTTCAGTGTAAATATCGGAAGTGGCTTTAATGTACAGAGTATGCTGATGAAGCTTACCGGGGATGACCCGACGAATTATGACGACTGGGGCGATCTGCATCAGTTCCTGAATAAGAACGGCGATCCGCTTACAGAGCCTTACGGTGGGATTACACTGGATATGACCCATTTCAGCTATGGCGGAAGAGATTATGTGGCATGGTCACAGCGTAACTTCGGTAAAAACGGCGGTACGGCTGACCTGTGGATTGGTGAAATTGACAGAAGCAAGCCATATCAGTTAATTAGCGACGCAGTGAAATTTGTGGACTGCGAGTATGGTTGGGAGAGAAATCATACCTTTGTGACAGAGGGACCGAATACCATCTTCACGGATGACAGACTTTATCTCACCTATTCCGGCGGCGCTACAGATGAAACTTATTGTGTCGGAATGACAAGTATTGAATTGAATGATAATACAAATTTCCTTGATCAGGAAGCATGGACAAAGTGTAATTACCCAATATTGACCGGGCTTTCAGTAGAAGGGTTGTGCGGACCTGGGCATAATGCTTATGTGACAGATACAGATGGTAATCTGATTAATGTATTCCATGCGAAGAAGGGAATATATGGATCGAGAGACGCATTTCTTAGAATTGTTCATTTTGGAGTGGATGGAGAACCGGTTCTGGATATGACAGAAGAAAACGAAATTCTTCCTGAGAATAAGAATGTAACCATGACGGTGAAGGTGGAGAAAGAGACGGAACCGCCTGTGGATAAGCTGCCTTATGTGGATGTCACAGAAGATGACTGGTTCTATGACGGTGTATATTATAATTATCTTGAGAAAACGATG
>DKYD01000046.1:0-10224 GCA_002492335.1 Lachnospiraceae bacterium UBA7109
TCTTCAACATCAAAGGTAATCGTATCTTTTTCCTCTGAATAATTCTCCAGATGCAGTGTTCCGGACTTTCCCTCCAGCTTTTCCAAAATAGGCGGAATCTGTGAAATCTTCTCAGAAGTCACATTTTTCCCAAGGCTTATGCATACATTTCCAACATATACATAAATTCTGTCCTTCTTACATACAATCTTATCCGTCGTCATCTCATATTTCTTTAACTCCTGAGACGCCTCCAATATTTCACCAAATATTTTGGTGTTCTTACTTTTTATCGAATGATACAATTTGATATTACTTACGTCAATACCTTCCACACATGGAATCCCCTCTATGCGCTCCGAATCGACTTTTACGATCAGGCCTTCTTTGTCAAAATATGCATATTTCTGATCCTTTGTATACACGAATCCTACAATCGGTTTTTCCTTTACCCTCACCCGGAGAATCCATGGTTTCACGATATCCACTTCCATTTTTTCAAAGCATGGCAGCGTCTTTCCATGCCCCAGTGCGTATTTTCCATATACATACAATGTATTTACAGAATATCTGTCATTTTTCACTGTATCTATAATCATTTTATCACTGCAGTAATCATTTCCTTCTATTTCTATTCTCTGAAGAAAAAACAAAACAAAGAGTGACATCAAAATAATCATAATTCCAAGTAAAAGAACAATAAATGCATATAATCTATGCGTTTTCTTTTTTCGCCTTTTCGGGCGTTCCCCATCCAGATATTTTTCCTGTGTCATTTATACTTCCCCTTTTTCTATAACCTGTGCGGTGAACGAAAGCTCCAAAGCTTTGCTTGCCTGTTGTCCCCTACACTCTTGATACACTTAAGACAAGTCCCATTTCTATAAGAAGGAACACAACTGATGTTCCTCCGTAACTGATGAAGGGTAATGTGATTCCGGTATTCGGTATTGTATTCGTTACTACCGCTATGTTCAGAATAACCTGTATCATCATGTGCGCCATTGCCCCGGCCGCAATGAATGCTCCAAACAAATCTTTTGCATGAGTTGCTATTACAAAGAATCGCCAGATCAGAATTAAAAATAACAGCAGGATAAATCCCGCGCCAAACAGACCCAGTTCCTCACAGACGATAGAAAATATCATATCATTCTGCGCCTCCGGTACAAATCCAAGCTTTTGTACACTCTGTCCAAGTCCTCTTCCGAACAGTCCTCCGGAGCCTATCGCGTACAGCCCCTGTATCGTCTGATAGCCCTTCTCAAATGCTTCCGGATTCCTCCAGATTTCCAATCGTTCCAGACGGTAACTTTCGAGCGCGAGAAAAATGGCCATAAATGCCACGCCAAGCAGCCCCATAAGAATGAACTGCCCATATTTCGGACTCGCGATAAACACAAGCACCACCCCTATACCAAGGATGATGATCGCCGTACTTAAGTTGCTTGCCCCGACAAGCCCTACAATCGGAAGAATCGACAGCATAACGATCACAAGTGTTTTAATTTTCCCCATATTTTTGCTGTTTTTCGTTATCAACACTGCAAGGAACAATACAACCGCAACTTTTGCGAACTCTGACGGCTGGAACGAAAAGGGACCCAGAGATAACCATCTTTTGGAGCCATTATATTCCTCTCCCACAAACAGAACCGCGAGAGACAGCAAAAGAGAAATCACATATCCCAGCACAGCCACATGCTCCCACATATGATAGTCCATTCCGGCAGCAAAAAACATACATGCAATGCCAAGACTGGTAGCAAATACCTGTTTTTTCAGATAATAAAATGCATCGTGGAACTTAACCTCTCCGTTATAAGCGCTGGTGCTGTACAGTATCACCAGACCCATAATGATGATCAGACATAACGCAGCGAGAAGCGTATAATCATATCTTCCTTTTTCCCGTCGAATCAAAATTCTCCGCTCTCCTTATAAGGAATTTACAATTTCTTTGAACTTATCTCCACGTACTTCATAATTTGGGAACATGCCCCAGCTCGCACATGCCGGTGACAGAAGCACTGCGTCGCCGCTCTGTGCATACTCTGCCGCCATATAGACTGCCTCATCAAATGTATCTGCAAATACGTAATTATGAAAACCACACTTTTTTGCATCAGCCGCAATCTTTTCTCTGGTAGCCCCTGTCAAAATCAGTTTTTTTACTTTTCCTTCAAAACTGTTAATCCACTCCGTATACTCGGAATCTTTATCATAGCCGCCGCCGATCAGCACAGTCGGGCGGTTCATTGCCTGAATCCCTTTGATTGCGGCATCCGGATTCGTTCCTTTGGAGTCGTTATAATATGCCACGCCATTTTTCTCTGTCACATATTCAATCCGGTGCTCCACACCACCAAAATTCACAACTGTATTGCGTATAATATCCATCGGCACGCCATACACAGCAGCCATACAGACAGCAGCCATCACATTTTCATAATTATGCATTCCCAGAATCCGAAGCTCGGAAACATTGCAGACAACCACCTCTTCCGGATTCTTATAAACAATGTTCTCACCGTCAAGATAGATTCCTTTTTCCAGTTTATGCCGGCTGCTGAAATATAGAACCTGACACTTAAGCTTTTTCCCAAATTCCCGTGTTATTTCATCTTCATAATTCAAAACGCAGAAATCCGCTTCTGTCTGGTTCTCTGCAATCTTTTTCTTTGCCGCAATATATGCCTCCATCGTATGATGGCGGTTCAAATGATCCGGTGTGAAATTAAGAATCGCACTTACATTCGGCCGGAACGTAACAATACTCTCCAGCTGGAAGCTGCTCATTTCCGCAACGGCAATTGATTTTTCCGTCATCTGACCTGCCGCGACAGTATAAGGATTACCTATATTTCCGACTACAAACACATCATCCGGGCGGTAGTTTTTCATTATCTCGCCAAGAAGTGTAGTAGTGGTCGTCTTTCCATTGGTTCCGGTAATGGCAAGTACATCCCCGTTTCCATACTGATAAGCAAGCTCTACCTCTCCGATTACCGGGATCTTCCTCTCACGCATCATTTGAATTACAGGAAGATCTGTCGGGACACCCGGACTTAACACAACAAGTGAAAGCTCCGGAAGAATCCCCTCCGGAAAAGCCCCAAGAATCAATTCTGCTTCCACTCCGTCTCCAAGATCTTTTTGTAGTTTTTCTCTGTCAAGCTTTTCGTTTCCGTCATACAGAATCACTTCAGCTCCCTGCTCACGCAGAAGCTTCACTGCTCCCACTCCACTGATGCCGGATCCAAAAACAAGCGCCTTCTTTCCTGCCACTTCCATAATTTCCTCCTATCCGATGTAAAATCTCTAATATGCACGCTCTCTCATTCCAGCTACATTGCCATTAAAGCAATCAGGCAAAGGATCGCCGTTATAATAGAAAATACAGCAACCACCCTTGTTTCGGACCAGCCGCACAATTCAAAATGATGGTGAATCGGCGCCATCTTAAAGATTCTCTTTCCACCTGTTTTCTTAAAATAAGTAACCTGTATCATAACAGACGCTACCTCTACAAGATAAATCAATCCTACAATTAAAATAAACAACGGCATCTGAAGCATATAGGCTGTGGACGCCACAAACCCTCCAAGTGCAAGAGAACCCGTATCCCCCATAAACACACTTGCCGGATATACATTGAACAGCAAAAAGCCCAGGAGCGCTCCTACAACTGCACAGGTAATCGGCTCGATCCCGCTCTTTGTTCCAATCGCAACTACCGTAAAGAATGTCGCAACCAATACTGTAACACTGGATGCAAGTCCGTCAAGGCCATCTGTAAAATTCGTACCATTTACCGTTCCGATTACGGCAAAAAACATCAACGGAACCGCAAGCCAGCCGATATCCAGATATTTACCGCCGGAAAACGGAATCAGCATCGCCAGTGATACATCTGTAAATTTCACAATATAAAAAGCAAAAACAGCTGTTATCACGATCTGAAGCGCCATCTTCTGCTTTGGAAACAGACCGTCAGAGCGGTGCATCACTACTTTCAGATAATCATCCAGAAAGCCAATCAGCCCGAATCCCAAAGTTACAAACAGAATCGGAATAATCTTCGGATAATCCTTCACATAAAACACGGATGTCGCAACCACACTCAGCAGAATGATCACTCCGCCCATTGTCGGAGTTCCCGCTTTTTTCAAGTGAGATTTGACCCCTTCCTTTCTCTCTGTCTGACCCATCTTCAGCTTTCTCAGCACCGGAATAATAATCGGTCCCATAATCACACTGAACGCAAAGGAAATAATTACCGGCATAAACATTGTATAATCCATAATCCACCTCTTAATTTCTTTTGTTCTCTCTTCTAACCCAACATAGTATACTTCATTTTTCAGTCTTTTTCAATGCCAAGATACGGGAATATATTCTTAAAAATATCTCCGATTACCGGAGCTGCAATTGTTCCCCCATAATAAATCCCCTGTGGATTATATATGACACACATTCCCAGCACCTGCGGATTCTCTGCCGGTGCAAATCCAATAAAAGAAGAAATATATTTGTTGGCGCTTCTTGGAAGCGTCTGGGAAGTTGCGGTCTTTCCCCCGATCCGATAACCTTCTACGTATGCCTTATTTCCGGATCCCTCCGAAACAACGCTTTCCAGAAGCATCTGCATGGTTTCAGACGTCTGTTTTGATACAATACGCTCTCCATCATCATATTTAAACTTTTCTATCTCTTCTCCCTTATCATCCAGCACACGGACGCCAAAATGCGGCGTCACCCGTTTCCCGCCATTTACAATTGAACTGACGGTCGCGGCCATCTGCACCGGAGTTACCTGAAAAGACTGGCCAAAACTCATGGTCGCAAGCTCAACCTGACCAATATTAGTTTCCTTATGCATAATCGTCCCCGCCTCGCCCGGAAGATCGACTCCGGTCATACCCATAAGCCCGAATTGTCTGAAATACTTACAGAAATTCTTCACTCCAAGCCTTAATCCAATCTCAATAAACACCGGGTTACAGGAATTCTGTATCCCCTGCACAAAGGTCTCTGCACCATGTCCTCCGACCTTATGGCAGCGAATTTTCCGATCCTCAACAACACGGTAGCCGGGACAGCTGAAAGTATCGTCCAAAGAAACCACCCCTTCCTCCAGGCACGCGGACGCCGTAATAATTTTGAATGTTGAGCCCGGTTCATAAGTATCATTGATACACCCGTTTCTCCACATTTGATTCAAAGCATCCTGTTTCGCTTCGTCAGAAAGTGCAGAAGTATCCGCATCCGTATTCAGAGTAAACGGCTCGTTGAGGTTAAATTCAGGAACATTTACCATAGCAAGAATTTCACCGTTCTGTGGGTTCATCAGGAGAATCGCCACCTTGTCCGCCTGCTTTTCCGCCATCACCTTTTCTGCCATCTGCTGGGCATACATTTGAATATTATAATCAAGACTGATCTGAAGCGTGTTTCCCGCCACAGGCTCAACCCGTTCCTCAGCCACCGCATCCAGTTCAATCCCTCTTGCATCTGTCATTGTAAGAATCGTACCGTTCGTTCCCTTCAGATATTCTTCATATTTTACTTCCAGTCCGATAATTCCCTGATTATCCCCGCCCGTAAATCCAAGCACCTTGGATGCCAGTTCATTATATGGATAAAAGCGTTTAAAATCTTCATCCACCTTTACCCCGGCCAAATTCAGATTACGGATTCTGTCCCCTGTCTCCTTCTCGACATTTGTTCTAATCCTCTCCATAGAAGATACTTTTTCCACCCTTTCCCGGACAACAGACTCTTCCATCTTCAGTTCTCTTGAAAGCTCCTGTATGACACGCTCCGGTTCTTTTATCTGACTGTGAATAACCGAAATCGTGCACACAGTCTTATTTGTGGCCAGCACGATTCCATTTGCATCAATAATCTCACCGCGGGCCGCCTTTATCTCCCTTTCTCTCTCATGAAGTGCCTCCGCTTTCTCCTGATAATATTCAGCCTCAAAGACCATCAGATAGACCAGCCTTCCAAAAAGTCCCAGAATCACAACAAGGGCAATGACGAAGACCACAAGCGTCTTTTTCTTGTTATATGTCTTATTTTTCATAATAAAACCTCGAAAAAGCTGTTTTTATAACTTATTAAAGCTTCTCCGAGGTTATTCTTTTATTCTATTTCTTTTTATACAATATGTTTATTCTGTTTTTGTTGATTTCTGCACGCCCAGATACGGGAATATTTCTACCATAATATCTGAGGCAAGTCTTGTCGCATATCCGCTGTTTGCCTGCCCATATGAATTTGGTTCATCTACTACAACATACACAACAACCTGTGGATTCTCCTGCGGCGCATACCCAATAAAGGACACCAGATAATTCTTCTTATTACGAGGCTGTTTCTCTGCTGTACCGGTTTTTCCTCCTACATCATATCCTTCTACTGCCGCTGAAGTTCCGGTTCCTTCTTCAACAACTCCAAGCATATAATCTTTTAAAATCTCACTTGTTTCTTTGGAAACGGTACGCCTTACCAGCACGGGATCTTTATTTTCTGTTACATTTCCATTTTCATCCTGAATCTGTTTCACCACATGAGGTTCATAATAGTCACCGCCGTTAATCAGCGAACAGAAACCTGCTGCAAGCTGCGTCATTGTCACATTAAAATTCTGACCAAAAGCATTTGTAGCCAGACTGGCTGCATCCATCTTTTCAGCTGTATATAAAAGTCCGGTTGCCTCTCCCGGAAGGTCGATTCCGGTATATTCTCCGAAGCCAAACAAGTGCTGATACTTTGTAAAATCTTCTTTTCCAAGTATCTCACCCATTTTCATGAATGCCACGTTACAGGAATTCTCAAGTGAACGCTTCAAAGACTGCGAACCATGGCCGGATGTATGACTGCAGTGAATATCATGATCTCCCACATGAAGGACACCGCCGCACACAAAATTCTCGCTGCCATTCAGTTTTCCCAGCTCAAGACCTGCCGCTACCGTAAATGGCTTGTAGGTAGAACCCGGTTCATATACACTGCTTACGCAGAAATTATTCCATAAGCTGTTCAAGGCGTCTAACTTTTCCTCTTCTGCCATTTCAGCAATTTCTTCTTCTGAATAATAGAGAGTCAGATCCCTCGGATTATTTAGATCATAATTGGGATAAGACGCCTCTCCGAGTATTTCCCCATTCTGGGGATTCATAACAATAACCGCTGTATTTTTACTTCCCACACCCGGTCTTGCCTCATTTTTATGCTCTTCATTAAATGCCAGTATATGTTTTTCCAAAATACTCTGCACCTGTAAATCTATCGTAGATACAATTGTCTTCCCATTTTCTGCTTCCTTTACGGTTTTTTCCTGAATCGCATTTTTCTCCTGATAGCCATATTCTCTTCCGTCAGTTCCGTTCAAAACATCATTATATGCCGCTTCAATCCCATTGCTGCCCACATTTCCATCAACCGTAAACCCGATCACATCGCTTGCCAGTGCATTATACGGATAAGAACGCACATAATCCTCTTCCAGCCAGATTCCCTTTACGTCTGCAGACTTCTCCTTATCGCTTTGCAGCTCTTTGAATTCTTTCGCCTTTGCATATTCTACACCTTTTTTAAGGACAGAATATCTGCTGCCCGGATTCTCCTTTATCAGCTTCCGGACAGTATCCTCCTCAATATCAAAGCAGCTCTTAAGCACTTCTATCGTAGGCTCCTCATACTTCTCGTCGCTGAGCATAACCTTGATATCCAGAATCACATTATAGACCCTCTTGCTGGTCGCAAGCTTTGTCCCATTACGGTCTACGATGTCCCCTCTTTTAAAAGGAATAACCCGGCTTCCATACTGCTGCTGATCCAGCACCACTTTAGAATACTTGTCTCCGCTGGATGCATTAATATAAGTAATTCTCCCTATCAATACAACAAAAGCCAGTATGATCCCCGCAAAGAGCATTACCAGCTTTTTCTGCATTAATCTTGTAAATTTTTTTTTGAATCGTTGTCTCATTTTTCTCGTCATGATATCACCTAATCTGTATTCTTATCTGACTGGGCAATTACCCCGTCCTCCGGGATATTTTCATACTGTTTCACATAATCGGAAGAACCATTCGTATATCCAACCACCTGATCTGCAGATGCATATACCATTCCCAGAGATTCTTCTGCTTTTTTACGAATCTCATCCAGATTAACAGAATCCATCACGGAATTATATCGTGTGTTGTTCTCTTCTTTCAGATTCGCAAGCTCTTCCTGCAGCCCTGCGATATCTTCTGCACGGCTTGTAATTCTGGACTGGAGCTTGATATAGTTCACACAGATCACCAATGCAAATACCGCCGCTGCAGACAAAAACAATACATAAGCTGAATTCACACGCTGTGCTTTCTTAAGTTTTCTTCTCGACTGATTTCGTGTTCTATTTTTTTTCTGTGGTTCCTCTGTTCTTCTCTGCGGTTCATATGACGGCTTTGCTGCCACATTTCCGTACACATACATCTGTCCCGCTGTTCTGTTCTGTCTTTGTCTGCCTGTATTTGCTGTTCGTCTTGATGTTGCCATCACAATCACCCTTTCTTTTATTTTATACTCCTTGTTAAACGCGCTCAAATATGCGAAGCTTCGCACTCGCTGAACGACTGTTATTTTCTAACTCCTCATCACCCGGTAAAATCGGCTTTTTCGTCACAACTCTCCCCTTTGAGACGTTTCCGCACACACATACCGGAAAATCCGGCGGGCATGTACATGGATTTTCATTCTTTCGAAATGCACTCTTTACTATTCTGTCCTCAAGAGAATGAAAAGTTATAATGCATAACCTTCCGCCCGGATTCAAAAGCTCAATCATATCATCCAATGAATTCCGGAGCACATCAAGCTCTCTGTTTAGCTCAATACGAATCGCCTGAAATGTTCTTTTCGCCGGATGTCCCGACTTCTTCTGATACTTCATCGGAATTGCCCGTTTTATGATTTCTACTAATTGTCCCGTTGTTTCAATCGAAACCTTTTCACGCTCCATGACAATATGCTTCGCAATATTTTTTGCGAACTTATCTTCCCCGTAGTCACGAATCACCCGAAAAAGTTCCCGTTCCTCATAGCCATTAACAATGTCCCTGGCTGTCATTTTCTGACGTGTATCCATCCGCATATCCAGGGGTGCATCTTCCCGATAAGAGAATCCCCGCTCCGCCGTGTCTAACTGATAAGATGACACGCCCAGATCGAGTACGATCCCATCAACTTTATTAATGCCCAGTTTTTGGAGCTCCGACTTCATATTACAATAGTTGCTCCTGACTATCGTAACCTTCTCCCCGAAGTCTTTTAACCGCCTGCCCGCAGCTTCAATCGCCGCAGCGTCCTGATCAATTCCTACAAAAATTCCCTTATTTCCGAGACATCCGCATACTTCATAAGCATGTCCGCCTCCCCCGAGCGTTCCATCTACATAGATGCCGTCCGGCTTGATATTTAATCCCTCAACTGTCTCCTTAAGCAACACTGACTTGTGTCTGAATTCCATATCTTCTCCCCCTAGATACTGAATCCACTCGCTTCCATATCCGATGCAATATCCTCAATGTTAAGCTCCACTTCAGCATTCTTTTCATCCCATCTGGCCTTGTCCCATATCTCGGCACGCTTCCCCATACCGATAAATACAACTTCCTTTTCAAGCTTTGCATAGGTTCTAAGCACAGAAGGAATTAATGTTCTGCCCTGCTTGTCCAAATCTCCGTCTGTTGCACTCCCCTGGAAGAAATGAGCAAAAGCCCTGGCATTTTTATCTGTGGTGGTTGGTAAAGCATTCAGTTTTTCTTCAAAGGCGCTCCACTCGTCTTCCGGATATACATAAAGGCAATTTTCCATCCCTTTTGTTATGACGAAATTCTCCCCTAAATCGTCACGGAACTTTGCAGGGATAATAAGTCTGCCCTTTGCATCAATATTATGACTGTACTCTCCTTTCAACATAAAGCTCACCTCTTTCACAAAAGCAAAAAACGCTTTTCGTGAAGTAAGATCAAAGTATCTCCCACTTTCTTACCCTTTGAAACCACTTTTCTCCACTTCCTACCACTTGTGACCATTGTAAAACACTTTTCCTTTCATTTCAAGTATTTTTTTAATGTTTTTGCAAAAAGAAAGAATGTGCATAACACATTCCTGTGCCAGACACATTCTATAATATAAAAAGAATGTGCCTTGGCACATTCTCGCGCCGAGCGCGGTCGCTTGCGA
>DKYD01000046.1:10466-11973 GCA_002492335.1 Lachnospiraceae bacterium UBA7109
CCGAGCGCGGTCGCTTGCGACATACTTTATCTTCGCGCGAGTGCGCATCCTGCCGGAGGCTTTCATTGTATAGGAAACGAAGTTTCCTATACAATGAAAAACGGACAGGTTACCCTGTCCGCTGTATAAGCCTTATCTTTCTATTTAATCTGCTTCCTCTGTAGCTGCTTCCTCTACTCCGGTATCGCCAGCATCATCTCCGGATGCCGCATTTGTCAGATCCTCTGAAAAATCATCCAATGCACGATAATCTATCTCGACTGACGGAGTCACTCTTCCGGAATCATATATATTGTATGCGGAATATCCAATCCATCCCACAAGCACAAGTCCTACCACGCCAACTGCACACTTACGCAGAATACTCGCCAGCTTTTCTTTCTTCATCGTTTTCTTACGATTTGCTTTTTCCTGTTTATATCTGTCTACCTTTTCCTGACTCATACATCAAAACTCCTTCTTCTTGTACTATGCCCCGGCTCTGTCTTCCAGTATATTACAGCTATCCGGCGTCACCAGATATACTATAACACAAATCCATCATTTATACAACTACAATTATTCCGCCATCCGCCGCATACATGCTGCTGATTCCTGCCGTATCCAGAACAATCACATCCTTAAATTCTGCAAGCTCCAACAGCCTCTTCTTTACATTTTCCGCGCGTTCACAGCAATTGCAATGGGTAATCGCAAGTATCTTATCTTTTGAATTTTTCACATCTGCAATGATATGGTCTGTCATTTTCGCCAGCGCCTTCTTCATACCGCGGGCCTGTCCCAGCTGACATATCATTCCCTCCGGAGTGGAACCCATAACCGGCTTAATATTGAGAGCGGTCGCCACAACTGCCTTAATCCCCGTCAGTCTTCCATTCTTTCTGAGTGTTTCCAGAGTCTCCAGAACAAAATAAGTATGTTGTTCTGAAATATAACCTTCTACTTCTTCGATAACTGCTTCAAAAGACATCCCTTTCTCCTCACATTCCTGGATCTTAAGGGCGATCAAAGTCTCTCCGACCGATGCAGATCGTGAATTAAATACATAGATATCCTTCTTTCCGTGTTCCTCATGATACAGATTCATTCCAAGCACTGCACTGTTATACGAGCCGCTCAGTTCTGCTGACAATGTTACGGCATATACATGTTCAGCCTCACAATGATAACCTTCCATATATCTCTCCGGAGACGGGCAGGAAGATTTCGGACATTCCGGAGATTCTGCCACTCTTTTTAAAAATTCCGCCTGATCAAAGGTTTCATTATCAACGATATGGTATCCATTTACATCAATTTCCAGAGACGCTGTCTCAAACTTCCCTGACTTTTTCATTTCCTCAGTCAGCTCTCCGCAACTGTCTACAATAATTTTATAGCTCATAATCTGTCTCCCGAATCTTTCTCTGCTTGCTTTTTTCACCGCAAAATCTAGTTTTAAATACTACATATGATGGTAGCATACTACCTTTTACTTTTCAAGTATTTTCTCTAAATTTTCTCTCAT
>DKYD01000046.1:12162-15036 GCA_002492335.1 Lachnospiraceae bacterium UBA7109
GATATATGTTTATACTTGTCATGTTTTTTATTTCTATTATATGTAGTTTTTAATACTACGCATACATAGTATCATATCCAGGCTGGAAAATAAAGCCTTTTTATTCATCTATTTTAATTGTTCTTGAAACCCCAAACGGGATCCCCATTTCTACCATAAGGAACAAAATAGAGGTTCCTCCATAACTGACAAACGGCAGTGTAATACCGGTATTAGGAATAAGATTCGTAACAACGGCCACATTCAAAATAACCTGCAGCGCAATATGTGCAAAAATTCCCGTAGCAATCAGGGAACCATATATATCCGGTGCATTCTGTGCAATAAACAACAGTCTGTATAACAGCATTCCAAACAAAACCAGCACAACAATCGCACCAAACACACCAAGCTCCTCACAGATTACTGAAAGGATCATATCATTTTGAACCTCTGGTATAATCATTTTCTGTGCACTGTTTCCAAGTCCTTTTCCAAAGAAGCCGCCCGAACCGATTGCATACAATCCCTGAAGCGTCTGATAACCTTCATCTGAAGCATATTGCTCCGGATTCAGCCACACGATAATTCTTTGCAGGCGGAAGTTATCACTGTTCGCCACCATTTTCCCAAGCATCTGTACGCCGATAAAAACCGCCCCCAGTCCTGCCGTGGCAATTGCAACAAAAGGCGCCGTCTTCGGATGCATAACAAAAATCATGATACACGTAATCCCCAGGACAATAATTGCCGTACTCAAATTCTCTGTCAGTTTATATACACACAATGCGTTAAATCCGCCCCATGCCAGAACTTTTCCTATTCCACGCCATGTCTTTATTTCCTTATTCAGCTGAATAATAATCATCGGAATAAGTAAAATCACCGCAATCTTCGCAATCTCCGCCGGCTGAAGCTGTTGGCCAAAAGGAAGGCGGATCCACCTTCTTGCACCATTTGCTTCTTTTCCAAGAGGCGTCTGCACAAGCAGCATAAGAAAAATGGACAGATAATAAATTGGCTTTGCCAATTTGATATATGCATGATAATTAATGCGGGATACAAACCACATAATTCCCAGTCCGGCTACGCAGAAAAAGATCTGTCTCTTGAAATAATACATGCTGTCCTTATGTTCAATCAGTGCACTGTAAGAGCTGGTGCTATACAGCATCACCAGTCCAAAACAAATCAAAAACACCAGAACTGCCAGCAGACTGTAATCAAAATACTGCACTCCTCTTGTTTTCTTTTTCCCCTTATTCATCTGTTGATTCTTCTGTCTTTTCGCCATATCTTTACACTCCAATCGTATTTATTATAACTGGGCGAGGGCACAAAAACAACACCTAAAACATAGTATGGTATTGTAAATATTTCATGAAAGGAGCATTCACGTGCAAAATTACAGATATAATTCATCCGACCATATGAGACGCAGAGCTTATCCGCAGACTGGTTCCGCTATGGCTGTGCCGCGCAAAGAAACCTCCTGCCCTGTATGCCGTACCGACCGTTCTGCTTCTTGCGAACTACAGGGTATGCCTCTTGCCATGGCATATGTTCCATGGCAGAAATGGCAGAAGATATACGAAGCAGAGAAAGCTCTCTGCCGCGGAACAATATTTGAGGAGCTAGACAAACCATTCAGGGGAATAGGAGGATGTCAGAATGTCAGATAACAAACCCTGCCGCAAAGAATTACTTGACTGGATTAATATTGTAAGTTTTGCTGTTGATGACGTTAAGCTTTTCCTTGATACTCATCCACATAATACAGATGCCCTGGAATATTTTGATGAATTTCAAAAGCAACGTATGCAGGCATTAAAAGAATATGCCAAATATTATGGTCCTCTCACAATTGACACTACTTGTACCCCGGCTGAAAGCTGGGCATGGATAAACGAGCCATGGCCATGGCAGGAAGGAGGATGTTAAGATATGTGGAATTATGAAAAGAGACTCCAGTACCCGGTAAAAATCTCACAGACCAATCCCAAAATGGCGCAGGTCATTATCTCACAGTTCGGCGGGCCCGACGGCGAACTGGCAGCTTCCATGCGTTATCTTTCCCAAAGATATACGATGCCCTACAAAGAAGTAACAGGAACGTTGACGGATATCGGTACAGAAGCCCCTGAAATGTTCCACTCTTCGGAAGCTCCACTGGAGCTTCCTGTCGAGATGCTTGGCAGTTCAGGGGCTACTGCTTTTTTTCGCCCAGCGTGCAGGGCATCTGCCGGTGGCAGATTCCCCGTAGATGCTTTTGCAACCGTGTAGCTCCATTTCATAGGAAGTAAATTCAAATATACATCAATGTTGTCCTTATCTATCACCACCATTTTATCTAAGATGTGCTTATAAAACTCATCTTCGTATGGGGCGCCGCCGACAATCTCATTGATAGCTGCTCTGATTTCCTGCACAAGCTCCTGTTGCTGTTTAATCATTGCTTGCTGCTTATCAATGGTACCTGTCGTATCCATAGCAATTATGGAATTGATAATGGAAATCAGATTGTTCGTGATTTTTTCTTTATTGTATTTAAGGCTACTGGTAACGAGATACATAATGTGTGTCGCATCTTCATTACGGATACTAAGCCCCGTACAGCCGACTTGGTTTCCCGCCTTGTCAATATGCGGACTACCGTGCTTGGCAGCTTCATTACAACGCCACGCCTTATAACAACTGCCGTCTTTTCGGGTTTTATACCTTGCTACATAGCTTGAACCGCAGCAACCGCATTTGATTTTTCCAGAGAAGGGATAGCGGTTACTATGCTTTGCCTTTCCCTCCTGTGAGAGCGATCTGGCATCCAAAATACGGTTTGCTTCATCGAACAGCTCACGGGATATAATCGGCTCGTGGTGGTCTTTGATAATGACAAAT
>DKYD01000020.1 GCA_002492335.1 Lachnospiraceae bacterium UBA7109
GGGACGGGGTAAAATTAATTTTACCCCGTCCCAGATTACAGGAGGTTTGTCATGGAACAGAGGGTAAAACAGAAAATCGGGTTTATCGGGCTGGGACTTATCGGCGGTTCGATCGCGAAAGCAGTACGTCAATATTATCCTAACTCTGAAATTATCGCTTTTGACAAGAACCGGGAGGCGCTTGCACTTGCCACCCAGGAGTCTGTCATTGACGTGGCGGCTGCAGCGATCGATGGGAATTTCCATCATTGCAGCTATATATTTTTATGCGCCCCGGTTGCCTGCAATACGGCGTATTTAAAACAATTGAAGGAATATCTGCATGAGGACTGCATCCTGTCTGATGTAGGCAGTGTGAAAACGGATATTCACAGGGAAGTAAAACGACTTGGAATCGAGAAATATTTTATTGGGGGGCATCCGATGGCAGGCTCGGAAAAGAGCGGTTATGCCAGCTCTAAGGCTATGCTCATTGAAAATGCTTACTATGTTCTCACGCCTTCTGCCCTCGTTTCAGAGGAAAAGGTCAAAAAATATGAAGCGTTCGCAGAAAGTCTTCGGGCAATCCCTGTTATCCTTGATTATAAAGAGCATGATTATGTGACGGGGACCATCAGCCACCTTCCGCACATTATCGCCTCCTCCCTTGTGAATTTTGTACGAGACTCGGACACCAGGGAGGAGCTCATGAAAAATCTCGCGGCAGGAGGCTTTAAGGACATTACACGGATCGCTTCCTCTTCCCCTGTCATGTGGCAGCATATCTGCCTGAAAAATAAGGAAAATATCTCAGAAATATTAAGCGCCTATATCCGTACACTTACGAGGGTAAAAGAGCTTGTGGATACCTCGGACGAAGAAGGGCTTTACCAGTGGTTTGAAGCTTCCAGAAACTACCGGAACTCTATCCCTGACGCTTCTTTAGGCGCGATCAAAAAATCCTATGCCGTATACTGTGACATTATTGACGAGGCAGGTGGGATTGCGGCTATCGCTACAATATTAGCCTCCAACGGCATTAATCTGAAAAATATCGGAATTGTACATAATAGAGAATTTGAAGAAGGGGTTCTGCGCATTGAATTCTATGATGAAGCTTCCTCCGGAAGAGCAGCGGAATTATTGCAGAAATTCAGGTATATTGTCTATGAGCGTTAAATCTGTCACAAGAAAAACAGGACTCCGGGGTGAAATCCATATTCCCGGAGACAAATCCATTTCACACCGTTCCGTTATGTTTGGTTCTCTTTCCCTTGGAACGACTGAGATCACGAATTTTTTAGAGGGCGCAGACTGTCTGTCTACCATTGACTGCTTCCGGAAAATGGGAGTTACAATTGAGAAAACACCGCAGGCAGTTCTGGTACACGGCAAAGGGATGCACGGTCTCCATGCTCCTGACAGCGTATTAAATGTAGGAAACAGCGGTACTACTACCCGGCTGATGTCGGGAATTCTTTCCGGGCAAAATTTTTCTTCTGTGATGTCCGGAGATGAATCCCTGAACTCCCGCCCTATGGGCCGGATCATGACGCCTCTTCGCCAGATGGGTGCAAAGATAACCAGCATAAACGAAAATGACCGTGCGCCTCTTCGTATTGAACCGGGAAAGCTTCATGGAATTTCCTATCCGTCGCCGGTAGCTTCCGCACAGGTAAAATCAGCGGTTCTGCTTGCCGGATTATATGCAGACGGCAAGACTTCTGTCACCGAGCCCGCGCTTTCCAGAAATCATACAGAGCTAATGCTTAAGAGCTTCGGCGCTTCTGTCACATCTGCAGTACATACAGATGGAAGAGCTATGGCAGAAATCCTTCCCTGTAAAGAATTATATGGGCAAAAAATCTGTGTGCCGGGAGACATTTCCTCTGCCGCATACTTTATTGCTGCCGCTGCCCTTACACCGGATTCCGAGCTTTTGATTAAAAATGTAGGAATCAACCCCACACGTGCGGGATTCCTTGAAGTATGCCGGTCTATGGGCGTTGATTTTACACTTCTCAATGAATCTGTCCAGGGCGGTGAGCCACGTGCAGATATCCTCATACGCACAAGTAATCTAAAGGGAACTGTGATTGAGGGCGGTGTCATTCCGACACTGATCGATGAAATCCCAATGATCGCAGTCATGGCAGCCTGTGCTGAGGGCGCTACCATAATCAGAGACGCGGCAGAATTAAAAGTAAAGGAAACAAACCGAATCGACACGGTAACCGCCGGGCTCACCGCCATGGGAGCCAGCATTACTCCGACAGATGACGGAATGATTATCGAAGGCTCCGGATCGCCATCCGGGATATACGCACCGCTGCACGGCGCACAGATTGACAGCTTTCTGGATCACCGCATCGCCATGTCCTTTGCTATTGCAGGCCTTGCAGCTGACGGAGAAACCGTCATCCGGGACAGCCAGTGCGTAGACGTCTCTTATCCATCCTTCTTCGCCACACTGGATAGTTGCTATAGCAGCAATTAATATGATAATAAAAATAACACTTGCTCTCTCATCAAACAACCGAGAGGGCAAGAACCTTTCTTTATTTTCTCTATCTATATTCTACATCTGAATACTCATACACAATACCCACATCCAGTACTACTCCTTTTGCCCATACATACCACATTCGAAATTACTTCCGCTTATAGCATCTCCTCAAAATAAAAATTTGATAAACATCCGGAATTTTCCACTATTCATCTTACATTCTATTATTTTTTCATAAGCATTTTTATGAATATAATATAAATATTAATATTGTATTTATTTTTTTATTTTTCTATGATAAAATAACAAAAAAATGAGGAAGGAGATTGTTATGAAAAAATTTCAGGTAATTATTTTATTGTTTTTATTTTTATTTTCCATCTCTTTAACATCTCATGCAAGTGATGTAAACGAAAACCAACCCCTCTCCGATGATCAAGTTCTTTCATATGGACTTAACTTTATGAGAACTTCACAAGCTGACTCATCCATAGAGGTAAACAATTTCATTCGTTTATATAGCACAGATGACCAAATTACCGGATACTATATTACATTTCAAAAAGGAGGGCAATCTGCCGGATATACTCTTTTAAGTTTAATTTCAGGAAAAGATCCTTTGGTTGAATTTTCCTTTGAAGGTGACGGTATCCTTGGCTCACTGTCATCCCAACTGATTATGCCCGCTTCAAATGGTAATTTATCCGATGCTTCTGCCCAACAACATATCATTTATCAAGGTGCTGGATTACTCTACACTCCTCTCGCAAACGGTGAATACTATTCCGTATATGAAAGAGAGACAACTTCTCTGTCAGAGGGTAATGTGGCGCCAATGTCAAATGTAAACATTTATGACGGTATTATCGACTGGTCCGACGCTAATCTTAATACGAATTCCATTTATAAAATTCCGAATTTCGGATATGGTACCGATTATTGGATTATGACAGACTTCTCAACCGGTGGCGTATGTTATCCTACTGCAGCTACTAATATCTTATGGTACTGGGGAAATAATTGTGGCCGAACATCTGTAATGAATAATCCAAGAATTCCTTCTAGCGCTACCACCCTTTGGGCAAAAGCACATGCCATTTATGATTTGGTACATCAAGGAATGGGGACTATAAATTCTTTAGGTACTTTTGACTTCAAAATTCTTGATGGATACAAAAATTTTTTTGGAGTATCTGCAAGCAGCACTGGAACTTGGAATTATAAAGAAATACCTAAAGATTCAGCCTACTCTAAGTACAAAGAAGCGTTAAATGGCCAATGTCCTATTCATCTGGTTTTACATACTAAAGCTGGAACTGTTTTTAGAGGAGATGGACATGGTGTCTATTGCTTTGGATATGCATCCAGTAATACTGAAGCTAAATATTTATTTGTTATGGACGGATGGAACAGAGGTGGCCGTTTTGTAAAATTTAATTATTATCCACAAATATTTGGATATAAAATTTATGTCAGATAATATATTCTCCATTAAATTATTTATCAAAATGTTTATGCAGAAAAAGAGGTGACAACTATGAAAAAGAAACTTAAACTAGTGGGAATTATTTTTCTCGTTTTAATCATCGGATTTTTAATCTGGTATTTTATTCCTACACGACTTTGCAAGATTGATGCACAACAGGTGGAGCGAATTACTATCACTGATGGCTCCAGAGGAATGAAGCTGGATTTCACCGATTCTGAAAATATTACGTATCTGATTGATAATTGGAATTCTGTATACCTGAGAAAGAAAAAGCTTCTGGTGCTGCCCATGGGAGGTTTTAAATTCAGCACAACAATTTACCTGAAATCCGGCAAGACAAAACAATTTACTATTCAGACAGAAGATGTTATGAAATCTGAAATATGGAGCTATAAATGTGTGAAAGGAAGTCTGTGTTATGAATACATAGACAAACAGGCAGAAGCTGCCAGATAAAACTTCCAGAGACTGCTGTGACTTGTATACAAGTCACAGCAGTCTCTGTCTGCGATCACTCTTTATATTTCATCATCAATCTCATTATAATTGCCGCACATTCCGCACGGTTTGCATATCCCTTCGGATCCAGGACAAGCTGTCCGTTAATCGTTTTCCCGGTGATAATTTCATTTCCCACTGCCCACTGCATTGCATCAAGTGCATAAGTACTTACATCCGCGGCATCTGCAAATGTATCAATTTCTTTGCGCACACTCGTATCATAGCCTTTAAAGACGGCGTAGCGGTACATCATGACCGCCATCTGCTCCCGCGTAATCTGATCCGCAGGCCCGAAGCATCCATTACTCGTGTAGCCATTTACA
>DKYD01000048.1 GCA_002492335.1 Lachnospiraceae bacterium UBA7109
CTGACAGTAAATTTACTCTATCTTCCTTCACATAACTAATGAAATTACAATCTATTTATGTTACAATAGTAGAGTAATTTAATAAAAATTTTTAGAAAGGGAGAAAATGAACATGAAATGCAAGAAACTATTATCCGGCGTCTTAACCGGAGCACTTCTCTTCACATCTCTTGCTCCTGTTTCTTTCGCACAGGAAGCAGATCCTGCAAGAGACACGCGCAGCGGTGAACCTGTACCGGTTGCTGAGTACAATTTTGAAGACAACCTGAATAACAGCATGTCTGAAAACGATGCAGCAGCCGCAATTATTACCGGTTTAAATGCTTACACCGGCAATCCTTCTTATGTAGAGGGAAGAAAAACCGGCAGCAAAGCTGTAAAACTCGGAGACTTTGGTCTTCAGCTGAACAAGAAGAATCTTGGCAAGAACTTTACTGTGTCAGCATGGTACAAAGCTGACGGTACTCTTAATGAGAACCAGAACCTGATGTTCCTCGGCTACCATAATCCGGAAAAATGGATTGGAGTTTCCGGTCGCAGTAATGGAACAAATAATCTGAAGGTCTGGACAAGCGAAGGAACACAAGGCGCTGAATTCTACCGCTGGATCACACTGAACGAACCAGTTCTTCCGGCAGGTGAATGGCATTGTCTGACTTTAACGCAGTCAGAAAATGACAATACCGTCAAGACCTATATCGACGGCGAGCTTTTTAACACCAGCAGAGGTGCTTATGCCCTGGACGGTGCGAACCAGGACATTTATATTGGCGTTAACAACTGGGATACTGAATTTACAGGCGCTGTAGATGATGTAAAAGTATATGACAAGACATTATCTGATGCAGAAGTATATAACTACTGCTACGATGTAAAGATCAGCGACCAGGCACTTGAAACTTATGACTTTAATGATTTCCAGACTGCTGAAAGCGACACAGCTTCCCTTACAGATGGTGCAAGAAATGTATCCCTTGTAACAGTTGGAAATGGCCGGGCTCCGTCTCTTGTTGATGACGCTGTCAGAGGCAAGGTATTAAAAACAGTTGCTCAGGGAACTGGTGATGATGGTCTGAATAATATCGGCTATGCACAGCTTCCTTCCAATCCATTTGAAAAACAAGACGTCAGCAAAGGACTGACCTTAAACTTCTGGGCAAATACGCAGGGCGCTGCCGGCGGCAACAGATGTATGATTGATTTTGAAGTTGCTCCTGCCACTACAGGAAGAGCCGGAACATTTGCTTTTAACCAAAGTATGGTATACTGGAACACTACCGATCAGGACGGTGCGTTCACAGACTTTAACGTAAGCGGACTTGGTCTGGGTACCGCAAACACCTGGAAAATGGTTACTATGGTAGTCACTACAGATGGAATTACTTTCTATAGCAACGGCAAAAAGATTAACCATACAGTTACAAGCGGCACAGAGAATTATGAAACCATGATCAATGAACTCGCCGGCAACAGCGAATACGCTCCGGAAGACGGAACAAAGGTTCGTCTGGGCGCCAGCATGGCAAATTACTGGATCGGCGCAGGCGCGCTTCTGGATGACATCGCTTTCTTTGGAAAAGAATTAAGCGCCAGCGAAGTTGCTTCTCTTTATGATGAGACAGCTACGGCAGATCAGGCTACGGCAATCACAATTTCCAGTGATGAGACAACCTTAAATATTGACAAAACAGCACAGTTAAATGTAGCTCTGACTCCTGCAGATGCAACAGGACTTTCCAGACTGAACTGGAAATCCAGCAATGAGGCAGTAGCAACCGTAAACAGGGCAGGTGTCGTAACTGCACTTGCAGAAGGTGAAACTGTGATTACAGCTTCTATCGGTGATGTCGTTTCTAACGAGCTGAATATCAAGGTCGAAAAGATATCAGACATCACATCGCTTGATACCGGCTATTATCTGGCAGTTTATACAACAACGACGCCATTCTACGATG
This sequence comes from Lachnospiraceae bacterium UBA7109, assembly GCA_002492335.1. Lineage (GTDB taxonomy): Bacteria > Bacillota > Clostridia > Lachnospirales > Lachnospiraceae > UBA7109. Next base: position 1,956 of record DKYD01000048.1, read on the forward strand.
GCAGGGCTAATAATGCACAGGAAGCACAAAGTGTTTATTTTGCAGCCAGCAAGGATGGTAAGACCTTTGATGTACTCAATTGCGGCGGTGGTGTTATCTTCTCCAAAAACACCAATGGAACATTGAGACTTACCGATCCAAAGATTTTCAAAGATGGAAGCAAATTCACTGTAATTGCCCGCGATGCAGATAAATCCAAAGGCTATCATGAATTTACATCTACAGATGGCGTCCACTTCTATGATGACACAATTACAGCTACGCCAGGCCAGACAGATGCCGTTTTGGATGCCGCATCCTTCAAGTTCATGCTGAATGGTGAGAACCTTGCTGAAACAGATAAGAACTTTGCTGCAGGTAACGTTGTTGCCCTGACAAAGGCTGAATATACATCTATTGTAAACAAGCTGGGCACCGTACTGAACAACGGCCTGAAAGATCTGAAGGATAAGGATATTGAACCGGGAACAGCTCTGACCGAGGAAGACCTGGCTGAAAGCTATCCGACTGCAACCGCTACTTATACGGATGGTTCTACACAGGACTTTAATATTGACTGGAGCGGCGCTTTAGATGATATTGATCTCTCTAAAGAGGGTACTTATACCGTAACCGGTAAAGTGGTACAGACTAAGTATTTGAACAACTTAAAGGAAATTAACGGAAGTACACTTCCGGAAGACGATCCGGACAATGCAAACCCGGATTTCCCGAGCAACTATGACCCGGCTACCGGAACTGTTTATTATGATGAAACCAAGTTTGTTGAAGGAATGGCAGACCCGATGATTTACTGGGACGAAGAGACCGGATACTATTATATGACCGGTTCCTATTTCCCGGAAGCTAGTGATGCTATGCCAGGTGAGACAACAGAACAGTACGACCGTGTTGTTCTGAGAAGAGGAAGAACCCTTGAGGAACTTCAGGACAGAAGCAAACAAGTAACAATCTGGAAGGTAGGCAATCAGGGATACGAGAACAACGCAGGACAGCAGGCAAGCGGTGCTTCCCGTTATATCTGGGCTCCGGAAATTCACCGTGTAGGCGACAACTGGGTTGTATACTTTACAGAGAGCCACGGCGCCGGACTTTTCAACATCTATTGTCACGCACTTGTACTGGATGGCGATCAGGATCCATATGAAACCGCACTTACATCCGCAACAGGTGTTTCCGAATGGAAAGATTACCAGATGCGCGGAGGTTCAGGACTTACAAATGCCATTAGAAATTCCTTCTGTCTGGATATGACATATTTCAAAGATGAAGTAAATGGCGAATCCTATGTAGTCTGGGCGTCCACAGCTTATGTAAATTCCAGATTATACATAGCGAAAGTAGACGAAAATCAACCATGGAACCTGACTTCTGAAATCGTACTGCTTACTGCTCCTGAATATGGATGGGAAAATGTAGGTATTCCGGTAAACGAAGGAGCAACAGCTCTTCAGAAAGATGGAAATATCTATCTGTGTTATTCTGCAGCCAGCACCGGTTCCGAATATGCCATCGGTATGTTGACAGCAAAAGCCGGGACAGATCTGCTTGCACAGGGTGCTTGGACAAAGAGTCCGTATCCGGTTCTGAACTCCCGTGATGTAGACGGCGAGGAAGGTCCTGGACATAACTCCTTTACGGTAGACAAAGATGGTAATGTGATCTTCGTATACCATGCAAGACCGACAAGCCACAACTATCAGAAGTGTGGATGGAATGGTTCTTCAAGCTCTTATAACAGAGAACCTTTGAACGACCCATGTCGTCATGCAAGATTAAAACGTGTTCACTGGTCATCTGACGGAACACCAATTTTGAAAATGACTTATGACAATGAATTACTGGAAGAAAATGCAACGGTTAGCCTGAAGATTAATGTCAAGAAAGGCACAGCCGAAGTAGATAAGACAGATTTGAGAGCTGCCCTTGCACTTGCATTCTCAGATGATTATGCAGACGTATTTACTGCCGACTCCTGGAAGGAATACAAAGATGCAGTTAACGACGCAGAGAAAGTTCTTGCAGACGAAAGTGCAACACAGCAGGAAGTAGACGCTGCTGCAGAAGCTATTTCCAAGGCGCTGGAAGGATTGAGTATTGAAAATCTTCCATTCGTTGACGTTCCGGAAGACGCATGGTTCTTTGACACGGTATACTATAACTTCTTTGCAGGAACCATGAAAGGTAAAGATAAAACGCACTTCGCACCAATGGAAGGCATTGTACGAGCACAGTTTGCTGTTATCCTTCATCGTCTGAGCGGTACGCCGGATGCAGCTTATACTCCGAAATTCCCGGACGTACAAGACAATATCTGGTATACAGATGCGATTATGTGGGCTTCCAGCGAAGATGTAGGCGTTGTAACCGGATATACAGATGAAGGCGTATTCAAGCCGGCGAAAGATATTTCCCGTGAAGAAATGGCAGTCATGATGTACCGTTACGCTAAGCTGATCGGCACTGGCGATACAGACAAGAGAGCAGATCTCAGCTCCTTCAAGGATGCTTCTAACGTAAGCGGATTTGCGAAAGACGCTATGGAATGGGCAGTTGCAACAGGCCTTATTACAGGTATCACAGAGGAAGGAAATACAACACCGACCCTATTGAACCCACAGGGAACATCCATGCGTGCACAGTGTGCAGCAGTTATCCAGAGATTTATAGAGGCATATGCCGAATAATATCTGAGATTATGAGATTATAAAATAAACAGGAAATACCCCGGACGATCTGTCCGGGGTATTTCCTGTTTATCAAATCATATACATATTCTTTCTTCCTTCCAGCATATCTTCCAGGGTAATTCCATCTACATATTCATCTATTACCTTCTTAAGTCCCTCCCAGAACAAAAGCGTACTGCATTCCTCCTGTCTCTGGCAGCGGTTCGGCTGATCCTCCAGACACGGAATCGGAGCAAGGCTCCCCTCTGTTGTACGCAAGATTTCCCCTGCTGTATATGCAGACGGCTTCTTTGCCAGCATATAGCCGCCATTATTTCCTCTGTAACTCCTTACATATCCCGCCTTTGTAAGAAGCGGCATAATCTGTTCCATATATTTCAAGGTAATCCCCTGCCGTTCAGAAATATCTTTTAAACGAATGTATTCTCCACTATTATGCTCTGCCAGATCTATCATAATCCGCAGTGCATACCGCCCTTTTGTTGATATCTTCATCTCTCTTTTCCGTCCTTTTCGATTCTTTGAGATATTTTCATTCTCTCTTCTCAGTCTTATTTTAATTTTAATTATTTCCCCGCTTCTTGTCAAATATGACAATTTCGGAAATCAACAATTATCTCCTGCCTTCAAAACTGGCCTGTTCACTTTTTTTATTATTGGACCTTTTATCCAATCCATTAATGGTATAGAGTATAGCAAGACGGAATACTATTTACAAAAAGAAAAGAGGTTATCATTATGAATTCCAGTTTGAAAAAAATTGTTACAACCGCATTATTTGCAGCATTGGCATGTGTCGCTACCATGTCTATCCGTATTCCTACACCTGGCACAGGTGGATACATACATCCGGGTGATGCGATCGTCATTCTTTCCGGTATTATTCTCGGACCGACCTGGGGCGCTCTTGCTGCCGGAATCGGTTCTTGTATGGCAGATTTGATTGGCGGCTATTTCATCTACGTACCGATTACATTTGCAGTAAAAGGATTTATTGCCCTTATCTCCGGAATCCTCTATCAAAAGATCGGCAAAACACAAAAAACACGTTACCTTGCAGTTGCTCTTGGAGGTATCACAGATATAATTTTCGTAGCATGTGGATATTTTCTCTGTGAAATTCCACTTTACGGCGCTTCTGCAGCGGCTGCGAGCGTTCCGGCCAACCTGATTCAGGGTATCAGCGGGCTGATTATTGCATTTGTACTCTATCCACTTCTAATGACAGTTCCGGACGTCCGGCAGCTGGCACATAAAAAATCATAAATATTTCCGTTAAATGTATAACCGGTATTAGTTTAAGAGGCAGATCTATCAAAAAGACCTGCCCCTTATTATCTGAATATAATTTCCATCTTCGTTCCTTTTCCCATCTCACTCTCTACGCTTATTTGTGCGCCATGCAGAATCGCACCATGCTTCACAATAGAAAGCCCCAGTCCTGTTCCTCCTGTTTCCCTGGAATGACTCTTATCTACACGGTAGAACCGTTCAAATATCCGTTCTTTCTGATCGTCAGGAATCCCGATTCCGGTATCTGTTACGATAATTTTCTTTCCATTCAGTGTTCCGCCCACCCAGATGTCAACCTTTCCATTTTCTTTATTATACTTAATCGCATTTTCACAAATATTATAAATCATCTCATCCAGAATCTGTCTGATGCCATAACAGACCACTGTTTCCCCGGTCACCTCCATATGGATATGCCTTGCGGCAGCTTGAACAGACAGACGGCTTATAATCTCCCGGGCAAGCTGGTACAGATCCACGTCCTCTTTCTCAAGTTCGGCCTGATTCTCATCCAGCCTTGATAACTTGATAATATCCTCCACTAATGTAATCAAACGACTTGCTTCATTATAGATGCGCTCCGAAAATGTCTTCATATCTTCTGTCCGTACCAGTCCATCTTTCATAATTTCCGCATAGCCTGAAATAGATGTAAGCGGAGTTTTCAACTCGTGAGATACATTTGCTGAGAATTCTTTCCTTATGTTTGCGACTGCGTCTTTCTCTCTGTTCTGTTCATCAATCCGCACCAAAAGCGGCTCCAATTCCTCATACATATCATTTTCAAGAGGATATTCCAGATTCAATTCATTAATCGGACGTATAAGCCTCTTGACCTGCCATTTAGACAATATATATGCAAACGCAAGCATAATTCCCGTAATAGCGCCCATCCCCGGCAAAATAGCCAATGCAGTATGAAAAGCAGTATTCATAGTCTTAGATACTCGAAGAATGGTATTATCTGATAGTTTTTCCGCATAATAATACATATCTGTGTCCAATGTAGCAGACCGCCTGATATCCTGCCCGATCCCCTCACGCAGCGCTTCCTTAATTTCCGGACGATCCACATGATTTTTCAATGTAAATTCATCCTGTTTTGAATCATATAAGACATTGCCGTCATGATCAATAAGCGTTACACGAGTATCCTCTCTTACCTGGTCCATCTCCTCCAGATAAGAACGCCCGGATATCTCAATCGCAGTTGTAATATAATCTGCTTCCTGACAGATTTCTGCCTCCATAAGACTGACATTTTGATGGTATACAACAAAAATCGTCATAGCATACGCAACCATAAGCGCTGTCGCAATGACCAGTATCATACTTTTCTGTATCTTTTTTCTTAATTTCATCCATATACCTCAATGGGCAGGGACATTTTACCCCTGCCTTTTTATTGCTTACTGATTCTATATCCAACGCCACGTACAGTCTCTATCAGTTCTCCGCTCACTCCCAGTTTCTGGCGCAGTGTTCTGATGTGCACGTCTACCGTTCTTGTCTCGCCATCAAAATCATATCCCCATATTTCTTCTAACAATCGATCTCTTGTCATAACAATATTTGGATTCTGCATCAGCCTCTTAAGAAGTTCATACTCTTTCAGTGTCAGTGTCACTACTTCTCCCGCCGCTGTCACTTCATGTTTCTTAAGCTTTATCTCAAGTTCTCCTCTTCGAATCGTATCATCCGACTCACCAACATTCTTCCGGCTTCTCCGTAAAACCGCCTTAATCCGGGACATCAATTCCATCATGCCGAAAGGTTTGGCTACATAATCATCCGCCCCCAGATCCAGTCCCTTTACCTTATCGTATTCAGCGCCTTTTGCAGTCACCATGATCACAGGGATATCTTTCGTCCGCGGAAATGCTTTCATGCGTTTAAGGAGTTCCAGTCCGTCTTCCCCCGGAAGCATAATATCCATAAGCACAAGTTCCGGGATTTCTGATGTAAGCGCTTTAAAAAACTCTTTTCCATTTTCAAACCCCCGAGCCTTATAGCCTGTAGTCTCAAGAGTATATATTACCAATTCCCGTATGTTGCTGTCATCTTCCACACAATATATCATAACTTACTCTCCTTATGGATGCCTGTAATAGAGAATTCTACCCACTCTGCAATATTCGCTGCATGATCCCCAATTCGTTCCAGATACTTTGCCACCATGATCAGATCAATCGCCTCTCTGCCCTGATTTCCTTTATTCTGTGCAATGAATTCAATCAATTCCTGCTTATTTTCTTCAAACAGCCCATCAACTACATCATCTGCTTCCATAACACTTCTCGATAATTCCAGATCTCGATTTACATAAGCGGTTATACTGTCCCGAACCATTTTCGCCGCTGCCTCAGACATCCGTCCGATCATCGGAATATCAGCTCTCTGCGATTTCTTTTCCGAAATAATAATTTCTGCAATATCCGACGCCTGATCCCCGATCCGCTCCATATCCGTAATCATTTTCAATGCCGCAGATATCTGCCGCAGGTCACGTGCAACCGGCTGCTGCTGCAAGAGAAGTTTTAAACACAACCGCTCAATATCCTGTTCTATCTGGTCAATTTCTTCATCTGCCATAATTACTTCTTTTGCCTGGTCAATACTTCCATCCCGAAGCGCTTTTGTCGCCTTTCCGATTGCAACTTCACACAATTCTCCCATATGAATCAACTGTTCATTCAGTAACTCCAACTGCATATCAAACTTATTACGCATATCCTAACCAAACCTCCCTGTAATATAATCCTCTGTTCTCTTATCTGCCGGTATAGAAAATAATTTTTCTGTATCATTGTATTCGATCACTTCACCCAGGAGAAAAAACGCAGTATTATCGGATACACGCACAGCCTGCTGCATATTATGCGTTACCATGACAATAGTATAATCCTTTTTCAGTTCCATCGCAAGGTCTTCTATTTTGGATGTTGATATCGGGTCCAGGGCAGATGTCGGTTCATCCATAAGAACTACTTCCGGCTGTACTGCTAATGCTCTTGCAATGCAAAGTCTCTGCTGTTGTCCTCCCGACATTCCAAGTGCACTCTTTTTTAGTCTGTCTTTACATTCATCCCAGATTGCCGCATCTCTCAAAGACTTTTCAACGATCTCATCCAGCTTTCCCCTTGCATGAACTCCATGAGTTCTCGGGCCATACGCAACATTATCATAAATACTCATCGGAAATGGATTGGGCTTCTGGAACACCATACCTACCCTTTTCCTGAGCAGATTAACGTCTATCTCTGTAAATATGTCCTGTCCATCTAATAAAATATCTCCATTAATCCGGCATCCTTCCACCAGATCGTTCATACGGTTAATTGATTTTAGCAAGGTGGATTTTCCACACCCGGAAGGTCCGATAAATGCTGTGATCTTATTTGGTTCAATCTCCAGATTCACCTTTTTCAGGGCATGAAAATCACGGTAATACAAATCCATATTTTTAATACTTATTTTACTCATCCTTTATCCTCTCTACGCTTTTGTTAATCTCTTTGCAAGTACACCCGACAACGTATTAATGCCCACTACCAGTACAAGCAAAATAACCGCTGTCGCGTAGGCCTGATCCATATACAGACCTTCATTTGCCAAATTGTACATATGAACCGCCAGCGTTCTTCCTGAACTCATAATATTTTTCGGAAAATCTGCAACCGTTCCTGCTGTATAAATAAGAGCCGCCGTCTCACCCACAATACGTCCGATTGCAAGGATAACTCCTGCCAGAATACCGGGAACCGCAGAAGGAAGCACAATCCGAAATACGGTCCGCAGCTTTCCGGCTCCCAGTCCAAAGCTCCCCTCCCTGTAAGAATCCGGCACTGCCTTAAGCGCTTCCTCTGTGCTTCTCATAATAAGGGGAAGCACCATAATCGACAGCGTAAATGCACCAGCCAGTATGGAAAATCCCCAACCACAAGTAGTAACAAAAAACAGCATTCCAAAAAGACCATATACGATAGACGGGATTCCCTGCAGCGTCTCTGTAGTCAGGCGAATAACCTCTACAAATTTATTTCCTCTCGCCGCATACTCTACAAGAAAAACAGCGGAGAATATTCCAGACGGTACTGCAATGAAAAGTGACAAAACTGTTATGACCACTGTATTTATAAGAGCCGGCAGCAAAGATACATTTTCCGAATTATATGTAAGCGAAAAAAGTGACGGCTTTAAATATGGCACTCCATGAACTAATATGTATACAATCAGAAAAATCAGCACTGAAAATGTCAGAATTGCAGAAAGCATCACCAAAAGCATCACCAGAAAGGATCCCGGTGTTCTTTTATACGTTCTTAATTTCTGCCTTAAATGAACTTCATTTCTACTCATGGCTGTTCCTCCTGTTAAGCAATGCTACGCCGAAGTTAATCATCAGGATGAATACAAAAAGTACAACACCTGTTGCAATAAGCGCCTCCCGATGAAGCCCCGCCGCATAACCCATCTCAATTACAATGTTTGCCGTCAGCGTACGAATTCCTTTGAAAATCCCCGAAGGCATTCTTGCCTGATTACCTGCTACCATAATCACCGCCATCGTCTCGCCAATCGCACGCCCCGTCCCAAGTACAACCGCAGCTGCTATGCCGGATCTTGCTGCCGGAATCACAACCCGGAAAATTGCTCTCTCATGTGTTGCGCCAAGAGCAACTGCCCCTTCGTAATACTGAATTGGAACTGCACGCATAGAAGATTCCGCAAGACCGATAACAGTAGGCAGAATCATTATTCCAAGCAGAATCGACGCCGTAAGAATACTTTTCCCATCGCCACTGCTTCTAAGCGCTCCCGCTTCTCGCATTGTTCTCCCGAACTGCCGTATCATCGGCGCCAAAACTACCAGTCCAAAGAAGCCATATACGACAGACGGAATACCTGCCAAAAGCTCTGTTGCAGTTTTTAAAGGTCTATATATCCTCTTTGGACAATAAAATGCCATAAACACTGCTGTCATAATTCCGACAGGCACACCTATGATGATAGCTCCTGCCGTCACATAGAAACTTCCTACAATCATCGGAAGAATACCATAAATATCATTCTTTGGTTTCCATATTTTGCCGCTTAAAAACGTACCAAATCCTATTTCTTTCATAGCAGGAAGTCCATTTGCAAAGAGAAACACACAAATGAGCACTACCGCCAGCACCGAAGCGCAGGCGGCAATAAAGAACACTCCCTGCATGAATTTTTCAGTCCATGCTCTGCTTTTCATTCTATTTTAATACCTCATCCCATGTAAGAACTTCACCTGTATAAATTGCTTTTACCTGTTCACTTGTAAGTTCATCTACTATGCTGTTATTATTTACTACAACCGCAATGCCATCCGTTGCAATTACCTGGTCTTCCAGCTCCGCTGCTTCTTCCTCCTTCAATTCTCTGGACGCCATACCGATATCATAGCTTCCATCAATCGTCGAAGTCATACCTGTCGTGGAATCTGTTGTCTGAAGCTCAATTTCTGCCTTATCATTTATTTTCTTATAAGCTTCAATTAATTTCTCCATGACTGGTGATACAGAAGAAGAACCGCCTACAACTGCTTTTCCCTCCGGACTTGTTCCCTCGAACGGCTCTACACCTTCTAATGGTATGTAATGATTCTCTTCAACAACTTTCTGTCCTTCCTCACTCATGATAAATGCAATAAAATCCTTTGCCACTTCATTATTAAGGTCTTTCTTTGTTGCAATGTTAAAAGGTCTGGACACCTTGTAATCTCCACTCTTAACATTCTCTGCCGTGGGTTTTGCACCATCAATTTTAACTGCCTTTACACTGTCGTCAAGAGTTCCCAGAGAAATATACCCAATTGCATAGTCATCACCTGCAACTGTCGTCATCATTACAGAAGTGCTGTTTGTAATCTGTGCTTCCTCAGTTGTCATATCTACTTTCTCATCTCCCTGCTTCTCTTCAATTCCGAACAGCTCAACAAATGCGCCTCTTGTTCCAGAACCGTCCTCTCTGGATACAATTGTAATATCCATGGAAGGATCCCATTCCCCATTTGTCTCATTCTGTGCGGAATTGTTACTTCCTTCATTCCTTATATCTGCATCAGAATTTCCACAACCTGCTGCCAGACTCACAACCATTCCAACTGCCGCTAACGCTGCAATAAACTTCTTCCATTTCATTTTCTACATTCTCCTTTTGATGTTCATTTCATTGGATTCAGAGCTCTTTTTCTCCTTTACAGATACAATCATAAACAGGGAATGTAAAATCTAAAATCAAAAAACTGTAAAAAATACGTTAATTTCCTGCACAAAAAAAAAGGCGCAAAATATTTTCCGGACACTTGTCAAATAAGTGATAGATATTCTATTTGTAATCCGTAATAATAAATGTAAATATAATTACAAAATCCACCGCGCGCAGAATGGGAAAAGAGGATATTTTATGAAAATCGGAAAACACAATTATATTCGGCAGCTGCAGCTGCACAATGAAAAAGCGCTCCTGTATGTTATTGATGAATATGGAGGTCTTTTGATGTCCATTATTCGGAAACTGCTTTTTAGAGTTCCACATCAGCAGGAAGAATGTTTCAATGACGTCTTGTTAAAGATCTGGCAAAATATTTCCGACTTCGATGAGAACAAAAGCACCTTCAAGAACTGGGTCGCCGCAATCGCACGTTATCGTGCTATTGATTATCTCAGACAATATAAGCGCGAGATAGAAACTGTAAATATTGAAGATGCCATAATTGCAAAAGAGAGCTGCTTACTGACGGACATGTTAAACCGGGAAATCTCAGAAGAAATGGAAATGATGCTGTATTCTTTAAAACCAGTAGATCGAGAACTGTTCTTAAAACTATATGTGGAAGAACAGCCGATTGAACAAGTCAGCAAAGAAACTGGAATGAAAAGGGAGATTATTTACAACCGACTGTCCAGAAATAAAAAGAAACTCCGAAAAAATTTCCCAATGAAAGGAGATGTTTAAACATGAAAAAAAATATTTACAAATTGCTGAATGATGTGGAGACAGATTATGAAGAATATGACCAAACGGAACTGTCTTCTGAAGAAAAGGAATATTACAAACAAAAGATTCTTGCGGAGGTGAAGGTTATGAAGACAGAAGAAAAGAGAAAGAAAAGAATACATTTTAAGAAGGCAGCCGGATTGGCGGCCGCATGCGCTATCGTGGCAGGGGCAGCGATCATGATCGCAAACCCGGCCCTCGCCAGACAACTTGTCAGCAGTGTCTTTGAAAAAATTATTGCTGCCTCTGATGAAAGAGCCCTTGGTCAAAAAGAGCTGGTCGAAAAGGTAGGGGCAAAGGCAGCACCTGCCCAGGAAGAACTGGCTAAGCAGCAGGATTCCGGCAACTATGTGACTTCTGCTGAGTACAATGGAATCACTCTTTCAGTATCAGACGTCTATTGTAATGGAAGTGTATTATATTATACCCTGAGTCTTTCTACAGACAACGCAGATATGAACAAAGCGGAAGCCATCCTTCTCTATCTGCAGGATGGCAAATGGATGACTCCGGTTTTGCGGGGCAGCAACGGTGAAAGCATATTCATCGGGGGATCCCTTTCCTGTCTTAAAAAAGCGGAAGACGGTTCTTATGTGTGCATGAACCAGTTAGATCTGTATAGTCTGAGTGAAGCAGACCGGGAAAAGCTGCAGATTGAAGAGACCGGAACTCTGAATGTAGAATATAACCTGGATGGTCTGACAGGTATAACAGACCTCGGGCAAATGGATGATCGGGGGAATTATAAGGAAGTCATGGCTGTAGAAGGAAATTGGAATCTGAATTTTCCGGTAACAGTTGAAAGGTCCACTCCGGAAAAAATTACAATTAACAAAGAAGAAAACGGAATCCTGATAAAAAACATTACAAAAACAGATACCGTCCTGATTATTGAAATGGATTATTCCGGATTTGCAATCAGACCGCCTTACGATTATGACAGAATACCGGTCTTAACCGTTACAGACAACAACGGAGAAGATCTCCCCGGTATGGGCGGCGGCTCTTCCGGAGACGGAAACCTTTTTACAATACAAGAAGAATTTCTTTATAACGGACAGAAGGAACTCGTAATCAGCATAACCGATTATATAGACGATTCCCATCCAGCTGAAAAAATTGCAGACATCCCAATACAGCTTCCGTAATCTGTCCACATAGAGACCATGGCAGTTCTTTGAAATGAAAACACTTTAACTGGATAAAATGCAACCGCCACAACTGTGTGCTCTTTAACACGCAGCATGGCGGTTGTATTTTTAATCTGAATCATAATATCTTTGACAAAAATTCTTTCAGTCTTTCATCCTTCGGATTCTCAAAGAATTCCTTCGGTGTTCCTTCTTCTTTGATTAATCCCTCATCAATAAATACGACTCTTGAGCCTACTTCCTTTGCAAATCCCATCTCATGCGTTACGACAACCATAGTCATCCCATCTCTTGCAAGCTGCTTCATGAGCTCTAACACCTCACCGACCATCTCAGGGTCAAGAGCAGACGTCGGTTCATCAAAGAGAATCACATCCGGATCCATAGCAAGGGAACGGATAATCGCTATTCTCTGCTTCTGCCCGCCGGAGAGCTGTTCCGGATAAGCATCCGCCTTATCTGACAAGCCAACCCGCTCCAGCAGTTCATCTGCCCTCGCATTGGCCTGTTCCTTTGTCATCTTCTTGAGAACAATCGGTGCAAGCGTAATATTCTCACGAATCGTCTTATGCGGAAACAGGTTAAAGTGTTGGAATACCATTCCCATCTTCTGCCTGTGGAGATCAATATCTGTCTTCGGATCTGTAATATTCACACCTTCAAATAATATCGTTCCTCCTGTCGGCACTTCAAGCAGATTTAAAGAGCGCAGAAATGTAGATTTTCCTGAACCGGACGGACCGATTACCACAACCACCTCGCCCTTTTTAATATCTGTTGTAATACCATTCAGAACCTGGTTTTCACCAAATGCCTTTTTCAAATCCTTTACCTGTATTAAAACATCCTGATTAGCGTTCATTCGTCCTCAGCCTCCTCTCAAGTTTATTCATAAAGAAGGTCAGCAGCATAACAAGTGCAAGATAAATAACTGCCGCCGCCAGAAGAGGCATAAATGCATCGAATGTACGGCTCTGGATAATCATCGCCGCCTTTGTCAGATCCTGTTCCCCTATGTAACCGATAATCGCAGTCTCCTTAATCAGCACGATCATCTCATTGACCAGCGCCGGAAGGACATTTTTAAATGCCTGCGGCACAATAATCAATCTCATCGTCTGTGTGTAATTAAGTCCGAGACTTCTTCCGGCTTCCGTCTGACCTTCCGGAATCGACATAATTCCGGATCTTATGATCTCAGCAACATATGCACCGGAATTGATACCAAATGCAATCCCACCGATAATTATGGAATCCAGCGATGATGAGCCAAACACAACCAGATACATAATCAGAATCTGAATCATCGTAGGTGTTCCCCTGATAATAGTCAAATATACTTTGCACACTGCATTCAATATTTTAAACCTTCCGGTTTTATCATGATAGGAACGGATAATCGCTACAATAAATCCAATCAGGACGCCTATAAGCAATGCTTCCACAGTAACAATGAGCGTTACCTTCAGCCCGCTTACAAGACCGAGCCACCGGTCATCCTTAATAAAATTTGCATAGAATTTCGCTGAAAAGTCTGCCATAATTTCTCCTACTTCTTAACAATAACAACCTGCGTTGCATTTGCGTAAGTGTCTGTAAAGTCTGCGTTTTCTTTTCTTTCATCTGTAACTGTCATTCCGGCTGCTCCAAAGTCAGCTTTTCCTGCTTCAACTGCCGGAAGAATGGAATCAAACTCCATGTCTTCAACTTTCAGTTCATAACCCATTTTATCACAGATCGCACGTGCAATATCTACATCAATACCAACGATATCATCGCCTTCATGATACTCATAAGGCTCAAACTCTGCATTGGTAGCCATAACCAGTTTTCCATTCGGATACTCTGCATCTTCCGGGCTTTCATACTGAAAACTTCCAATATCATCGCCAATATAGTTCGCGATAATCTTATCAAGTATTCCTTCATCTTTCAATTCGCCAAGCGCTTTGTTCATATCATCAAGCAGCTCTGTATTTCCTTTTTTTACACAAATCGCATACTGCTCATCATCAAAAATACCTTCGATAATCTTCAGATCATCGCTCTTCTCTACAAACTTTGCAGCCGGCTGTGCATCAATTACAACACAATCAATTTTTCCGGCCTCTAATGCCTGTACCGCAGCAGCCCCCTTTGGATAACGCTTCATCTGGTCATCCTTCTCTACAATATCTGAACAGTTCAGATCACCGGTTGTTCCCTGCTGCACGCCAATTGTCAGAGAAGCAAGATCCTCTGCTTTTGTAACTTCCACTTTCTTTGACTCATCCTTGCCGCCACATGCAGCTAATGAAAATACACATGCAGCAACCAGTGCAGCGCTCAATAACTTCTTCATCTTCATTTTCATTTCCTCCACTTTTTTATTCTATCTGCCTGACATATGTAAATAAAGTATAATCATGCAAATATCATTTATATTCTACCATGTTTTATACAAAAAACAAGTGGGTTTTCAACATATTTTGCCGAAAACCCACTTTCATTCATTTTATGCAAAAAGCATCTGCACAACCGTTACGACCACAATCAAAGCTCCCAGTACGATCCGGTAATATCCGAATATTTTAAAATCATTTTTCTTAATATAATTCATCAGGAATTTGATTGCCACAATGGAAAGTCCAAACGAAACTACACATCCCAGCATCAGATACCCAAATTCTGCCCCTGTAAAATGAAATCCAAATTTAAATAATTTCAGAAAACTTGCACCGAACATAACCGGTATGGCAAGGAAGAATGTAAACTCTGCCGCCACTCCTCTGGACACCCCGATGAGCAGCGCGCTGACAATTGTTGCACCGGAACGGGACGTACCCGGTATCATAGACAGCATCTGGAAAAAACCGATCCACAGGAGCATCGGTATGGTAAGCTCCGATATCTTCCTGACCTCCGGTACTTTCCCTTTGTTTCTGTTTTCAACGACAATAAAAAGAACGCCATAGACGATCAGCATCACTGCAACCACCATTGGTTTAAAAAATACCCGGTCGATAAAATCATCAAATAAGAGTCCGATTACTGCCGCAGGAACAGACGCGATTAAAACCTTGATCCACATCTGCCAGGTAAGCAGCTTCTGCTTCTGTGTTTTCTTTGGTGAAAATGGATTTAATTTATGAAAATAAATAACAACAACTGCCATAATCGCACCAAGCTGGATCACAACATTAAACATCTCCATAAATGCATCACTCATGTTCGGTTTTAACAGATCTCCGACAAGAATCAGATGTCCCGTACTGCTCACCGGAAGCCACTCTGTAATCCCTTCTACGATTCCTAATATAATTACCTTTAATGCATCTAACATCCTATACTCCTTTCATGTTCTGAGCAACAGGTGTACAGACACCTGTCTGAACTGTTCCCTTTCCCGTGCTGCTATGCTAATATGTAACGTTCTATAAATGTCGCCACTCCTTCTTCATCGTTGGACACTGTCATGTAATTTGCCGCCTCTTTTACTTTCGGAATCGCATTGGCCATAGCCACTCCCACTCCAACCGCCTGAAGCATCGTCCTGTCATTGGCTCCGTCCCCGAAGGCAGCAATTTCTTCCCGGCCGATTCCAAGCTTCTCACCGAGGCGAAGAAGCGCCTCTCCTTTATTTACCCCTTCGGCATTTACCTCGATATTATTCACCAACGCCCCGGTCACCTCTACTCCCGGTATCTTTTTCACTCTTTCCAGCGCTTCCTCCCGCTCTTTCAGATTTGCAAACAATGCATGCACCTTATCTACGGACCGGTTTTCCCGGCGGAACTTTTCATCAATATCCGCAATCGCAACCCTGCTGTTCAGAATATAATTTATCATTGCAGGATCCGATACATAATGCCGGATATTGTTCATCTTTTCCGTATCTGAATATCCCGTTCCATCATAATAAATTTCCCGCATCGTATCATATTCGCTGAAAATCTTCATAAGCTCTCTTGCTTTATCCGGCGGCATCAATTTTGCATAAAGCGTCTTCTGACTCTCCGCCTCCACAATTCTCGCCCCGTTCGAAGTCACTGCATAACGAACCCCCGGAAATGTCCGGATCTCAGCCGGAAGTCCTGACAGCGGTCTTCCGGTTGCCGGAAGAATCTCAATTCCTCTCCGGACAGCTTCGAGAAGTACCTCCCTGGTATGTACAGTCAGCTTCTTTTCGGTTGTAAGAAGTGTCCCATCCAAATCAAAGCCAATCATTTTCACCTTTTTCATATGTACCGTATTCCCTTCTTTTCATTTATACTATATTCTATTCTAACAAAATTTGCTTTATAAATCAATTTGTTGTATAATAGAAAAGCACTCGCTAAAAAAAGAAAGGAAAAATATATGATAAGTAGTAAAAAGAGACATGTAGTACAAGCGGCATTAAGTATTTTATGTACCGTAACAGTTACTTCGGTAAGCACTTCTATCTATGCTGCTCCCACATCAGATGAACTGGAAAACAAGACCTCTGCATTACAAAATGAATTATCTGACCTTAATAGCGAACTTACATCACTCAGCCAGGAGTTAGGAGATATCTCCTCACAAATAGAATCCATGGCGGCTGAAGTAGAGACGGCAAAGCTTGATCTCGCTGCAGCAACATTAAATGAAAATGCACAATATGATTCCATGAAAGACCGGATAAAATTTATGTATGAAGGCGGGAACGTATCCCTTCTTAACATCTTATTTTCCTCCGACAGCATGGCAGACTTTTTGAACAAAGCAGAATATGTAACAACGATTAGTGAATATGACCGGGAAATGCTGGACGAACTGAAAGCAGTCCGCATTGATGTAGAAGAAAAACAGTCTGAGCTTGAAAGCAGACAAACAGAACTATCTTCTCTACAAGAACAGTTAACTGAAAAACAGAGTGCTTTAAATTCAAAAATTTCTTCTACCTCAGGAGAACTTGCAAATTATAAGGAACAGCTGGAAAAAGCAAAAGCTGCCGAGGCAGCGTTAAAGAACGCACAAAATAATAACATTTCCGGACCTGTGGGAAATACACAGCCGACGCCTGGCGGTGCAGTGGAAACTCCGGACAAATTTGTTGCCAGCCCCAGCGACACAGCGCTTTTAGCCGCTGTACTGGAATGTGAATGCGGCGCAAGCTATGAAGGTATGCTGGCTGTCGGAACAGTCATTATGAACCGTGTGGCAAGCTCCCGCTTTCCGAATACTATTTCCGGCGTCATCTACCAGAAAGGACAATTTTATCCTGCCGGAAGCGGTGTTCTTAATAAAGTACTTTCCCGGGGACCTTCCGCTTCAGCATATGCCGCTGCACAGGCGCTGCTAAGCGGGACAAGACATTCTGCTGTCAGCGGATGTTATTTCTTCTACGCCGCATGGTATGCCGAGCAAAGAGGGGTATCCGGTGTAAATGTAGGTGGAAATGTATTTTTCTAAAATAAAAACCAAACAAGCCGGACGGTTCATTCCGCCGGCTTGTTCTAATATAAAAATATTATTTTTTAAAATGATCCGTATGTAACAGCATATGTGCTTTATGTGATACCGGTTTCTCAAAGAATTCTTCATACATCTTAAGAATATCCGGATTCTCATGCGAGAAGCGAATCTCATAATTCTCATCAAGATAATACAGATTCTTTCCTCTTTCAAATGCAAGCTCTTCTCCATCATGAATCGGCTGTCCGCCGCCGCCGACACATCCGCCCGGACATGCCATAACTTCTACAAAATCATAATGCACTTCACCTGCATCTATTTTTTCAAGAAGTGCTCTTGTGTTGCCAAGTCCGCTTACTACCGCTGTCCTTACCGTAATATCATCAATTGCGAATTCAGCCTCCTGCACTCCATTATTCGCGTTAAATCCCTGGCTTCTAACTGCCTTGAAAGCATCTGCCGGAGGATTCTCTCCCTTAATAATAAAGTATGCGCTTCGAAGCGCCGCCTCCATAACACCTCCGGTAACGCCAAAGATTACACCGGCTCCGGTTCCTTCATGCATCGGCCTGTCACTTTCAATGTCAACCAATGTTTCCGGCCGGATATGGGAGGAACGGATCATCTTAACAAGCTCTCTCGTTGTTACTACAACGTCAATATCGCGTCCTGCATACTCTTCATAGAAGAGCTCCATTTCACTTTCTGCCTTCTTTGCCACACATGGCATGACTGATACCGTAAAAATCTTATCCGGGCTAACACCAAGCTTCTGGGCAAAATATGTCTTCATCGCCGCTCCGAACATCTGCTGCGGTGATTTCGCTGTTGATAAATATTTCACCAGATGAGGGAACTGACTCTTAACAAAACGAACCCAGCCCGGACAACAGGATGTAAACATCGGACGATCTTTCAACTCGCCGGATGTAAATCTCTGCACAAATTCATTTCCTTCTTCCATAATTGTAAGATCCGCAGAAAATACTGTATCAAATACATAATCTACACCCATTCTCTTCAGGGCGTCCATAATTTTTCCGATGGTTGCCTCTTCCGGCGCCAGTCCAAGCTGCTCTCCCCATGCTGCACGTACCGCAGGAGCTACCTGAGCAACCACAATCTTATCCGGATCAGCGATCGCCTTCCATACCTTTCCTGTATCGCTTCTCTCATGAAGTGCGCCAACCGGGCAATGCGTAATACACTGTCCGCAAAGAGAACAGTCAGACTCTTCAATTACCCTGTGTCCTGTTACATTTACAGTCGTACGTGAGCCGGTTCCTTCCAGATCCCATATATTAAGTCCCTGAACTTTGTCACAGACCTGTATACAACGCATACACTTAATACATTTCGCAGAATCACGGATAAGCGGGAAATTCTTATTCCATGGCTGATATTCTAATTCCTGTTTAAACGGAATCTCCAGGATATCCAGATCATTCGCAATCTTCTGCAGACTACAGTTACCACTTCTCGGACAGGTTACGCAAAGACAATCATGCTGGGACAGAATCAATTCTACTGTATTTCTTCTGTGTTTTCTTACCTTTGGACTGTTCGTATAAATGACCATGCCTTCCTCTACAACATTGTTGCATGCTGTAATCAATTTCTCTTTTCCCTCTAACTCAACAACACATACACGACAGGCTGCAATCTCATTAATCCCCTTTAAATAACAAAGGCTCGGAATTGTAATTCCATTCATATCGGCAGCTTCCATGATTGTGGTACTTTCTTTTACAGAAATCTGTTTCCCATCAATTGTAAGATTTACCATAATTTTTCTCTGCCTCCTTTAAATATTCCATATCCAAAATGGTCACAGCGCAGGCAGCGGCTTGCTTCCTGTTTTGCTTCCTTCTCGGTCATACAATTCTCTACCCCTTCGAAATCACAGACTCTCTCGCAAGCCTCGCGTTCTGTAAGGTTGACCCTTCCGCAAGGCGTACGGTCATCCAGATTCGGCTCCGGAACCTCTACATCACAACTGATAATATGATGATATCCCAGATATTCATCGATATTTGCCGCAACCACCTTGGCTGCCGCAATCGCTTTAATTACTGTAGCCGGACCACTGGCGCTGTCTCCTCCGGCAAATACGCCCGGCATATCTTCAAATGCACCGCTGCTGGTTGTTACAATCTTTCCCCATTTAACCGGAACACCTGCGTCTTCAAAATGCTTTGTCTCAATATTCTGTCCAATAGCCACGATCAGCACATCACACGGTATGTAAATATCCTCCGCACCTGTTGCCTTGATGCTGGCACGTCCGTCTTTGATTGCGCTTACCATTTGCGGCGTTACATAGATACCTTTAATATGATTGTTTTCATCAACGACGATTGACTTCGGCGCTTTCAATGTCTGCATCTCTATTCCTTCTGCAACCGCACCTTCTATTTCATCAAAAAGAGCTGTCATATCTGCTGTTCTTCTGCGGTATACAATACTTACCTTCTTCGCTCCAAGACGCTTTGCAGTCCGAACAGCGTCCATAGAAACATTTCCGCCGCCAATTACAGCCACTTCTTTTCCGGTCAGATCAAGTCCCTTATTCATTCCTACATCTCTCAGGAACTCTACTGCCGGAATTACACCTTCCGCATCTTCTCCCTCAAGACCGAGCTTCTTATCTGTACTTGCTCCTACAGAAATAAGAACTGCATCGTATTCCTTCTGAAGCTCCTGAATCGTAATATCACGTCCAACTTTTACATTATATTTTACTTCAACGCCAGTCTTCAGAATACTGTTAATGTCATCATCAAGTCTGTTCTTTGGAAGTCTGTAGTTCGGAATTCCATACCGGAGCATTCCTCCTAACTGTGGCAGCATTTCATATACGGTTGTCTGATGGCCCATTAACTGAAGATAATATGCCGCACTCAGACCACAAGGACCACCGCCCAGCACCGCCACTTTCTTACCCGTACTCGGTGCACATGCCGGCGGGTCTACTTCTCCTGCAAAATCTGCCGCTACCCTCTTAAGTCCTCTGATATTTACTGAGTCGTCCATCATATTTCTACGACATCTGGCCTCACAGGGATGTTCACAAATAAATCCACATGTCGTCGGAAATGGATTATCTTTCCGAAGCAGCCGGATCGCATCTGCGTATCTTCCCTCTCCAACTAAAGCAATATATCCCGGAATATCTACATGTGCCGGACACAAAGATACGCAAGGTACCGGCTGACTGTATGTACAGGTACATCGTCCCCGCTCAATATGCTCAATATAATCATCACGATATCCGATGAGTCCCTTGTACACCATGTGAGCCGCCTCGTAACCGATGGCACAGTCCGCTGTCTCCATAATCGAAAGCGCCGTATCCTCCATAATGTCCAGCGTCTCCATTGTAGCCTTTCCATCCAATACATCTTTGATAAGATTATTCAACTGTCCAAGACCTACACGACATGGCACGCATTTTCCACATGTCTGTGCATGACACAATTCCAAAAATGCCCTCGCCATGTCCACCGGACATAATCCCGGCGGACTGGATTCA
>DKYD01000004.1:0-11378 GCA_002492335.1 Lachnospiraceae bacterium UBA7109
GTGATGATGTACCGGTATGCAAAGAACCTCAAGCAGTATGATGTATCCGACAGTGCAGACTTTGACAATTTCGCAGATGCAGCATTGGTAGATGATTATGCGAAGAAAGCAATGAAGTGGGCAGTAGGAACCGGAATTATTACCGGAAAAGATAATGGAATGAGACTGGATCCTCTGGGAAATGCATCAAGAGCAGAATGTGCGATTATTATTCAAAGATTCATGGATAAATATAAAGAAAAAATTCAATAAAAACAGTGGAAATACTCACTAAAAGATGATAGAATGAGTTAGGATTAAAATAATAAGGAGGCACATTATGGCATTAGTAACAACAAAAGAAATGTTTGCAAAAGCATATGATGGCGGCTATGCTGTTGGAGCATTTAATGTAAACAACATGGAAATCGTTCAGGGTATTACAGAAGCAGCAGGCGAATTAAAGAGTCCTGTAATCCTTCAGGTTTCTAAAGGAGCACGTGCATATGCGAACCACACATATCTTGTAAAATTAGTAGAGGCAGCTGTTGCTGAGAATCCGGATATCCCGATTGCTCTTCACTTAGATCACGGTGACAGCTTTGAAACATGCAAGAGCTGTATTGACGGCGGATTTACATCTGTTATGATCGACGCTTCTTCAAAGCCGTTTGAGGAAAATATCGAGATTACAAAAAAGGTTGTAGAATATGCTCATGCACATGGTGTAGTAGTTGAGGCCGAACTTGGAACACTTGCAGGTGTTGAGGATGAAGTTGTTGTTGAGTCTGGACATGAGAGCTATACACGTCCGGAAGAAGTAGAAGAGTTTGTTGATAAGACAGGCTGTGATTCTCTTGCTATTGCAATCGGAACATCTCATGGTGCATACAAGTTTACAGCAGCTCAGTGTACAAGAAATGAAAAAGGAATTCTCGTACCGCCGCCGCTTCGTTTTGACGTTCTTCACGGCGTAATTGAGAAATTACCTGGATTCCCGATCGTTCTTCACGGATCTTCTTCTGTACCGCAGGATTTCGTAAAGATGATCAATGAGAATGGCGGAAATATGCCGGATGCTATCGGTATTCCGGAAGACCAGCTTCGTGAGGCTGCAAAACTTGCTGTATGTAAGATTAATATCGACTCCGATATCCGTCTTGCAATGACAGGAACCATCCGTCAGTATCTTGCAGAGCATCCGGATCACTTTGACCCACGTCAGTATCTGAAACCGGCTCGTCAGGCTGTTAAGGATATGGTTGCTCATAAGATTGTTAACGTTCTTGGAAGTAACGGAAAGGCTTAAGATTTTAGTTATTGTAAAGAGTGCAATAGAAAACAGAAATAAAAAGGGACAGATGCTTAAAACAGTGTCTGTCCCCTTTCATAATATAGAAAATATCAATTGGATTTTGTTAGAATATGATGTATAATATTTAAAAGTGTGTTGAAAATTCTGAAAATCAAAAAAATAGAAGGAGGGTATTATGAAAAAAATTTGCATTGGTATTCTGATTGCATCCATGTTGGTCTCACCCGTGTCTATGAGTGCATATGCGAAAGAACCGGTACATCCGTCCGCAGTGGATCTGGGCAGTCATGTGGAGATTGAAGGAGAGGAGCCGGCATACCCGGAAGCCCCGGAAGGCTTTGAAAACTATGAGGATTACAAACAGAATACGGGATATGTACACGATACAGAGTTTTATTACGAGCAGGAGACAAAGACATGGTATTGTTATTTCACAAACTCCAGTGAAATCCGCTCCAGTAAGGATCTGGTACATTGGACGAAAGAAGAGACGAACCGGGGCGGCAGTGCATGGGCGCCGTGTATTATTAAGTTAAGAGAACCAATCGAATTTGAAGGGGAAACATATACCTATGCACTTTGGGATTCTCATTCGGACTTTGGAACGAGAAATTCCCAGATACGCCTTTGGCTTTCCAATTCTCCAAAAGGTGAATTTGTACAGGCTGGAGATACGGTTGTATCAAAGGACGGGGACGGAAAGGTTCATAATGCGATAGATCCTTCTGTTTTCTATGATAAAGATGGGAAGTTATGGATGACGTTCGGCTCCTTCTTTGGCGGAATCTTCATTTTTGAGCTGGATCCTGCGACTTGTATGCCGAAGAATCCAGATGAATTGCCAGGTAAGAGAATTGTCTACCGCAGTTCTTATGGAAACAGTATTGAGGGACCAACCATTTTGTATAATCCGGATACAGACTACTATTATCTGAATGTATCCTATGGAAGTCTGGACCATACATATAATGTGAGAATCGGGCGTTCAAGAAATGTAGAGGGGCCATATTATGATTATAATGGTCTTCCAATGGATAATAGCGGTTATAACAACGACCAGGCTATGCAGATTGGTACGAAAATTACTTCCCCATATTATTTTGAACCGGATAATGGATGGTACAGTACTGCACACAGTGCATTTCTGTATAACCCTGATACAAATGAATATTTCCTGTCCCACAATGCCAGACTGGAAACGATTGCAGGGGGAGGCACGAGACTGAATATACGGAAGCTTTACTGGACGGAAGACGGTTGGCCGGTAGTGTCTCCGGAATTGTATGTGGAGGGTGAGAAAGAGCAGACGATACCGACCAGATGTATACCGGGAGCTTATCAGATTGTTGAAATGCTGAGGGAGGATTTGTCTGTAAACCCGATCAGTGCAGTAAAACGGGGCAATGAGGTTATTGAACTAAAAGAAGACCATACCATCAGTGGGGCGTATGAGGGTACCTGGATTCAGACCGGGGATCATACATTACAGCTGAAGCTTGGTGATATCGTTTATGAGGTGACTGTTTCGGCTGCATGGGACTGGGAGAACTGGACGCAGTGTCTTGTGTTTACCGGACTTTCCGAAGCGGCAGAGACTCCGGATAAGGGTCTGACAGAGAAGAGGAGCGGACTTGGAATCTGGGGGAAAAGAGTAGATGTGGAAGCAGTGGCAAAGACAGCTTTTGAAAAGTACGTACTTCCAGAGACAGTCATAAATGATATTACGTTTCCGCAAATTTCCTATAAAGGTGTTACCATAAAGGTAGAGTCTCTGAATCCGGATGTGATTACAAGTGAAGGAAAACTGATACAGCCAAGACCGGAAAAAGATACGGTTGTTGATTTTAAAGTGACTTTTTCTATGGAAGGTTATTCTGCTGAGAAGATTATCAGTGTCACTGTTCCGGCATATATGGGAAGTCTCCAGGCAGATATTCAGATGAATGGGAACCTGCGGGATTCTTCCGCTTATAATCGGAAGGTTACACCTGGTTCAGGAGAATATGTGTATGAAAAAGGAATTACAGGGCAGGCATTGAGAAATAAAAAAATCGGAAATAATACAGGCGGACTTGTCCGGCTGGAAAACAACATCCTGCATGCCGGAAATTCGGAAGCATTTACAATCAACCTCTGGGTACGTCCGGATGCTTTGACAGACCATACGGCAGCTTTCTTTACACAGGGAGACGGCAGATGGATGACGATTATGCCGTGCAGTAATGTGAGCAAAACTCCTGCAATTCGTGTCAGAGATGATATCGCAGATGTATGGCATGATTTGGAAGCGCCTTCAGCAATTCAGACTGGCGAGTGGAGTATGCTTACTTATGTATATGATAAGGGAACAACGATCTTATATATAAACGGGCAGGAAGCGGCAAGGTCTGCGGAGATAATGAATCCGTTCAATTCTGTTTCACAGAGATTCTATCTGGGAGGAAACAGCTGGGACGCCAGTTTTGACGGATTGATCGACGAGGTGAAGGTTTATGATGAGGCAATGAGTGCGGAGCAGTTAAAGGCTTATTATGAAAAAACACTTACCGTTGTAAAACCGGCAGATAAGAAAGCACTGGAAAGCGAACTGGAGAATGCGAAGAAGCAGGCAGAGCTGACAAAGGTCAGTGCAGATGGAAAAGATATCGATAAGAATGATGTCTGGGTAACAGAAGAAGTGAAAGAAGGATTGACGGAGGCAGTCAGGCAGGCGGAAGCAGTTATAAAGGATGCAGATGCGGATCAGAATCTGACAGATGCGGCGACAGAAGAGCTTAAGGCAAAGATGCGGGCGATGGAATTAAAGAAAAAGAGTGGGACAAAAGAAGAGACGCTGCCGGATCCCACGGTTACAGAGCTTCCATATAAAGATGTTGTAAAATGGAATGCAAATCACAAATGGTTCTATGATGCAGTGGGGTACTGTTATGAGAATGAGCTGATGATGGGCAAAGACAAAGACCATTTCGCACCTTATGAAAATATTGTAAGAGCACAGTTTGCAGTGATTCTCCACCGTATGCAGAAAGCCCCGGAGATGGAATATACGGCACGTTTTTCGGATGTGGCTTCCGGAGTCTGGTATACGGATGCAATTCTGTGGGCGGCAAGTAAGGAAATCGTAACCGGATATACAGGAACAACAAACTTTGGCCCTGCTGACAACATTAATCGTGAGCAGATGGCGGTTATGATGTTCCGATATGCAAATAGTCTGGGGTATGATACGAAGAGCTGCCAGACAGATTACAGCAGGTTTGAAGATGCGTCAAGGGTAACCGGATATGCGCAGGAAGCCATGAGATGGGCAGTTGGAAGCGGAATCATTACAGGGAAATATAATGAGACACAGATTGACCCGCAGGGTTATGCGCTGCGTGCAGAGTGTGCAATTATTATTCAGCGGTTTCGGAATGCGTATGAGAAATAGTCATGTAATGGCTGTTTCCCTGTGCCATAAGAAATGGTAACAATTATAAGTTATAATAAAAATTTTATTAAGGAGGTGTCTTATGAAAAAGACGAGTTTAAAAAGCCGGTTGATGAGCCTTATCTGTGTCTTAACTATGCTTGTGGGAATGTTATTTCCGGGCGCATTGGGGAAGGCGACAGAAGTGGAGGCGGCCGATGCCGGCAAAATTGAAATCAGTACACCGGAGGAACTTGCGAAAATCGGACAAGATGCAGCTTTTCCAATGACAGGGGATTATGTACTGACAAACGATCTGGATATGAGTGGAATCGACTTTATCCCAATCGGCGGCACGCATGGTGTGAAGGGAACAGTTTCAGGAGATCATGTGTTTTCCGGTACCTTTGACGGACAGGGACATTTGATTTCCAACCTGACGATCAATGTGTCAGAGCAGGTGACGGATTATGCGCAGATTGGTCTGTTCAGCGTAGTGGCTTCAGACAATGCGGCAGATTATGCGAAGGTAAGCAATCTGGCATTTGCAAATGTAAGCATTACCGTGGATATGGATGGAGGCTTTACAGCTGCAGGAACATTGGCAGGTGAAGTGAATGGTTATGCGGAGGTTGAAAATATCGCGGTATTAGATGGCAATGTCATTGTAAATGCTGATAATGGCAGTGATACGGTTGGTGTAGCGGGAGTGATCGGAGAATGCCGGACAAACGCAAGCATGGGAAACAATAACATTACCGTGAAAAATATTTACAATGGAGCACAGATACTGGCAGGTGGTTCTACAGATAATAATTATGCTTCCGGTATCATTGGAAGAGTTGCTGTTACACCTTGTAAAGCAATTAATGGATGTGTGAATACCGGAAGAACAAGCTATAAAGGTGACCTGGGAACCGGAATTGCGAATTTTGCTTATAATGTAGACAGCAGCTGTGTGACAAATTCTTATTTTCTTTTTGATACGGGAAGAGCAGTATCCAGTACAGAACTGGATGAAAGCGTACTGAAGTCAGGCGTGCTTCCGGACGGATTAAGTGAGACTGCATGGTATGCATCCGAAGGCTCCTATCCGCTTCCGGTTATGTGTAAGGAAGGCGGAGCGTCCGAATACCTTGGCCTGATGTCAGTTTCTCTCGGATTTGCAAAAGGGGACAATGCAGCTTCGGTTACGCAGGATATTGAACTGCCTCTTACGGCTGGAGATAAGACGCTTACATGGACGAGCAGTAATCCGTCTGTAATTGAGATCGATGGCGCTGCAGCAAAAGTGAAGGGCGTTATGTCATCAGTAACCGTCACACTCACTGCTTTTGCTTCTGATGGAAAATCAAGAAGATTTAACGTGACAGTGGTTTCAAATGTGACAGCAGCATTTGACCAGGGTTACGCAAAGCCGGGGCAGAAGCTTACTGTTGTCATGTCCAATGCACCGGAGGATCTGCAATGTACTTATACATGGAGTGTCGGCGACAAAGTGCTGGCAGGCATTACAGGTGACAGCTATACGCCGACAGAAGCGGATAAGGAGAAGTTTATTAAAGTAACTGTAAAAGCAAAGAATTACAGCAATGCGGAGTGGAATGTCAGCATGTATATGAGTGATCTTCCGGTTGTCTATATTGATACGGAAGATGGACGGGATGTGACAACAAAAGATTATAAGGATTCCAATCTGCGTCTGCAGGGAAATGATGAGTATACGAAATCCTCTGTTCTTTATAATGGGGCAGCAGAGATTAAAGGACGCGGAAATTCTACGTGGGATTACTCTCTTGCGAACGGATTAAAGAAGCCGTTTAAGATTAAGCTTGATAAGAAGACAGATGTGCTTGGTATGGGAAAGAATAAACATTGGGTTCTTCTTGCTAATATGATCGACCATACAAATATGCGAAATCAGCTGATGTATGAATTTGCTGAGGACATCGGAATGGCATGTGTCATGGATTCAAAGCCGGTTATTCTTGTTATGAATGGAGAATATGTAGGCTTTTACGAGCTTTGCGAGCATAAGAGAATCGATGAGACGCGAATTAATGTCTTTGACTGGGAAGGACTTGGAGAAGACATTGCTGCAGCGATTGCAGATGGGGCAGGCTTATCCAAGGGAGATGCATCTGATCTGGAAGAGCAGATGACACTCGATTTTAGCTGGTATGATACAGGAAATGTTACCTTCAAAGGAACAACTTATAAGGTTGCGGATTACTATACAGATGAGATACCGGAGTTTACCGGCGGATTTGCCCTGGATATGGATTTCCGGATTGATGATTCCAAGAATATATCCAAGTTCCGTACAGACTATGGATATCCAATGATATTCGAAGCTCCGGAATATGCGAAGACCAGCCCGTCTATGATGAATTATGTAAAGACATATCTGCAGGCATTCGAGGATGCGATTCATGATGATGATTATTATGCAGAATATGATGGAGAGGAAATGCATTACAGTGAGCTGTATGACATCGATTCCCTGATTCAGAACTGGTATCTGGTAGAATATTCTATGAACTGGGATGGCATGAAGAACAGTACACTGATGTATAAAGATCTGGATGGTAAGCTTACGATGGGACCGGCATGGGATTTTGACTGGTGCTGGGGAAATATTAATATGTACAGTATGACGGGTCCATCTGTCATTACCGGATGGCATACAACTCAGGACAGCTTCTGTGAGCAGTCTTATCAGTATGAAAACTGGAACAGATATCTGGCTTCCGACCCGTATTTTATGACACTTGCTTATGAAAAATGGCAGGAAATCCGCGGCACGGTCATTGAAGATATGATTAAAGACGGCGGAAAGATTGATAAGCTTACAGAAGAGTACCGCATACCTTCGGAGGCAAATGATGCAAAATGGGCGTCTACTTATAATAAGTATTCAGGATATAATATTGCTGCTGACGGAAGTAAACAATATACACAGAGTGAGACATACGCGGATGCAGTGAATTCTATGAAGAACTTTATTAAGCTCCGTGTGGCATGGATGGATAAGCAGTTTACATCTGTAGATAATCTGCTGACGTCTCTTGGAAGATATAAAGGCTCCGGAGAACTTCAGGTAGAGAATATTAAAGATGCGGAAGAGGGCAAGACAGAGGTTACAGCATCCGTTACGAATAGTAATGCAAAGAAGATTGCATTTTATGTAAATGGTATCCGGGCAGGAGAAGCAGATGTACAGAGCGGGCGTGCAGTTCTTACTGTAAATGACACAATGCTCAGAAGTGGAGAGAATAAGACAAATACGGTACAGATCCGTGCGTTGGATGCTTCCGGTGCATTCCTGAAGAATGGCACGACAGTTCTGACAAATTATAAGAATTTTGAAAAGACGACTTCTGGAATGGTTACAGATAAGATGGCGCTCCAGAGTGCGATTGCATCAGCGAAAGAATTAAAAGAAGATAATTATACAGCAGAAAGCTGGGCGGCAGCAAAGATTGCGGATGTGATAGCAGCGGCAGAGGCTGTGATGGAAAATGCAGATGCAACGCAGGATGAGGTGGATGCAGCAGTAAAAGCACTTGCCGACGCACAGAAATCATTAGAGCGAAAATCGGAGCTTCTTCTTGACTTTACATTTGATGATGCAGAGACCGGATTCAAAGGTGGTCAGGCGGCAGCAGAACCTGTAGGAGAGTTAAGAGAAGTAGATGGAAGAAAAGCTCTGTACTTAAACGGCAGTGAATTCTTAGATGTAACGAAGGAAGATGGAAGCAGCCTGCTGACGAATGTACAGGCGATGACGGTATCATTTGATATGAAACCGACAGCGCATGGCACTACAGGATGGCCGTTTTATGCGGCGCCGGGTGCAGACAGGCAGCCAATCGGCAATGGCGAGATCTATACAGGTATTCTTATACAGAATAATGGAACGCTTATGGTGGAACGTTATCTGAACGGTCGTGGAGAAGGTAATATATCAACTGCCGGTAAAAATGATCAGTGGTCACACGTAGAAGTGCAGTATAATGAAACAGAAACAATTCTCTCAATAGATGGTGTGGAAATACAGAAGCTGCCTTGTACCTATAGCCTGACAGATATTTTTGGAGAAAACAGTATTCTTCAGATAGGTAAAGCAAACTGGAACAATGGGGAATATTTCCAGGGTTATATTGACAACTACAAGATTGCTGCAACAAAGATTGCTGAAACACCTGATCCTGAGGTGGATAAGACAGCGCTTCAGACAGCCATTGCAGATGCTGAGAAGCTGGATAAGGATAAATACACCGCTGATACCTGGAATGCGGTTCAGACAGCGCTTGCAGATGCAAAAAAAGTAAATGATAATGAAGCGGCAACACAGAAGATGGCAGATGATGCAGCGACTGCTCTTGGAAACGCAGTGAAGGCGTTGGAAGAGAAGCCGGAGCCAATAGAACCTGATAAGGCAGACAAGAGCAAACTGCAAACCGCAGTAGATCATGCAGTGCCAGATACTGATAAAGAGAAATATACGGAGGATAGCTGGGCGGCATATGAAAAAGCTCTGGATGCGGCGATGCAGGTATTAGCAGATGAGAATGTAGAACAGAAGGCAGTCGATGAAGCAGAGAAGAAACTTGCAGATGCATTCGATGCGCTGGAAGAGAAGCCGGATGATCCGTATCCGCCAATAATAAAACTTCCATATGTAGATGTGGGGGAAGATGCATGGTATTATGATGCGGTTGCATATAATTATGTTGAAAAAACGATGACCGGTAAAGATGAAACACACTTTGCACCGGAAGAGACGCTGGTAAGAGCGCAGTTTGCGGCAGTACTCCATAAGATGAATGAGACGCCTGAAATGGAATATACAGATTTGTTCTCTGACGTAACAGAACCCGACTGGTTCAAGGATGCAGTTTTGTGGGCGGCAGATAAGAAGATTGTAACCGGATATACGGGAACAGATCTCTTTGGGCCAAATGATTCGGTAACCCGTTCACAGATGGCAACGATGATGTATCGTTATGCAAAAGAGTATAAGGGATACGAATTGAAAGAGGACGGAGATTACAACAGCTTCCCGGATGCGGGAGACGTACAGGAATTTGCAAAAGACGCCATGAAGTGGGCAGTAACGGAGGGAATCATTACAGGAAAGACCATTAATGGACAGCTTCTTCTTGATCCGCAGGGAAGCGCAAACCGTGCAGAGTGCGCAACCATTATTCGGAGATTTCTGGAAAAATACGGAGAAGAAAAGTAAATAATAATTTTGGAGTAAGTGAATGTCCTGGCTGTTTCGGCAGTCAGGACATTACCTGTAGAAAGACCAGGAGAAGACAGATATAAGATACCCTATGGGTCAAAAAAACGCTGAAAGCCTTTCGCTTTCAGCGTTTCCTTGTTCTGGTTAACTGCGGAAGATGGGACTTTTGTGGTATTAAATGTAATAAAAAAATGCTTGAAATTGCACGTTTTCGGGCATTGAATAGAAAAACTTTATACTATTTTATGAAATAATTTGCCCCTTTTTTGCCCCTATTATTGTTCCTGCAAGATGCGTATATTTGCAATGGCAGCATTGTCACGCTCTTTCATTTTCTTAGTCACGTGAAAATAGATATCACGGGTAACTTTACTGTCGGCATGACCAAGACGCCGGGATATAATGTCAAGTTGGATGCCCTGTTCCGCCATAAGCGCAACGTGGGTATGCCGCATGAAATGTGTCGTTACTGATTTGCCAAATAGTTTTTCAGCGTTCTCCCGCAGGCATTTGTTGTAAGAATAGTAATTCATATAATCACCATTGGAATTGCTCATAAATATTTGAGACTGATACCCTCTTGCAAAGCGTTCTTTTTTCATGAAGAGAAGTATTTTTTTACACAGGGTTAATAACTCATCTTGTATATATACTTCCCGGTTGGAAGTGGCAGTTTTAGGGGAGCCTACAGTTTTATTTACCGGGTCATAAGTTTTGCTGACAGTTATAATCCTGTTTTTTAAGTCTACGTCAGAGGTATTAAGTGCAATAGCCTCCCCGATGCGAAGTCCAGAGAGAGCGGTAAACTCAGTAAGGAAGCGCCATTTTTCTATAGTCATGCTGTCAAGCAAAATTCTTAACTCGTTACTCTCAAGATATTTTTCTTCTAGTTTGTGGGCTTTTTCTTCATCTTTGAATTTCTTTATTTTATCAATCCAGCGGATATCATCTATGTAGTCGTTTTCATAGCCCCACCGCACAAGGGCTTTAAGCCGGGTGATACGTTCATTTGTTGTCCCGGGTTTTTCGTTTTGCGCAGCCAGACGTTCCCTTGCATATCCTGCGGTGATACGATCTACTATTGTATTCTTGCCTAAGATTCTCATTAGTGATTCTGTTGCAAAATAATTACGTTGGTAAGTGGATAATGCTACCGTAGACTTTTGGTCTTTACGATACAGTTCTACAAGCTCTGATAGTTTTAAATCTTCTTTTTTTACTGGAGCGCACAATTCCTGTAACTTCTTCTCTATCTTGTCGTTTAGGGCAGTCTGAGCTTGTTTGCGTGTGCTTCTTGTATCTTTGTCCATAAGAACAGATACACGATGCAGTTTTCCAGTAAGAGGGTCTTCGTACCTTTCTACAAATTTTACTTTTCCATTTGGCAGTGTTTCGCACCACATGATAACACCTTCCTTTGTAAA
>DKYD01000004.1:11696-14681 GCA_002492335.1 Lachnospiraceae bacterium UBA7109
CAGTCTATGAAAGCCGTTCCTGTTGGCGCAGGGGCGGTTTTTTGTATTTTATAGGATTACAAATATCTTTTTACAACTTCCATTAGTTGTTGCTTATATTTATATATATCGTTTAAGGATTCAATATAAATGCGTTGAAACTTTTTGTTTTCATCCGGGATTAGAAGTTGCTTGTTTTTTGTATCAAGGTTTAAACGGCAGATGGGTTTCCGGTTGTTGTTCTTGTATAGAATTCCAAAATAACTCTCTGTGTCTCTATGAACAACATCTTCAACAGGAATAATTCCAGCAAGAAGTCCACGTATTATATAAAAACTTTCAATTTCTTCTTCTGTTGTGATGATTTTTGAAACAGATTCTTCTGTTTCGATTACATCTGGAATTTCCATTGCATCATCGGAAGAATCTTCTGAAAGAGCGGAAGAAATTTTACTGTTTACGATTTCATTTACGAAAGAAGAAAACGCACGTTTTACAACAGGAGTAAATTTTTCTATTACACGCTGATTTTTCTGACCATCATAAATATCGGAGAGTATGAAGCGGACAAAATTTTCAGAAGGTGTTTCGAATTCCTTGGAAAGCGTTCCTTTGATTAAAGTACTGTATTTCAGTTCTTCTGCTGTACTAAAAATTTTATCCTTATCAAAATTATCTTTGCAAAACTTTTTGAGTTCACTTATAGAGGAATCTTTGAGATTTAACATATTTACTTCTAAAAATGGAACTAAATCCATTTTATTAGATTCTTCTAGGTCGGTATAAAAACGATAAATAACTCCATTTGTAAGTATTCCAAATTTAGCTGTAGAAGTTCCAAAATATCTAAATAACTGAGAAGAGTATTTATCTAATTGTTCAGAACAACTCTTACACTCAATTAGAATAATTGGTTGACTGTTTTCGAGAATGGCATAGTCAACCTTTTCTCCTTTTTTGATTCCTACGTCAGCTGTGTATTCAGGACAAAATTCATTAGGATTAAATACATCGTATCCTAAAATCTGAAACAGGGGAACAATTAAAGACATCTTTGTTGCTTCTTCTGTAGAAACCGTTTCTTTCATTATGGCTACTCGTTCCGAAAATTGTTTTATTGATTCGTTGTAATTCATAGTATTCCTCTCTTTTCTTTTGTATTTATGTTAATGCTATGGCGTAGCATACAGTTACCAGTATTTACCAGTAATTTATAATAGCATCTTCCTGTACAATATATGTATTATGAAAATACTGTTAGATAAAATCATGTATGATAAAAATTTATCTGTGCGTCAGGTATCAGCCAAAACCGGAATATCAAAATCTACGATTAACCGGATTGTGAACGACGAAGTATCACCGACCGCAGATACCTTAGAACTTCTTGCTAAAGGTCTGAAAGTACATATTTTTGACCTGATAGACTCTCCTTATAAATAAGTGTCCCATATCTGGGACGATTCTCCGATTTCCCATCAGTTTTCAAATACTCATGTGTCTTAATATATAGAGAGGGAAATAATTACAAATATTTGTCATAAATTGGATGCGGTGTTATATTCGCACGGGAAAATTATAAACAAATATTGTAATGAGCGGAGGTATTACATATGAGTAACGAAGAGTACAAAAAACAATTGGTAGAACAAATCAATACTATTAACAGTGAAAAATTATTAAAATTTTTATGCGAACTCATTCAATCATTCAAGAAGAATTGGGGCTATTAAAGCCCCTTTTCGCTCGAAAGGAAGTCGATTATATCAAAAACACTTTGCCTTTTGTTTTTGTTCAATGACATAAGAGAACGAACGTGACTAAGAAGCTCGTTGTCTTTTAATAATTCAGTAATAAAATCAGCACTATTATTCAAGTTTTCTTCATATCCCATAAGATAGGCGGGAGTAGTACGCAGAGCCTTTGCAATAGGTTCTAATATCGAAATTGGTAAATTTTCAATATCTCCATTTTCATATCTGTAAACAGTCGCTCTATTTTTTCCGAGAACTTCAGCTAGCTGCTCAACGCTTAATCCTATTTCATTCCTTCGATGATTTATTCTGGCTCCGATTGTCATAATAAAATGTACCTCCTATATGTAAGGTATAATACCATAAAATTCGCAAATACGCAACATATAAATACAAAGTAAAAGAAAAAGTTGCATGAAATGCGAAAATGGTGTTGACATTAAAAAGAAACAATGATAGTATACAGTTAGTCGCATATAATGCGAATTTTTGAAAGGAGGAAATAAAATGGTTAATATTAATAAACTTCGTGGAAAGATGGTAGAATGTGGAGTTAGCATGGAACAGATGGCAAAAGCAATAAATGTCGATAAGTCTACAATGTACAGAAAAATGAACGAAGAAGGGAAAAATATTTCTATAAAAGAAGCGACAATTATAGCTGAGAAATTGGGATTGTCTTACACAGAGGTTAACGATATTTTTTTTAACCTCGATGTCGCATAAAATGCGAATTTTGTGGTTGAAATATTTTTTGCCAAAGAAAAGAAAGCAGGATAGGGGGCGATAGGTTGAATATTTCAGAATGTAACGAGCCGGTTGCAAGTGGAACGAAGAGGATTATTGCTGAAAAAGGATTGAAAAATATTCGTGTAGCAGAAAAGGCAGGTTTTAACAGTCAACAGTTTAGCGATATGTTAAACGGGCGAAGATTGATGCGTGCGGCTGATATTGCATCAATAATCGGAGTTATCAAAGAATATGGCATTGATGCAAACTATTTATTTGGGCTTGAGAGAGGTGGTGATTAAATTGGATGAAGTAAGTGTAAAAAGAATAAAGGTGGACTCTTCGGATGTGGATAAAACAATCAAAAAATTGAAACGTTTGAGAAAGCTATTAAAAGAAGCCAATTCTCTTACGAAGGAACTGGCTTCCGAGACCAAGAAGTTACATATCAAGTGTCAAATCGATTGATTTGTGACAATGAGGACATGTATTTGAGCCAATACGAGCATTGAAACTGTAACTA
>DKYD01000008.1 GCA_002492335.1 Lachnospiraceae bacterium UBA7109
ATACATATTGTACACAAACCAGTGTCTTCAGTTCAAGAGATAAAGCTTTATTCTCTCACAATAGGGGCTGTAATTTTCACGGAGAAAAACGAAGAGGCAATGCATTACGCACGCCTCCCGTCTTGGAACTTTTAACTTTTATTTCTTCGTCGGTTTAAAACGGTTGAATAAACCTCTGAATGTTGTCGAGGTATACGTTCCGGTCTCCTCAAACTTAAATCCCTTTTTCATCCAGATACCATAGAACATCAACGGTATCATGAGTTCTGCCGCAGCAATACCGAGTCTGAAATATCGATCCTTAACCTGTTCTGCAATCTGGACTTGCTTCAGTTCGTCATCACGCGTGTTGGCTTCGTCTTCCATCACGCGACGATTATACTTCTCGTCAGCCTCCCATTCGCTCTTGTTTTCCTCGATTCTCAGCTTGTAAAGCTTCGTTAGATCCTCAATCGCTGTTGATTTTTCTTTGCTACCCGCTTCCAAAGTGGATAAAGCCTGAATCTCCTCAGCAATCTCCTCGCTTAACAAATCTTTGATACTGTTTTCATCCATTTTGTTTCTCCTTTCAAATAATCTATTTTCGGGTTCCATAAAAGAGTGTGTTATTCATGCGGAATATAACTTTTAAGATTGACCTCAAACAACACATATTTTTTCTTTCTTATCGTCTCCATACCGCCATGTGTAAGCTCCAGAAACAGATATGGTCCGCTGTCTGGATCAGAGTGGTCAACCCTGAGCGTACCGACAATCTTCTTTGGAATGAATCTTGATAAGATACAGCCAACCACGATTCCAATCACCAAGAAAATAATAGTCTGCATTTCGTCCTTCTCCTTTCAAAAAGTTTTTCGGAAATTTCCTCCCGGGCAATTTTTCAAATATCAAAATAGCATGTTTTCCCGTAACCTCCGTACTGTTTCTAATCTAGGATAAAAAGAAAGAGCCATTGCTGGCTCAATCCTTGAAATATTTGGTAATATCTCCGTCCACATTAAAATCCATTTGAATATCTGATCCTTCGTCCGTAGGCTCTAAGCTAAAGTCGATAAAGTTATCTGCAAAACTATTTTTCAAGTCATACACCCAACCGACTGCCAAAGATGCCTTTGTAACAGGAATACCTAAATGCTCATAAATATCTCTGAGAAATACGTATCCTCTTGCTTTTAAAACATCATTGAAGTAATTTTGTGTCGCTTTTAGATAAAGCATATTCCAGCACCGATCTTTCTCCCAGCTCATACAGCTAGAATCAAATACTCTTGCATACATACTTAATGTATTCATTAAAATCACTCTCCTTTCATAACAGGAGTTGCGATTACTGCGGACGTTCGCCCTCATAAATAATCTTCTTCCGCAAGTCAGACCACGTTATGTACCGATCCTTTCTGCAAACGGGACAGAAGAACTTACTGACCTTGCCGCCGATGTCAACCAGCTCCTGACTCTCTGCCTCAAGCCGGCTCTGGCAATTTGGACAGTTGAACCGATATACCTTCTTTACAGCCTTATCCACTATCTTCATATCATTTTCGCTCCTTATTCAATAACCAGAAAAAACGTCTGTACAATTCGTAATAAGTATCCTTGCAGCATGGAATTTCTAATCTAGCTTTAAGAATATCGTAGGACCAGCCCTCCGTCACAGCCTTTAAAATATAACTCGCCAGTACAGAATCTGTTTCCTTTGCAACTCGCTGAACCATATCCGTTCGCTCTGAGTAAAACGCTTTTGCTATGGCACATCTTGCAGTTGGGTCACTCAAAGTATTGGTTGCTACGAACATTGCCAAATCCATCGGACGAGTAGTAGAAAGACCGTCTAAGGATGAGTAAGCCTTTCTCCAGATAGGATATTGAAGACAGAAATGCTTCAACTCATAGTACCGATGTTTTTCAAGCCAGTAGGGATTCTTTTCGGATAATTCCGGGCGTATTGTTGTTCCCATAAGTTTGCCCTCCTTTCACTGGCTATTCTAGGTTAAAAATAAGTGATAGTAAAAACAACCTCGGTGGTATTCTGGCAAAAAGAAAGAGCCCTTGTTAGGACTCAATTTCTTTTGCTTTTCTTCTTCTGGTTTTAATTACTTCAATTCCACAAGAAACCAATGCTGCTAAAGC
This sequence comes from Lachnospiraceae bacterium UBA7109, assembly GCA_002492335.1. Taxonomy (GTDB): domain Bacteria; phylum Bacillota; class Clostridia; order Lachnospirales; family Lachnospiraceae; genus UBA7109. Next base: position 2,131 of record DKYD01000008.1, read on the forward strand.
GGCTCCCTCAATCACAAGTGTAGCGCCACGCTTTAATCCATAACGAATTCCTTCGTCATAAAACGCTGTAAGCACTTCGCTATGATCTACTAAAAGCTCATTTAACTCATCAATTTGTTCGTTTGTCATTTTCATAATATCATACCATCCTTTCATAAGAGCATTTGTAATTCCTGCGAAGACTTCCAACGCAGCATTGTCATCTCACACGGATAATCTTCATACCCCAGAGTCTCGCAGGTTATGAATCCCTCCAGCACGCCTCTAATAATTTCGCTTTCGTATTGCTTGTATGGGAAAATATACTCGGGTAAGCTTCTATGTATGCCTCCGCAATGAGGACAGCGAAAACGCTGTATCTTAACTTGTCGAGTCTGACGTCCTTTAGCCCGCACAATTCTAGGAACGCTGTCATAATATTTCAAAGTTTTACCACATACTGGACAAATCGGTTGTTCGTCATTCATGAAATTCCTCCCTTCTGCCACAGACAAATTATAACACCATTTGGAAGAGAGAAAATAACTCGCATTCTTAACACCATTTTGAGCAAAACAAAAAAGAGTACCAACAGATTTTAAACTCAACCTGCTGATACTCTTAATTGATTTGGATTATTATACCGCTTCCATTTTTCCTTGTACAAACCTCTGCACCGTTTGGTGTCAGATTGGTGTCAATGTGTCAACTGAAAACCCCGGAAGCCGCATAAACACTGGATTTTTTACGATAAACTTTTCATCGTCGGGAACAACAACACATCTCTTATCGCCGCCGCCCCGGTAAGCAGCATACACATTCTGTCAATACCAAATCCGATACCACCTGTCGGCGGCATACCGATTTCGAGCGCATTCAGGAAATCTTCATCCGTTGTATTTGCTTCTTCATCGCCCTGTGCCAGCTGTTCTTCCTGCGCTTTGAAACGCTCCCTCTGATCAATCGGGTCATTCAACTCAGAGTAAGCATTTGCCATCTCCCAGCCATTTATAAAGAACTCAAAACGCTCTACATAATCCGGATTTTCCGGTTTCTTCTTCGTAAGCGGTGAAATTTCAATCGGATGATCCATAACAAATGTCGGCTGGATCAAATGTTCTTCTGCAAATTCTTCGAAGAACAGGCTTAAGATATCACCCTTTTTATGTCTGTCTTCATATTCTATATGATGCTTGTCCGCCAGCTCTCTTGCCTGTTCAAGTGTCTCAACCTCATTCCAGTCAACACCGGCATACTTCTTAACCGCATCCACCATTGTGATTCTCTCAAACGGTTTGCCGAAATCCATTTCCACACCATTATATACAATCTGTGTTGTTCCAAGAACTTCTTTTGCAACATGACGATAAAGATTCTCGGTAAGATCCATCATTCCGTTATAATCCGTATATGCCTGATACAATTCCATAAGCGTAAATTCCGGATTATGTCTCGTATCCAGACCTTCATTACGGAATACACGGCCAATCTCATATACTCTCTCCAGTCCGCCTACGATCAGACGCTTCAGATAAAGCTCCAGAGAAATACGAAGTTTGAAGTCCTCTCCCAACGCATTAAAATGTGTCTCGAATGGTCTCGCCGCAGCTCCTCCCGCATTGCTTACAAGCATCGGCGTTTCCACCTCCAGAAATCCCTGGCCATCCAGATATCTTCTGATTGAACTGATAATACGGGAACGCTTAATAAATGTATCCCTGACCTCCGGATTCATAATCAGATCCACATATCTCTGACGATAACGGGTATCTGTATTTGTAAGACCATGGAATTTTTCTGGAAGAATCTGCAGGCTTTTAGATAAAAGCTTTACAGCAGAAGCATGGATCGAAATTTCTCCGGTTTTTGTTTTAAACACTTCCCCTTCCAGTCCTACGATATCCCCAATATCCATTTTCTTAAAATCCTTATAAGCCTCTTCTCCAATGCCGTCTCTTGCGACATAAGACTGGATATTTCCGCTCTGATCAAGGATGTTACAGAAAGAGGCCTTTCCCATTACACGTTTCTGCATAATACGACCTGCCAGCGCTACATGCTTTCCTTCCATCTCCTCATAATTCTCTTTCACATCCATCGCATGACATGTCACGTCATACTTCATAATCTCAAAAGGATTTTTCCCATTTGCCTGCAGATCCGCAAGCTTCTCGCGACGTACCTTTCTCAACTGATTCAGATCTGGTTCCTGTACATTTTTCTGCTGTTCGCCCACTGTCTCCCTCTCCTTCTTATCTTTGTATTAGTTAACGGAACCCCTCACAGATGAGGGGTTCGAATAAATGCTTTATAAAATAATATTACATGGAACGGCTGATGTCCAGTACTTTATACTGCATCACACCTGCCTGTGTTTCAACATCAACAACATCATCTATCTTTTTACCGATTAATGCCTGACCGACCGGTGATTCATTTGAGATTTTTCCTTCCAGGCTGTTCGCCTCTGTAGATCCCACAAGCTTAAATTCCATTTCCTCATCAAATGTAATATCATATACCTTTACAGTACACCCCACGTTTATTTTATCAAAGTCAACTTCATCCTCAACGACAACTTCTGCATTCTTGAGAATTCCTTCCAGCTCTTCGATACGCGCTTCAATATCTCTCTGCTCGTCTTTTGCAGCATCATACTCTGCGTTCTCGGACAAGTCGCCCTGCTCTCTCGCTTCTTTAATCTTTCCTGCTACTTCTTTACGTTTTACTACCTTTAAATGTTCCAGTTCCTCTTCAAGTGCTTTCAGTCCAGCATACGTAAGTAATTTCTTTTTTGCTCCCATAGTGCTTTTCCTTTCCTTTCTTATATAACTCATCATGCAAGCACGCCCGTCCAGAGGGTCTACTTTCACAATTTCATTATTATACATAATCAATTCTTCATTGTCAATGTTTTTCCAACAATTCTTTCAATTGTCCGTAGGACTCCACCGCATTGATTTCCGCCCGGAGTTTTGCGGCATTTTTGATTCCCTTTGTATACCAGGCCACGTGTTTTCTCATCTCACGGATCCCGATATACTCTCCCTTGTACTCCAACTGGAGTCTTGCATGACGGAGCATCATCTGCTTCACTTCGGCGTTGCCTGGTCTGGGCGGTATCTTACCTGTCTTATCATAGACATTTAGTTCGGAAAATATCCATGGATTTCCCTGTGCGCCTCTTCCGATCATCACTCCGTCACAACCAGTTTCTTTCAGCATGTCTGCTGCTTTTCGGGCAGATGTTACATCCCCATTTCCAATAACCGGAATAGATACCGCTTCCTTCACCTGCCGGATAATATCCCAGTCTGCCTTACCGGAATAATACTGCTCCCTTGTTCTTCCATGTACAGCAACCGCAGAAGCCCCGGCCTCCTCAGCAACCTTTGCAATCTCTGCAGCATTGACATGTTCATCATCAAACCCCTTACGAATCTTCACCGTAACAGGCTTTTTTATCGCTTTCACAGTCTCGTATATAATATCATATGCCAGTTTCGGGTTCTTCATGAGTGCAGATCCCTCCCCATTTTTTACAACCTTGGGAACCGGACATCCCATATTAATATCCAGAATCTGAAATGGCAGCTCCTCTATGCGCTTCGCCTGTTCACTGATGATTTTCGGGTCAGAACCGAATAACTGCAGGGATACAGGGTATTCCTGCGGATGAATCGCCAACAGCGTCTTTGTATTTTTATTCTTATATTGAAGTGCTTTTGCACTGATCATCTCCATACACAGAAGCCCTGCCCCCTGTTCTTTGCATAACAGACGAAACGGCAGGTCGGTAACGCCTGCCATTGGTGCCAGTATATATGGATTTTCAAGTTTTACATTTCCTATATTCATTTGGGTACACCACGTTTCTTAATTCAGGATGTCCTTTTTTTGTTTTTTTCGTAAATAATCCGCAGACCTTTCAATGTAAGCTGTGGATCATACACATCGATCACATCCGTCTCGCTTGCTATAATCTTGCCAAGTCCTCCGGTAGCCACTACTTTTGCATCGGCGTATCCAGATTCATGCCGGATTTTATTGATAATATATTCTGTCTGTCCGATCTGTCCATATACAATACCGGCCTGCATGGACGCAATCGTTTCTTTTGCCAGCACAGACTCCGGCTTCTTTATCTCAACTGCCGGAAGCATAGCTGCCTCTCCCCACATCGCCTGCGCCGAAGTACGGATTCCGGGCGCTATCACCGCTGCTTCAAAGGTTCCATCTGCTCCAACAATATCATAAGTCGTCGCTGTTCCGTAATCAATAACAATCACCGGACCACCGTGAATCGTATATGCCGCAACCGCATCCACGATCCGGTCTGCGCCCACCTGCTTGGGATTCTCTGTTACAATACGGATCCCGGTCTTAATCCCCGCGGACACTACCATTGGCTTAATTCCAAAATACTTAATCATCGCACTTCCAAGCGAATGCATGACATCCGGCACTACAGACGCAACAATAACCGCATCAATATCTGTACTTAGAATCCCCTGACGCTCTACCAGCTCTTTCAACGTAATCCCATATTCGTCAGAGGTTCGCGGAAGCTTGGTTGTCATACGAAACGTTCCGAGCAGCTCCTCCCCCCGGAATACTCCCAGCGTAATATTCGTATTTCCTACATCAATCACCAATAACATTCTATTCTACCTCCTCTCCCAGGAAAAACACCTTATAATATAGCTGAAGCGCCTGAAGCAGATCCTGCTTTTCACGCTGCAGCTGTTTGATCTTCAGCTGACTCCCGATATCATCAAACATCGGGTCAAACTCCTGTGCTGTAACCTGAAAACACAATTCCCCATTTTCTTCATAAACCAGTGTCAGTATTCCTCCCACGTCATTTACATACAGCACACACATGATCTTTAATTCATCTTTTATATGCCCCGGAAGGCCTTCAAAATCCGGATTCAGATAATATTTTTCCTCATATGAATTTGCACCGCAAAGTACAACCTGCCCTTCGTACATTTCTTCACCTCGCTTCATTCAGATCATGCCCTATAACTCTTCTTTATTTTTAATTTAAACATAACCATAGATACCTCTTACGGATACTTCTCCCGCATAGATCTGCTTTCTTTCTCCTTCCAGAGTTTCTACCACCAGTTCTCCTTTATCATTAATTCCAAATGCATGTGCACAGTATTCATTTCCAGGTTCTAAAACACGCACTTCTTTCCCGCAATTCACAAGCATTCCATTATATTTTTCACGTAGCCCGGATAAATCCTCAGTCTTCATAAATATCTGATAATTTTCTTCATATCGTGCCATGACAGAGGCAATCAGACCGGAACGCCTGATACGCTCTCCCCCTTCAATCAGAAGAGACGTCGCAGTTTCACGGATGTTTTCCGGAAATGTGTCCTGGTTCACATTAATACCTGCCCCGGTCACCACATAATTAATCCCCTCAATATCCGTACTCATTTCCGTAAGAATTCCACAAATCTTCTTTTTATTTAACACAATATCATTAGGCCATTTGATACAGGCGTCCATCCCTGTATTCTCCCGAACCGCCTCCGCTACGCTTAAGGCCATGACAAGCGTCAGCATGGGAGCCTTGACCGGAGAAAACTCCGGCCGCAGAAGAAGTGTCATATAAATGCAGATTCCCCTCGGTGAATCCCACATACGTCCTCTGCGCCCTCTTCCGGCAGTCTGCCTGTCGGCCACAACAAGCGTACCGTGCTCCGCACCCTTTTCTCCTTCATATTTTGCCTGAATATTCGTGGAATCTGTCTCGTCATAATAAAGAATCTCTTTTCCTGCCCAGCGGGTATTTATTACACTCTCAAGCTCCGCCTTTGTCATAATATCCGGGCTTTCAACAAGGCGGTACCCCTTATTGCGTACCGCCTCAATCTCATATCCTTCTTTTTTTAATTGTTCGATTGCTTTCCATACTGCAGTACGTGAAACATGAAATCTGTCGCACAGCTGCTGCCCGGAAATATAACCATTGCTCTCTTTCAGTAATTTCAGGATTTCTGTCTTCAATTTCTTTCTGCGGGGTTCTTCCCCTTTCCTCTCACTGCTTATTAATTTCCAAGTGTTGCCACCATAACTGCCTTAATCGTATGTAAACGATTCTCTGCTTCATCAAATACAACACTTGCCGCGCTCTCAAATACTTCCTCCGTTACTTCTTTTCCCTTTACGGCCGGAAGGCAATGCATGAAAATCGTGCTTTCTTTTCCTGTTCTTTCCATAAGCTCTGCATTGACCTGATAAGGAGCCAAAATCGCTATTCTCTCTGCCGCCTTATCCTCCTCACCCATGGATGCCCATACATCCGTATACAACACGTCTGCGTTTTCCACAGCAGCCACATCATCTGTCACTGTAATAGAAGAGCCGGACTCTTTTGCATATTCTTCACACAGATGAATCAGCTCTTCTGTCGGCCACAGGCTCTCCGGTGCAATAATCACAAAGTCAACACCCACCTTCGAACATCCAATCATCAGACTGTTTGCCATATTGTTGCGTCCATCACCCAGATACACGAACTTAAGTCCTTTCAAATATCCAAAATGCTCACGCATTGTCAGAAGATCTGCAAGAATCTGTGTCGGATGATATTCGTCTGTCAATCCATTCCAGACCGGAACACCGCTGTATCTGGCAAGCGCTTCTACATGATCCTGCCGGAATCCGCGGAACTCAATCCCGTCAAACATTCTGCCAAGCACACGCGCCGTATCTTCAATACTCTCTTTATGTCCCAGCTGAATCTCATTGCCGGAAAGATAAGTCGGATTTCCTCCTTCATCTGCTGCTCCTACAGTAAATGCACAACGGGTTCTCGTAGAAGGTTTTTCAAAAATAAGCGCAATATTCTTTCCCTTCAGGCTGTCACCCGTAATTCCCTGTTTTTTCTTTGCTTTTAAATTTGCCGCCAGATCAAGGAGATATATAATTTCCTCCGGCGTGTAATCTTTTAATGTTAAAAAACTTCTTCCTTTTAAATTCATGTCATGCTCCTTACTGCTCTGATTTCTTATCATCTGCACCGATTTCTGCCAGACTCTTTACAAGTCCTGCAATCCCCTGAATCTCAGACGGGATAATAATCTTCGTAGCCTTTCCGTCAGCAGCCTTTTCAAAAGCTTCCAGACTCTTCATCGTCAGCACTGCCTCATCAGCCCCGGCTTCCTTCAGGAAACGGATACCATCCGCATTCGCCTGCTGTACCTTAAGAATTGCTTCCGCCTCACCTTCTGCCTGACGGATCATCGCTTCCTTCTGTGCCTCTGCACGAAGGATTGCCGCCTGCTTTTCAGCCTCAGCATCCAGAATTGCAGATTCCTTATTACCTTCTGCCACAAGAATTGTAGATTTCTTCTCACCCTCTGCACGAAGAATTGCCTCACGGCGTTCACGCTCTGCTTTCATCTGCTTCTCCATTGCATCCTGGATTGCGGCAGGCGGAATAATATTTTTCAGTTCTACACGATTTACCTTAATTCCCCATGGATCTGTTGCCACATCAAGGGACGCCCGCATCTTCGTGTTGATCGTTTCTCTGGAAGTAAGTGTCTGGTCAAGCTCCAGATCACCGATAATATTACGAAGCGTTGTCGCAGTTAAGTTCTCAATCGCCATAATCGGATTTGCCACGCCATAACAAAACAGCTTCGGATCTGTAATCTGATAAAATACAACCGTATCGATCCGCATTGTAACATTATCCTTTGTGATGACCGGCTGCGGTGCAAAATCTACAACCTGCTCCTTCAAATCAACCTTTCTCGCCACACGGTCAATAATCGGAACTTTAAAATGAATTCCGGTTCCCCAGGTAGCACGGTATCCTCCAAGTCTTTCAATAACTACTGCCTGCGCCTGCCTTACGATTCTTACGCAGGAAATAGCAATCAGAATCAAAATCACTAAAATAACAATCCCCAAAATCTGACCAATAACTTCTCCTAAATTATACATTCTTTTCCTCCTTCTCTTTTACAATCAGCTTTACACCCTGAATTCCTTCGATCGTCACAACCGTATTCTTCGGAATTCTTCCATCCGGTTCATCTGTCTTCGCGGACCATTCCTGGCCCCGGACCTCTACTCTTCCCTGTGCCTTTAATGTATCAACATCCTCCAGCACCAACGCCTGCTGCCCGATCAGACTCTCCGCATTCGTCTTCTGACATTCCTTGTTGAAATATTTCACCGCCACCGGTCTGGTAAGAATCAAAAGCACGGTAGAAACGACGATAAACACGACAAGCTGTACCGCCATTCCAAAGCCAAGAATACCCGCCAGAAAAGCCACAAGCGCACCTGCCGCAAACCAGATTGTCGTAAGCCCCATGGTAAAGATTTCAATCAACAGTAAAATCACAAACAGGATTAACCAATAAATTGTCTGCATAATGCTCCTCTCTTTTCATGAATAGTATTTCATAAATCCATATTACTATACTTTACGCTGGAAATCAAACATTTCACACCTTCTTTGTCTTGCTGTTTCAAACATCAGTACAGAAGCAGCTACTGCCGCATTCAGGGATTCTACCTGCCCCTTCATCGGAATACGGATGTACGTATCCGCTTTCTCTGCCACCGCGTCCCTTAAACCATTTCCCTCATTCCCGATAAGAAATGCACAGGGCTTCCGGTAATCCTCTTCTTCATAGGGGTTCTGCCCCTCCAAATGAGCCGCATAGACAACAATTCCTGCATCTTTCAGCCTGTCAACCGTTTCTGCAATATCCTCTACGTAACAGAACGGCATCCGATAGACAGATCCCATTGTGGACCGTATCGTCTTTGGATTATAAATATCCACGCTGTCATGACTGAGCAGAATCCCTGTCACCCCCGCTGCTTCTGCAGTACGGATGATCGTTCCCAGATTGCCCGGATCCTGCAGATTATCCAAAACCATCAGAAACGGACACGGTTCTTCCAGCATCCGTCTCCATTCATACTCTTCCCTTGCCACAAGACATAAAACACCCTGCGGCGTCTTTGTATCCGATACATATGTATATACATGGTCGGACAATATCTCAGGAGTAATCTCGCTCCCGCCAAGCACCTGATTCATAACATCCTTTTCGTTTCTGAAAAATGTTTCCGACACATAAACCTCTCTCAGACGCTGTACCGGTATCTCACGAAACATACGAATACCCTCTGTCATAAATATTTTCTCATCGTCTCTTAACTTTTTCTTTTTCCTGAGATTCACAAGATACTTTACTTTTGCATTTGCTGTACTTGTAATCATTTTTTCACAGCCTTTCCAGTATTTCATTCGCTCCTACCAGAATCACCACCATTTTTTCACGAAGAGGCTCTTCCGGATCCGGATTGACATCTACATTCTCATCTTCTTTAATCCCCACAACGTTAATGCCATAATTTCGTCTTATATCCAGCTGCTGTAAAGATTTACCGATCCAGTTCTTCGGAACCGCCACCTCCATAATACTATATTCCGATGACAGAGAAATCCAGTCTGCAAAATTTGCGGACATCAGATGTTTCGCCGTCCTCTTTCCCATCTCTTCTTCCGGAAAAATAACGCTGTCTGCGCCAATTTTTTTCAGGACTTTTGCATGCAGCTCATCTCTTGCTTTTGCAAGAACATACGGCACGCCAATTTCTTTTGACACAATCGTTGCCATCACGCTGGCTTCCATATTTTCCGATACTGCAACCACAACGCCATCCATATTCCTCGTTCCAAGGGAACGGATCACCTCCGGGTCGCCAAAATCCGCCTTCATGGCATAAGATACTTTATTCGCAATCTCTTCTATAATATCCATATCATTATCAACAGCTATCACTTCACACCCCAGATTCTGGAGCGTAACAGCCACGCTCTGTCCAAAACTGCCCAGCCCAAATACTGCATATTGTTTTTTCATAACCGATGCCCTTTCTTTAACCTATCATAATCTTCTCTTCCGGCAGAACCCGGACTCTGTCTCTTGGATTTGCCTTACCTGCGAATAAAAGCGCCAATGAGACCGGTCCCAGACGCCCCATATACATAAGTACCATAATCACAGCCTGGCTGGCTCTTGTAAGCGTTGGCGTAAGATTCGCGGTAAGTCCGACCGTTCCCATCGACGATGCTGTTTCAAACATAATATCAATCAGCGGAATCTGATCCGGTTCTATAATTGTAATCAAAAAAGTTCCTGTCAGAAATGTTAAAAATGCAATCACAACTACCGAAAATCCGGTACGGAAATCACTGTGTGAAATTCTTCTCCCAAAACATTCCGTGTCATTTCCTCCGCGAATTACTGTAATACAGGATAAAATCAACATCGCTATCGTTGTCGTCTTCACACCGCCTGCTGTTCCTCCGGGAGAACCACCGATAAACATCAGGATACAGCTTAAAAATTTGGACTCTTCATGAAGCGCCGCCTGCGGCACTGTATAAAATCCCGCCGTCCTCGTTGTCACGGACTGAAACATGGACGCCAGTATTTTATCTCCGAAAGACATCTTTCCTATCGTATCCGGATTCTGATATTCCATGAAGAAAAAACAGATCGTACCGAACACAAGCAGGAAAAATGTCGTCACAATGGCAATCTTGGAATGAAGCCTGAGGCGCGTAAACCACCAGGATTTCGGAACCTCTTTCCGGTAAATTCTCTTTCCGTTTTCAATTACATCATACCACACCGTAAATCCAATACCACTTAAAATAATAAGCAGCATAGTTGTAATATTAATGACCGGATTATCCACATATCCGGCAAAACTATTCTCACCTAAAATATCGATCCCCGCATTACAAAATGCAGAAACTGCATGAAAAATCGAATAGCCAATCCCCTTTATTACTCCATACTCCGGCACAAATTGAAACGCATACAGGACAGCGCCTGCACCTTCCACAACAAAAGTCCCCCAGATAACCTTCCGCACGAGTCCCACAATTCCACCCAGGGAATCGGAATTGTAAGTCTCATGGAGCAGCACACGTTCTCTTACCGTAATCTTCTTTCTGAGAATCAGGAAAAAAAATGTCGCGCATCCGATAATTCCAAGTCCGCCAATCTGAATCAGCAAAAGCAGAACAATTTTACCAACCAGCGTAAACTGTGTTGCCGGAACCACCGTGACAAGTCCCGTCACACACACGGAAGTCGTCGACGTAAAAAGTGCATCCATAAATGTAATTGGCTGCTGATTGCATACCGGAAGCCATAACAGAACTCCTCCCAGAAGAATGACTCCAAGGAATCCTGCCGCCAGAATCCCCATCGTATTCCATCTGATATTTTTTCTTCTATGTTTCATGTGATTTCACCATTCATTTATCAGGTACCTTTTCTAAGTTAAATGTCCTTTATCTACCTTATCGCTACACCTTAAAGCGGTATCCAACACCCCATATCGTCTCAATATACTGCGGATTAGATGTATCCATCTCCACTTTCTCACGTATCTTCTTAATGTGTACTGTGACCGTCGCAATATCCCCGATGGACTCCATATCCCATATCTCCCGGAACAACTCTTCCTTCGTATATACATGGTTCGGATGGCTTGCGAGGAAAGTAAGAAGATCAAATTCTTTTGTCGTAAACGTCTTTTCTTTTCCCCGGATCCAGACTCTCCTCGCCGTCGTATCAATCTTAAGCCCGCGTATTTCTATCACCTTATTTTTGCTGACAGCGCTTCCTGTCAGCCGGTCATATCTGGCAAGATGTGCTTTTACCCTCGCCACAAGCTCACTGGGACTGAAGGGCTTGGTCATATAATCATCCGCTCCCAGGCCGAGTCCACGTATCTTGTCAATATCATCCTTTTTCGCCGACACCATGATAATCGGTGTATTCTTCTCTTCCCGGACTTTTTTGCATATCTCAAATCCGTCGACTCCCGGAAGCATCAGATCCAGGATAAGCAGATTGTATTCTCCGTCCATTGCCTTGTCAAGCCCTGTCTCCCCGTCATTTGCCACCTCTACCTGAAAGCCTGAAAGCTCCAGATAATCCTTCTCAAGATCTGCAATCGCTTCTTCATCTTCAATAATCAATATCTTATTCATTCACCGGCACCTCCTGATATTTTCTAAGGACAAAATACATTGTCGTCCCTGTATTTTCCCGGCTTGTCGCCCATATCTTGCCCCCATGCTCTTCTATGATTTTCTTTACGATTGAAAGTCCGATACCGCTTCCGCCTTTCGAAGAATTTCTTGATGCATCCGTCCGGTAAAAACGGTCAAAAATATTCGGCAGATCCTTGGACGCAATTCCTCTTCCGTTATCCTCAAGCTCCACCTGGACAAAATCTCCTACATCCTTTACACGCAAATTAATTTTCCCTTTATGCTTATCCATATATTTCACAGAATTATTGATAATATTATGGATAACACGCCGGATCTGCTCTGCATCTGCGATCACCCGTACCCCGGCGTCTACATAATTAAAATAACCAAACTCAATATGCTTACTCTCAAGCTCCAGCGACAGCTCCTCTGAACAATCATTAAAATAATCGTTCACAGATAAAATGCTAAAGTTATACGGAATCCTGTTTGTATCTATTTTTGAATACAACGTAAGCTCATTGATAAGAAGATCCATCTCATTTGCTTTATTATAAATCGTCCGGACATATTTTTCCACCTTTTCCGGTGTATCCGCCACTCCGTCCATAATTCCTTCCGCATAGCCCTTAATCGTTGTGACCGGCGTCTTAAGGTCATGGGAAATATTGCTGATAAGCTCCTTACTCTCCCTGTCAAAAGCAAGCTTTTCTTCCGCATTGTCCTTCAGCCTCTTCCGCATATCTTCCAGACTCATACTAAGCTGTCCAAGCTCATCATCCGCCTCAGGACGAAGCTCAAAATCAAGATTCCCTTCTTTCATATTTCTGGCAGCTGTCTGCATTTTCCCAATCGGTCCCATCACGCTTCTATATATCCAGAAAATCAGTCCAAATGCCGTCAGGACAAGAACAAAAACAACACAAAAAAGCATATCCACAAAGAAATCTTCCACCTCCGGAATAACATCGCTGACATTCGTTACAATAAATGCACTGCCTTCCTGTCCTCCCGGATATTTAAAATCAATCTGCTTTACAAGCGACTGGGCTTCCCCGCCCAGATACATTCCATTCTCCGACGTTGTGTCTGAATCTCTATAATCCGGAAGCTGTCTTATGACATACCCCGCTTCCCCGGAAGCTGTCCCGATATATGTGATCGTATCCTCCTTCCGCACAAGAAGATATGCTTTTTGTTCTGCAAGCCTTTGGTTAAACTCATCCAGACATGTAGCGTCTTCCATCTTTTCCGGTGATTCCGAAATCATTTTCTCAAGTTCATGGTAAGATTTCTCTGTAGCTCTCGCCATCACCCTGACCGGATTCGACAAGCTTTCCACCGTCGTTCCGCTGATCCCGTATGTTTTCTCTATAGCTCCTATCTGATATCGTCCCAGTACCATAATTACCATTGCTGACAATATGATGGGAATCAGTAAAATTGTAAAAAATGCAATCATTAATCTTGTCTTCAGTTTCATACACGCATCCTCCGAATTAGAGTATAACATGAAAACAGGCGCCTCACACGAAAGCGCCCATAAACATTTATTAAAATTTTATAAATAAGACTTCAATATTTCCACTTTATCCGTCTTCTCCCATGGAAGTTCTACATCCGTGCGTCCAAAATGTCCATAAGACGCAGTCTGCTTATAAATCGGTCTCCGAAGGTCCAGCATCTTAATAATGCCCGCCGGGCGAAGATCAAAATTCTCACGGATAATCTCTACAAGCTTCTCCTCTGAAATCTTTCCGGTACCAAAGGTATCCGCCATAATGGATGTCGGATGTGCAACACCGATTGCATAGGAAAGCTGGATCTCACATTTTTTAGCAAGTCCCGCCGCAACAATATTTTTTGCCACATAACGCGCCGCATAAGCCGCCGAACGATCTACCTTCGTACAGTCCTTTCCGGAGAATGCACCACCGCCGTGACGCGCCATCCCACCGTATGTATCTACGATAATCTTACGTCCGGTAAGTCCGCTGTCCCCATGAGGGCCTCCAATTACAAACCGGCCGGTCGGATTGATAAAGAATTTTGTATTCTCGTCAACCATTCCCTCCGGAATCACTGCGTCAAACACATATTTCCTGATATCCTCATGAATCTGCTCCTGTGTAACCTCCGGGTCATGCTGTGTAGAAAGAACCACCGCATCCAGACGCTTTGGAATTCCTTTCTCATCATATTCCACCGTAACCTGGGTCTTACCATCTGGTCTCAGATACGTAAGCGTTCCGTTCTTCCGAACCTCCGTCAAGCGCATCGCAAGCTTGTGTGCCAGTGCAATCGGATACGGCATAAGCTCCGGGGTCTCATCAGATGCATAGCCGAACATCATCCCCTGGTCGCCTGCTCCAATTGCCGCAAGCTCCTCTTCTGACATTTTGTTTTCCTTTGCCTCCAGCGCTTTATCCACGCCAAGGGCTATGTCCGCAGACTGTTCGTCGATCGCCACGATTACGCCGCAGGTATCCGCGTCAAAGCCATATTTTCCTCTTGTATAACCAATCTCGCGGATGGTGTCCCGCACGGTTTTCTGAATATCAACATAAGCATTCGTTGTAATCTCACCCATAACAAGTACAAGACCTGTCGTTGCACATGTCTCACATGCCACACGGCTCATCGGATCCTGCTCCATAAGTGCATCCAGAATCGCATCCGATATCTGGTCGCACATTTTATCCGGATGGCCCTCTGTTACTGATTCTGAAGTAAATAAAAATTTTTCCATAAAGCTCTCCTTTCGTATTTGTCGGACTTTCTCCTGCAAATCACTGACTGGTCAGACAGTATCATTTAATCGTAAAAACAGTCCGCTGTAAGCGGACTGTTTATCTTCATATAACCAATCCTCTTATTGTTCGATCACTCGCTCAGGTTGGCACCTTCCGTCTTGACGGGGTTGCCGCAGCTTCACAGATCCTTTGTATCTCCACTGCTCTGAATAAGAGAAAGTCTGATATTAAATTTTCTTTAACACTAAATACTCTACACCCACACAGAAAAGAAGTCAATATCTATTCGTCTTCTTTTAACTTACCTTCAGTTTAAACTTCTGAATCTCTTTTTCTGTAGATACACGCTCCATAATCGCTCCGATTCCCCGAAGCTTCTCCTCAAAACGCTCATAACCTCTCTGAATATATACAATATCATCTATAATTGTAATACCGTCTGTAGCAAGACCTGCAATACAGAGCGCCGCCCCCGCACGGAGATCCGGTGCGCTCACCCTCGCCCCTGACAATCTTGAAACGCCCTCAATGGTCGCAGAATTACCGTCTATCTTAATGTTCGCGCCCATCCTTGCAAGCTCATCCAAATATTTAAAACGATTTTCAAAAATACTTTCTGTAATCGTACTTGTCCCTGAGCATAAAGCCAGCGTCACGCCGATCTGAGGCTGCATATCTGTCGGGAATCCCGGATAAGGAAGCGTCTTCACGTGTGTACTCCTTAAGTTTCCTTTCGATACGACACGAACCGCATCATCAAACTCTTCAACCTCACAACCAATTTCTAAAAGCTTTGCAATCGTAGCTTCCAGATGCTTCGGAATTACATTCATCACCGTAACATCGCCTCTTGTCGCCGCCGCCGCAAACATAAAGGTTCCCGCTTCAATCTGATCCGGGATAACGGAATACTCTGTCTTGTGCAGTCTGCGGACACCACGGATTTTAATTACATCTGTCCCGGCTCCTCTGATATTTGCACCCATACTATTCAGGAAATTGGCAACGTCAACAACATGCGGCTCTTTCGCCACATTTTCCATAATCGTAAGACCTTCAGCCATCGTAGCCGCCATCATAACATTAATCGTCGCCCCAACGCTCACAACGTCAAAATATATATGCTTCCCGACGAGGTTCGATGCCTCTGCAATAATCTTACCGTGTTCAATCTCCACATCCGCACCCAGAGCACGAAAACCTTTCAGATGCTGGTCAATCGGCCGGCTTCCGATATTACATCCCCCCGGAAGCGCAACCTCTGCATGCTTATACTTTCCAAGCAACGCGCCCAACAGATAATAAGACGCTCTGATTTTCTTAATATAATCATACTCGATACTCAAATCCTGAACATTGCTTCCGTTAATCTGTACTGTATGACGATCAATCCGATGTACGGATGCACCAATCCCCTGGATTGCATCCAACAATACATTGATATCATTTACATCCGGAATATTATCTATACGAACAGTTTCATCTGTCATAATCGCTGCCGCTAAAATCGCTAATGCTGCATTTTTCGCACCGCCTATCTCAACTTCCCCAACAAGCGGATGCCCCCCTTTTATAATATATTGCTCCATACTACACCTCAATACTGTTCTATGCTATCACATTCAGTTCCCTGTTTATACTTCCCTTTTCGTCTCCCTGGCATATATGCCAATTCATAGTATATCATAAATATTCTATTTGTAAAACATTTTTTACAAGTGCGTAATATTCTGTTAACAGTTCAGCCATAGCCCATGCAGTGTGTGAATCATGCTTGCATGAATGAACACACAAGTGGAGCTATGGACTGAACTGTTATCTTCTTCGCTATCACTCATAGCCCATGCGGCCTTTGCGAATGGGCGCGACTGAACTGTTATTTTCTTCGCTATCACTCATAGCCCATGCGGCCTTTGCGAATGGGCGCGACTGAACTGTTATTTCCCTGGGCACTATATTTCATCAACAGTTCAACGCCTCCATAACGCTGTCTATCGTCTCTTCCAGCTCCAGCCCATCTTCACACACAGTTATATCTGCATACTTTTCAAACAGCCGAACTCTTTCGTCATAGAGAGCCTTCAAAGTCTGCCCTTCCTTTAATACAACTCCACGGTTTTTTGCATTACTCAGCCTCTTGTTTATTGTTTCAAAGGATATTTTCAAATATACAACCGTTCCGATTTTTTTATAATGTTTCATTGCATTTTCACAATAAACAACACTTCCGCCCGGCGCAATCACCGTATTCTCCGCTTCAACCTGTGCATTGATCCGGTCTTCAACTTCCAGAAATCCTTCTGTTCCTTTTTCTGCAATAATTTCTTTCAGGAGCCTGCCTTCCGCTTCTTGTATTAACAGGTCTGTGTCCACAAACTTATAACCCATACGTTTGGCGACAACAACACCCACAGTACTTTTCCCAACTGCGGGCATACCAATTAACACAATGTTTCTCATCTATACTACTCCCCCTTTTCGTATATTCGTTTATATTTTACCATAAATATACTTTTTCGTCTATTCCCCTGTGAGCAATGCTAATAAAGTCTCCGACGGCAATTTCTATATTCACATCGTCTCCGACACAATTCCTGATATGCAACTACTTCGATCAGATCACTCAGCCATTTTCCCGGCTGTTCCTCCTGATCCTTTACCCGTTCATAAATTCTTCTGCACATCAGTCGAAGCTGAAGTCTGTCAGGATACTCATCATACATTATACTTCCATCATACTCCAGCCGATCACACTCCTCCTCTACATAAGGAATTAGTCTTTTTGCGGTCTCCGGATACATACTTTTCATATATTCATAGTCTCTCCGGTTCATCCGGTCATCATCATATAATAACGGCATCGGATAAGTCATATAATATGGCAGCCTGTTATCCATTTTCATTCACTCCTGCAAATAAATATCTGATTTATTATATGTATGCAGCTTTCTGTATGTGAAAAAGAACGCCACAAATACAGTATCATTCTGTATATTCCCACTAAATCAGACACTCCCCATTTACAAAAGTCTGTCTAATGTTCTCCCCGCTCATATTCTGCAATACATTCCTGCGCTTCTTTTTCGGACATCCGGAATCTTTCCATCAGCCTCTTTATAATCTCTTCTGTGGACTTTCCAAACTCTATATAATTTTCTATCAGCATTATTATTTTCCCCTCTTCTCTCGCCTGCTTTTCTCCAAGCACTTTTTCTTCCCATGCCTGCATATATTTCACTCCCACCTTTTCACTGGATTTGATCTCTGCTATACGCTTCTGCATATCTTTA
>DKYD01000097.1 GCA_002492335.1 Lachnospiraceae bacterium UBA7109
CAAAAGTCACTTCATAACAGGAGATAAACTGGAGAAAAAAGGATCTGTAGAATTACATAAGAAGTCATCAGATCCCGCACTTACCGACAATAATACATGTTATTCCCTTGCGGGCGCGAAATATGGTCTGTATCTGGATGGTCATGGGGAATCTCCGGTTGCAACGCTTGTGACTGATAAGAATGGATATGCTAAAGTGGAAAATATAGCAGAAGGCACATATTGGTTGAAGGAGTTGGAGAATCCAAGAGGATTTTCCATCGATTTAGAATCTCACCTTGTCGTAGTAAACGATGAAACCACGGCACGGGTAGATGTGACAGATACGGCGCAGCATGATCCGGTCGGAATTCTGCTGCAGAAGAAGGATGCTGAGGATGATACAAAAGGAATACCGGATGCCGAGTTTACGGTGAAATATTATAAAGGAAACTATGATACCAATCCTGCAAAACAGGGAAAAGATCCGGAAAAAACATGGGTACTAAAAACAGATGAAGATGGAACAGTGGTAATGGAGGAAGAATATAAGGTATCCGGAGACGAGTTTTATATGGATAATAAAGAGGTTACATATCTTCCGCTTGGTACCGTTACCATTCAGGAAACTAAAGCAGCCGTGGGATATATGATTAATCCGGAGGTGTTTGTTCGGAAGATTAAGGGGGAAGGAAGTGAAGAGGTTGTTCATACCTACAATGCTCCGACTGTTCCGGAAATACCGCAGAAGGTACAGATAGAGTTAAGCAAGGTAGACGGAAGCACCGGGGAAGCAAAACCGCAGGGAGCTGCCACGCTGGAAAATGCTGAATATGCGGTTAAAGATTCAGATGGTCAAATTGTAGATACTCTCATTACAGATAAAGAAGGAAAAGCGGTATCGAAAGAACTTCCGGTTGGAATTTATACGGTACAGGAGACAAAAGCATCTAATGGATATGTGGTGGATTCACAGACTTATAAGGTGAGCGCGGACAGTTCGGTGGACGGTCATTCAAGGGTGTTTCAATATAAATTAACAAGTCCGGAAGAAATCATAAGGGGAGACGTAGAAATCGTTAAATATATTGTGAATTCGGATAAAAGGAAGGAAACCCTGAAGGGGCTTGCCGGAGTGGAATTTACTTTTACTTCAAATACTACAGGAAAAGTGGTAAAGAAGATCGTGACAGATAAAGATGGATTTGCAACAACGGCCGATGAAGGGCATCCAGATGGAAGTTTGATCTATGACACCTATACAGTGACAGAGACCAAGTGTCCGAAAAATGTAATTCCGGTAGAACCGTTTGAGGTAACAATTTCAGAAAACAAGGTGACGTTGACAGGAATCTATAAAGAGAATCATCTGATCTTAAGCCCGGCAAGTATTTTGAAAAAAGATAAAAGTACAGGTTTGGTCATCCCGGTAAAAGATACGGAATTTCGTCTTCTTGATAAAGATAAAACCCCGGTTGTAATGACGAACGATTACCTGGATAAAAAGAAAGAGGTATATGAGACTTTTAAGACAGATGAGAATGGTCAGTTCACTTTTCCGGAGCGATTAGAATATGGTACGTACTACTTGGAAGAGCTACAGTCGCCGAAAGGATATCTGAAGGGAGAAATTTTAGAATTCAAAGTAACAGAAAACGCAGACTGGGAGCATCCGCTGATTGTTGAGTATGAAGATGATAATGCAATGGGGCGGATCAGGATTCATAAGACGGACAGCAGTAATGGGAAAAATATGAATGGAGTAGTGTTCCATGTTATAGCTGCAGAAGATATTGTGACGCCGGATGGAACGGTACGTCTGGGAAAGGGTGTGGTCGCTGATACGGTGATTACAGATGCAGAAGGAAATGCAGTGTCAAAAGATCTGTATCTTGGAAAATATGAAGTAAAGGAAGTACAGACACTTCCCGGATATGTAAAAGATGAAAAATATTATGAAGTGAAACTGGAGTATAAGGACCAGGAAACATCAATTGTAGAAGAACAGTTAGAGATTAAAAATAATCCTACAAAATTAATTATTACAAAAAAAACAAAAGATAAGAATGAAATCTTGAAAGGTGTGAAGTTCCATATATGGAATAAAGATCTGATGCCGGAGGATGAAGAGAAAAGTAAAGAATCCGGCGGAGAAACCGATGAAGAAAATTCAAAAGATATCTATCAAACAGACGAAAATGGGGAAATCCTGATAGAGTACATCAAGCAGGGAACCTACTGCATACAGGAAGTAGAAACGCTTCCCGGATATCTTCTGGATGAGACAGTTTATGAATTTACCGTTAATGAGAAAGGAGAAATTGAAGGAAATACGCTGGGAGTAGGAACGGAAGGTGACGCTGAAAGGGGTAATGATTACACAAAATTAAAGATATCCAAACAGGATGCAACCACAGGAAAGGAATTACCGGGAGCTGAGCTCGAACTTATTGTGAAGGAGACTGGAGATGTTTGTGAAAAATGGATATCTGGTGAAGAACCCCATTACGTCGAAGCAATTCCGGTCGGTGATTATATATTAAGAGAGACAAAGGCTCCAGAAGGATATAAAGTTGCAACAGAAGTAGAGTTCACGGTGGAAGAAACCGGAGAAGTAAAGCAGGTATTAATGAAAGATGAATTGTTGAAAGAAAAAAAGAGTCCGGTTAAAACAGGTGATTCCAGTATGATTTTGGGATTAATAATAGTAATGTTTGCTGCGGCAGCAATATTTATTTTTGTCTCTGGAAAAAGGAAAGGTCATACAGAAGAATAGGTGTTGCACATGCCAGAAAAAGGAGGTAAAATAATCACAGCAGAAAAGAAAAGTAGAAGAGGAATGCTGAGATTATGATAAAGAAGAGAATATTATCCGCAGCAACTGCCGTTTCCATTCTGATTTCTGGGACGACGATTCAGGCAAGAGATATAAGCGGTTATAAAGATGTCAAGGAAAATGAGTGGTATTACCAATATGTAAAAGATGTATCGGAAAAACAGCTTATGACCGGACTTAATGAAATGACGTTTGCGCCGGCAGAAAATTTAGCCAGGGCACAATTCGCCACTATCTTATATCGAATGGCGGGGGAGCCAGCAATTACATATGAAAATAAGTATTCAGATGTTGCTGACGGGCAGTTTTATTCTGTGCCGGTAACATGGGCATCTCAGACAGGGATTATAACCGGGTATAGTAACACCGACAAGTTTGGCCCGGCAGATTCGCTTACACGTGAGCAGATGGCAACAATGATGTATCGGTATGCAAAAGTTAGTGGAATGGATACATCGGAGGGGGAGAATGTGAGGCAGAACCTGGCTCCGTTTCCGGATCGAGGCAGGACATACCCATTTGCTTATAATTCTATGAGTTGGGTGGTGGGGAAGAAAATCATTACTGGAGACCGGGGAAATCTCAACCCACAGGGTCTTGTAAATCGTGCTGTATGTGCGGCCATGCTGTCCCGTCTTACGGAAGCGGAAAATATACCGGTATGGATAGAACCGGAATATGAGGATATATGGGTGGTTGATAAGGAAGCCTGGACTGAGGAAAAGGAGATTGCGGAATCCTTCACTCATGATATTTGTACAGAATGTAAGTTGGATTTAACACAATCCTGGCTGGACGAAGATGGGGAACTCGACTGGAAGGAATATGGCAAACTGCATGCACTTACGGAGGATAAAGCAAAAGAAGGAGAACTTGATAAAGAGAAAACAAATGAAAAGGAAGCGCAACAGATAAAAAGTGAATATCAGAAATATTTAGATGCGCATATACAGATGCATCTTGATAAAGGAGAATCCGGAGAATGGCATATATCTGATGATATGTTTTCGCATGTGACAGGTTACGAGACCATTAAGCATCCGGAAGAAGGGCACTGGGAAAAGCAGCTTGCCAAGCAGGGACACTGGGGTATAGAAGGCTGGCATGAGCCGATGTATGAGGCTCTTTGGATCGTAGACAAGGAAGCATGGACGGAAGAAAAGGAAATAATCGAATATACGGTTCATGATGTTTGTACGGATTGCGGAATTGACTTATACCAGGCATTTGAGGATGTCGGAGGATCATGGTTTAATGAAGATGGAATACTGGATTCAAAAGATTACACAGCATTTAGAGTTGCACATGCTAAGGCTCATTTGCTTAGTGGAGGATGTGGCGGCTGGCATTCCTCAGCACACACCTACCCGTTTGTGACAGGTTATGAGATGGTGCGGCATCCAGAAGAAGGACATTGGGAGAAACGATTGGTAAAAGAAGGATACTGGGATACACCGGGACCGCATAAGCCAGTGTATGAAGACGTATGGGTGGTAGATCAGAAAGCGTGGAAAGAAACAAAAGAAATAACAGGGAATATGCCGCATGATTTATGTTGGTGTGGCAAGGATCTGACACAAGGATTTCTGGATGCTGGTGGAACTTTCGTAGGCTATTGGGGCAAGGCTCATAAAGAATACAGTGATTATAAAAAGGCTCACTATGATACATGTGAGAGAACAGGAAAGTTGGAGCAATCCAAGACCAGTTACACGGTGGTAATCGGATATGAAGAGATTTTTCATCCAGAAGAAGGGCACTGGGAGAAGCGGCTTTTCAAAGAAGAAGAGTGCGAGTAGTATGGAATACACAGGAAAATATTTTTGGGAGGGAAATTAAAAATGCTGAATAAGACAATAGAAAGTGAATTGAATATTGCTGCATCGAAGAAGAAATGGCTTATATATATGATTATATACATATTGAGTCTGGTTTGTACAGCTGCAACTTTGTTTGTATACCTTACGCATAGAACGGATTATTATATGATTATGATTATTTTAATGCTTGTTATGCTGTTATTGAATGCCTGGTGGGTGAGAAAATTATCAGCCAAAACTCAGTCTGTTATGGCGAACTTGATGATGAATGATGATTCACTTCTGATCAGTTACAGTAATGTTGAGTATGGAGAAAAATCTGTGAATATAGTTGTGACTGTACCATATGATCAGATACAGCGGCTTGAATATAGTGACCGACTGGATGCATTCCGTTTTGTTGGAAAATTTGATGTGCGTATGGATGGACAGAAAGCAGAGATTGCACGAGGCGATGAGTGGGTGCTGTATGTAAAGGATGATGATTCTTTAGCAGAAGAGCTTGAAAAGAGTACAAAACAACATATCATATCTGTTGGTTCTAAGACAGAAAAATGGGGAATAAGTATCAGGAATTTATAAGAATAAGGGGGTTGTTTGATGAACAAACCAGTATTAGTGATTATGGCGGCCGGGATGGGAAGCCGTTATGGCGGGCTTAAGCAGATTGACCCGGTAGATGAAGAAGGTCATATTATTATGGACTTTTCTATTTATGATGCGAAAAAGGCGGGATTTGAAAAAGTAATTTTTATTATTAAGAAGGAAAATGAGCAGGATTTTAAGGCTGCTGTAGGCAACCGGATATCGGAACAGATGGAGGTAGCTTATGTGTTCCAGGAGCTTTCAAATCTTCCGGAGGGCTATCAGGTCCCGGAAGGAAGGATAAAACCATGGGGAACAGCACATGCAGTTCTTAGCTGCATCGATGAGGTGGATGGACCATTCGCGGTAATTAATGCAGATGATTATTATGGAAGGGAAGCATTCCGGCTGATTTATGATTATCTTTCCACGCATACAGATGATGAAAAGTATCGTTATACGATGGTGGGATATCAGCTCGGAAATACTGTGACAGACAATGGACATGTGGCGCGTGGGATTTGTGAATTGGATGAAAGCGGCAGGCTGTTGGAAATTCATGAAAGAACCCGTATCGAGAAGAGAAATGGTGGAATTGCTTATTCAGAAGATGATGGAAATACATGGACAGAAGTGTCTGCGGACGCCATTGTTTCTATGAATATGTGGGGATTTACTTATAGCATTCTGGAAGAGATTAAGGGCGGATTTCCGGGCTTTCTGGATGAAGGGCTTAAGAAGAATCCGATGAAATGCGAGTATTTTCTGCCGGCTGTTGTAAGCAGGCTGACAGAAACAGACCGTGCGTCTGTTGCGGTATTAAAGTCGGCTGATAAATGGTATGGCGTTACTTACAAGGAGGATAAACCGACAGTTGTTGCTGCAATCCGAAAAATGAAGGAAGAAGGCCTTTATCCTCAGAAATTATGGGCGGACAGATAGAATCACAGAGAGGAGGAATCACAGATGGCAAAGATATTAATTACAGGCGGCGCCGGTTACATAGGCAGCCATACCGCACTGGAACTTTTAAATGAAGGTTACGAGGTAGTGGTATATGATAATCTCTGCAATTCTTCCAAAGAGTCATTGAAAAGAGTGGAAGGGCTGACCGGAAAAAAAATTGCATTTTATGAGGGTGATGTACTGGATGAGGCAGAACTTGGAAAAATATTTAACAAGGAGAAGATTGACGCAGTGATCCACTGCGCCGCTCTCAAAGCAGTCGGTGAATCTGTAAAGATGCCATTGGAATATTATAAAAATAATATTATGGGGACGCTTGTCCTTATGGACGTTATGAGAAAGAAGAACGTAAAAAATATTGTGTTCAGCTCATCGGCAACTGTCTATGGCAGTCCGGAGGAGATGCCGATTACAGAAGAATGTCCGAAAGGGCAGTGTACGAACCCATATGGCTGGACGAAGTCCATGATGGAGCAGATTATGTCAGATCTGCAGAAATCTGACCCGGAATGGAACGTTATCCTGCTTCGGTATTTTAATCCGGTAGGAGCGCACGAAAGCGGACAGATTGGAGAGGATCCGAAAGGGATTCCGAATAATCTGATGCCGTATATTTCCCAGGTGGCAGTCGGAAAGCTTGAAAAGCTTGGTGTATTTGGCGACGACTATGACACGCCGGATGGAACAGGTGTAAGAGATTATATTCATGTGGTAGATCTGGCGGTCGGGCATGTGAAAGCAATTAATTATATTTTTACCAATCCGGGACTGGATGTGATTAACCTTGGAACGGGAGCAGGTTATTCTGTACTTGATATGGTAAAGGCATTTGGAAAGGCCTGTGGGAAAGAGATACCATATGAGGTTAAGCCGAGACGGGAAGGAGATATTGCCATGTGCTATGCAGATCCTTCCAAGGCAGAAAAGGTTCTTGGATGGAAGGCTGAGCGTGGACTTGATAAGATGTGTGAAGATTCCTGGAGATGGCAGAGCCGGAATCCGCAAGGATATCACGAAAAACATTTTTGAATGGGTTTGAAAAATATATAGAAAATACCGGCGGTCGTGTGTCTGCCGGTATTTTTGTGTCTGTGCTTCCATTTTTGGAAAAAAGGTGTTATAATGCAGTATGCAACTTTTTGTTTTTTTCTGAGGGAAGTAATATGGACAAGCAAGATCTGCGTTTAAAAGGGCAATTAAAATTGTATATGCAGTGGCCGGTGATTACAATACTGATACTGGCAGTAATGAATATCTGGATTTATTATATTAACCATCGGGCAGGAAGTGTGATGTGTGTTTTTGTTCTTGTGTATATAGCTGCAGTAGGAGCGATGTATTTTTACAACAAGGAGCTTATCTTAAAAAATCTGATAGATTTTGCGGCGAAATATGGAGTTGTGCAGAATACACTGCTCAAAGAAATGTCAGTGCCATATATCATTCTTCTGAAGGATGGAAAAACAGTCTGGATGAATGACCGGTTTAAAGAAATTTTGGGTGAAAAGGCTTTGAAAGATAAATACCTTAGCAAGTCCATTCCGGAATTAAACCGGAGTATTTTCCCAAAAGACGATACGGTTGTGGAAATGAATGTTTATTACAAGGAGAGGGAGTATGTGGCACAGCTGCGCCGTGTGGCGGTAGAGGGACTGTGCGGAACCGGAACAGCCGCAGAACTGCCGGAGGAAGAGGAGTATTTTATTGCAGTTTCGCTGCAGGACGTGACGGAGTTAAATCGATATATTAAGGAAAATGATGAAAGAAGGCTGGTTGCAGGTCTGATCTATATTGATAATTATGACGAGGTCATGGCAAGTGTTGAGGAGGTAAGGCAGTCGCTTCTGATTGCTCTTGTTGACAGAAAGGTTAACCATTATATCGGTAAGGTTGATGGAATTGTTAAAAAAATAGAAACGGATAAATATTTTATAGCGCTTCGAAAATCCTGTTTTCAGGAATTGGAGGCGGATAAATTTTCGCTTTTGGAGGATGTGAAGACGGTAAACGTTGGGAATGAGATTCCGGTGACCTTAAGTATTGGACTTGGACTTAGTACGGAGTCTTATGCACAGGGAAATAATTATGCCCGGGTAGCGATTGATCTGGCGCTTGCAAGGGGCGGTGACCAGGCGGTTATTAAGAAGTGTAATGGAATTACTTATTATGGAGGCAAGCGGGAACAGACACAGAAGAACACCCGCGTGAAAGCCCGTGTGAAGGCGGAGGCGCTGCGGGAATTTATTATGATGCGTGACCAGATATTTGTTATGGGGCACAAGCTGACAGATGTAGATGCATTTGGAGCGGCTGTCGGTATCTGCCGCGCTACACAGACGCTCGGAAAGCGGGCGCATATTATTTTGAATGAGGTATCTGCTTCGCTTCGTCCGCTTTATAATCAGTATGTGTCCGATTCGTCATATCCGTCAGATTTGTTCTTGAATTCAAGGGAAGCGTTGGACATGGCAGATGAGAATTCACTTGTGATTGTTGTTGATACGAACCGTCCGAAGATGACGGAATGTGAAGGACTTCTCCGGCTGGCAAAGACGATTGTTGTTCTGGATCATCACAGACAGGGCAGTGACAATATTGATAATGCGCTGCTGTCTTATATAGAGCCGTATGCGTCTTCGGCGTGTGAGATGGTTGCAGAGATTCTGCAGTATATTGTGGATGAGATTAAGATTCCGCGCCTGGAGGCCAGCAGTATGTATGCGGGTATTATGATTGATACAAATAACTTTGTGAACCGTACCGGCGTGCGGACGTTTGAGGCGGCGGCATTTCTCAGAAGAAATGGAGCAGATATTACACTGGTTCGTAAAATGTTCCGGGATGACATAGAATCTTATCGTGCGAAGGCGGAGATCATCAGCAGCGCGGAGGTATATCACCGTAAGTTTGCAATTGCCAGAGGTGAAAACCTGACAATTGAAAGCCCGACAATTATTGGCGCGCAGGCGGCAAATGAGCTTCTGGATATCAATGCAATTAAAGCATCCTTTGTTTTTACGGAATATAACGGAAGAATTTATATCAGCGCACGTTCGATTGATGAGGTGAATGTTCAGATTATTATGGAGCGCCTTGGCGGCGGCGGGCATATGAACGCATCAGGAGCGCAATTTGACCATACCGACATGGATCGGGCGGTGCAGAGTCTGAAAAAAGTAATTGACGACATGATAAAGGAAGGAGATATATAGATGAAAGTAATATTAATGGAAGATGTAAAGTCCCTGGGTAAGAAGGGAGAGATTGTAGAAGTCAGCGACGGTTATGCAAGAAATTTTATTCTGAAAACAAAGAAAGGCGTTGAAGCCAACAGCAGGAACCTGAATGATCTGAAGTTAAAGAAAGCAAGCGCAGAGAAACAGGCACAGCAGCAATATGATGCAGCGCAGGAACTGGGGAAGAAGATCGAGGCCGGAAAGATTGAAGTGTCGATTAAGACCGGGGAAGGCGGAAAGGCATTTGGCTCTGTTTCTTCGAAGGAAATCGCGGCAGAAGTAAAGTCACAGATGGGACTTGATATTGATAAAAAGAAGATTCAGATAAAAGAGCCGATTAAAGCGCTGGGAACGCATAAAGTTCCGGTCAGGCTGCACACGAAAGTAACAGCAGAGCTTACTGTAGTTGTAACAGAAGAAGCGTAGGGGGAAAAGATACATGGAAGAGGCGCTTATAAAAAGAATTATGCCCCATAGTATTGAGGCGGAGCAGTCGGTTGTTGGCGCCATGTTGATGGACAAGGACGCTGTTATGACAGCGTCTGAGATCATAAGCGGACAGGATTTTTATCAGACGTCCTACGGAGTTGTTTTCGATTCTATGGTAGAGCTGTTTAACGAGGGAAAACCTGTTGACGTCATTACGCTGCAGGAGCGTCTCAGGGAAAAGGATGTGCCGCCGGAAATTTCAAGTCTGGAGTTTGTAAGAGATCTGATAACGGCAGTTCCTACATCTGCGAATATAAAATATTATGCTGATATTGTGGCAGGAAAATCAGTTATGCGAAAGCTGATTAAGTTAAATGATGAGATATCAAATATTTGTTATGCCGGAAAGGAGCCCTTGGAGGCAGTTCTGGAAAAGACCGAAAAATCTGTGTTTGAATTGCTTCAGAAGAGGACGACAGGAGAATATACACCGATTAAGGATGTTGTCCTGAACGCACTGGACAGAATTGAGAGAGCATCAAGAAATAAAGGCACAGTGACCGGGATTCCGACCGGATTTATTGATCTGGATTATAAACTTTCCGGTCTTCAGCCGTCAGACCTTGTACTGGTCGCAGCGAGACCTTCTATGGGGAAGACCGCTTTTGTCTTAAATATTGCGCAGTATGTTGCATTTAAGAAAGAAAAGGGGGTTGCCATTTTTTCTTTGGAAATGTCTAAGGAACAATTGGTGAATCGTCTTTTTTCACTGGAGTCCCAGGTGGATTCGCAGGCGCTCCGCACCGGTAATCTGAAGGATTCTGACTGGGAGAAGCTGATTGAAGGGGCAGGGATTATTGGGAAATCGAATTTGATCATTGATGATACTCCTGGTATTTCTGTGTCCGAGCTTCGCTCAAAATGCCGGAAATATAAGCTGGAGCAGGATATCCAGTTGATTATTATTGATTACCTGCAGTTGATGTCCGGAAGTGTCGGAGGACGTTCAGAGTCCAGACAGCAGGAAATTTCAGAAATATCACGTTCGCTGAAAGCATTGGCAAGAGAATTGAATGTACCAGTGGTGGCGTTGTCCCAGCTCAGCCGTGCAGTGGAGAGCCGTCCGGATAAGCGGCCGATGTTGTCAGATCTGCGTGAATCCGGCGCGATTGAGCAGGACGCCGATGTTGTAATGTTTATATATCGTGATGAGTATTATAATAAAGATTCTGAATATAAAAAACAGGCTGAAATCATTATTGCAAAACAAAGAAACGGCCCCGTGGGGACCGTTAATCTGGCCTGGCTTGCGGATTATACGAAGTTCGCAAATTTAAGCCGGCAGGAATAAGCGTTTCAGTCTTTTGACCGGACCGGCCGTGGACGCAGATTTCCGGAAGGATTGCTGCTGTCTGATCAGCTGGTCCAGTTTTTTGAATTGTTCTTCTTCCTGTCTTTCTTTGGCGTCCAGAAGAAAAGACATTTCTTTGCTGAACATGGAAAGCAGAACTTCATTATTGTTTTCTAACATACGTTTTATATGCAGCTGTTCCCTGGTCCGGCGGATATCCGGAATAAGCGCCTTGAGTTCTTCGAAAGGAACTCCCTGTTCATAAAGTTCTTTAATACAATTGTAAAGCTTTGCGTCATCTTTTGTTTCGCGTTTTAGTTGTTCCAGTGCGTTTCCCATAATAAAACCCCCTTATTAGCAGATAGCTTGTCTTGTTTCCGCCTACAGAATAGCACAGGTTTTCTGCGAAAAAAGTCAAAAAAGGAAAGGAAAATAAAAAAAGAATGTGTTTGACACATTCTTTTTTCGTATTCGTTATGTTTAGCCTTCGGAAGGAGCGCCTACCGGACAGGTATCTGCACAGGAACCGCAGTCGATACAAGTATCTGCATCGATTACATACTTTCCATCGCCTTCGGAAATAGCGCCTACCGGACAATCTGCTGCACAAGCTCCACAGCTGATGCAGTCATCACTAATTACATATGCCATTTTATGTACCTCCTTTTAATGTTCACTGGAAAGTGACGATTTATTTATTCATATCATAATACAAATAGAAAAAATATACAAGTGTCAATTGTGCTTTAAATTTAGTACAAGACTGTTCGTTTAAGAAAAAGAAAAATTAAGAAAAATTTCAACAAATTTTCACGGAATTGGTGTATAGTGTTTGATGTTGATGAAGAAAATGGAAAATCAGGGAGACGTATGATATGAAAATAAAAAGAGTTATGGCAGCTGTTATGTGTACGGCGGTTCTGGCTTGTGGATGTGGCAACAATGAAAGCACGGAAACGAAAAAGGAAGAGAAGATAAACCAGCAGACGGGAGAGGCAGCACAAACGAGGCCGGAAGAAAAAGAATATCAGGGGAAGCTTGATATGATTGAGCCATCTGCATACCGGGATGTATCGGGATTGAATCTGGAGCCGGGTTCTTATATATCTGTGATAGGAAAGGCGGACAGCGGCGAGTATTGGGAACAGGTAGAAGCCGGAGCTTCCCAGGCAGTGGCTGATATAAATAAAAATCTTGGATATAAGGGAAAAGATGAAGTGAAAGTGGTCTGCAGCGGTCCGGGAGAAGCAGGGAATGTTGATGAGCAGGTAAATATTCTGGATGAAGAGCTGGCCAGATATCCGGTTGCGCTAAGTATTGCAGTAGTCGATACAAAAGCCTGCGGAGTACAGTTTGACCTGGCTGCGGAAAGTGGAATCCCGATTGTAGCGTTTGATTCGGGAAATGATTATCCGGGACTTATGGCGATGGTTGCGACGGATAATAAAAAAATGGCTTCTGAAGCGGCGGATCATATGGCTGAATTTACCGGGAGTTCCGGAGAGATTGTAATGTTTGTGAGTGATTCCTGCTCTGAATCAGCGATGGAGCGCGAAACAGGATTTATGGAGCAGATTGGGGCGGCTTATCCGGAGATGATGATTACGGAAGTATATCATATGGATCAGCAGGAGGATATGCGAAATCTGATTGCAGCAGAAAAAGGAATTGAATATCCGGAAGAAATTACGGAAGAGGAAATCCTGGATTATATTCTTGCTAGACATCCCGAACTTAAGGGGTGCTATGCGACGGATGGCGAGACAACGAACGCAGTTGTGGATGCACTTGACCGGGCAGAAAGA
Source organism: Lachnospiraceae bacterium UBA7109 (assembly GCA_002492335.1). Lineage (GTDB taxonomy): Bacteria > Bacillota > Clostridia > Lachnospirales > Lachnospiraceae > UBA7109. Next base: position 13,008 of record DKYD01000097.1, read on the forward strand.
GAAGATGTAAAAGTGATTGGATATGATGCCGATGAAGAGGAACAAAAAGCATTAAAAGACGGGAAGATTAATGGCCTGATCGTGCAGAATCCATTTGGAATGGGGTATGCTTCTGTGATTGCATCTGCCCGCGCGGCGCTTTCGATGGGGAATGAAGCGTATGTAAATACGGGAGCTGTATGGGTGACGAAGGATAATCTGGAGAGCGACAGAGTAAAAAAGCTATTAGAGTAAATTAAAGATGAAAAAGCCTTGACAAGGGCACAAATTCGTAATACACTAATCTAGCGTGCATGAAAATGTACATTATTTTTGTGCGCACATTCATTTTTACATGAATGCAACTTATTATCATCATAGGAGGTGAAAGAGAATGCCAACATTTAACCAGTTAGTAAAAAAAGGACGTCAGACATCTGTTAAGAAGTCTACAGCTCCGGCGCTGCAGAAAGGTTTTAACTCTCTTAGAAAGAAAGCTACAAATGAGTCTGCACCGCAGAAGAGAGGCGTATGTACAGCTGTTAAGACAGCTACACCTAAGAAGCCTAACTCAGCTCTTAGAAAAATCGCCAGAGTTCGTCTTTCTAACGGTATCGAAGTAACAAGCTACATTCCGGGTGAAGGACACAACCTTCAGGAGCATAGCGTTGTTCTGATTCGTGGAGGAAGAGTAAAGGACCTTCCAGGTACGAGATACCATATCATCAGAGGAACACTTGATACAGCAGGTGTTGCAAAGAGAAGACAGGCGCGTTCAAAATACGGTGCTAAGAGACCGAAAGACGCGAAAAAGTAAACCATGATGTAATCACAAACAGAACTATGATGAAGTAAGTTGCTAGACATAAAGAAACAGATATGTCCAAGCACTACACAGTATCATTAGAACGACACATGTGAGTACCGACGAATTAATCAATATGTTTAAGGAGGGAAGGACCGTGCCACGTAAAGGACATACTCAGAAAAGAGACGTATTAGCGGATCCGGTATACAACAGCAAGGTGGTAACAAAGCTTATCAATAACATTATGTTAGATGGTAAGAAAGGCGTTGCACAGAAGATTGTATACGGAGCATTTGAAAGAATTGCAAATAAATCCGATAAGCCGGCGATCGAAGTATTCGAAGAGGCTATGAATAACATCATGCCTGTACTTGAGGTAAAGGCAAGACGTATCGGAGGTGCGAACTACCAGGTACCGATCGAAGTAAGAGCGGATAGAAGACAGACGCTTGCACTTCGTTGGCTCACCGCGTTTTCTCGTGCAAGAGGAGAGAAGACAATGGAAGAGAGACTGGCAAATGAGATCATGGATGCAGCGAATAATACAGGTGCATCTGTGAAGAGAAAAGAAGACATGCACAAGATGGCTGAAGCAAATAAAGCATTTGCTCACTACAGATTCTAGGAGGCAACAATGGCTGGAAGAGAATATCCATTAGAGAGAACAAGAAATATCGGTATTATGGCTCATATTGATGCTGGTAAGACTACGCTGACCGAACGTATTCTCTACTATACCGGTGTAAACTATAAGATTGGTGATACGCATGAAGGAACTGCTACGATGGACTGGATGGAGCAGGAAGCTGAAAGAGGTATTACCATTACGTCTGCAGCTACAACATGTCACTGGACTTTGCAGGAAAACTGCAAAGTAAAACCGGGTGCAGAAGAGCATCGTATTAATATCATCGATACCCCGGGACACGTTGACTTTACTGTAGAGGTAGAACGTTCACTGCGTGTATTGGATGGAGCTGTAGGTGTATTCTGTGCAAAGGGTGGTGTTGAGCCACAGTCAGAAAACGTATGGCGCCAGGCAGACACATACAATGTACCGAGAATGGCATTCATCAATAAGATGGATATCCTTGGTGCAGATTTTTATAATGCCGTTGAGCAGATTAAGACAAGACTCGGAAAGAACGCAATTGTTCTTCAGCTGCCAATCGGTAAGGAAGATGATTTCAAAGGAATCATTGATTTGATGGAAATGAAGGCTTATATCTATAATGATGACAAGGGTGACGATATTTCTATCCTTGATATTCCGGAAGATATGGCTGATGATGCAGAGCTTTATCATGATGAATTGATTGAAAAGATCTGTGAATTAGATGATGATCTTACAATGATGTATCTGGAAGGTGAGATTCCTTCTAATGATGAGCTGAAAGCAGTACTCAGAAAGGCAACCTGCGAATGCAGGGCTGTTCCGGTATGCTGTGGTTCTGCTTACAGAAATAAGGGTGTACAGAAACTTCTTGACGCAGTTCTTGAATATATGCCGGCGCCGACAGATATTCCGGCTATTGAGGGTGTAGATGCTGATGGAAATGAAGTCGTAAGACATTCTTCAGATGAAGAGCCTTTCTCAGCGCTTGCATTTAAGATCATGACAGACCCATTCGTAGGTAAACTTGCATATTTCAGAGTTTACTCTGGTACAATGAACTCCGGTTCTTATGTGCTGAATGCGACAAAGGGCAAAAAAGAACGTGTTGGACGTATCCTTCAGATGCACGCCAACAAGAGAACAGAGCTCGACAAGGTGTATTCCGGAGATATTGCAGCAGCAATCGGATTTAAGTTCACTACTACAGGTGATACACTTTGTGATGAGCAGCATCCGGTAATTCTGGAGTCCATGGAATTCCCAGAGCCGGTTATCGAGCTTGCAATCGAGCCGAAGACAAAAGCTTCCCAGGGCAAACTTGGTGAGTCTCTTGCAAAACTGGCAGAAGAAGATCCGACATTCCGTGCACATACGGATCAGGAAACAGGTCAGACAATTATTGCCGGAATGGGCGAACTCCATCTGGAGATTATCGTTGACCGACTTCTTCGTGAATTTAAGGTTGAGGCTAATGTAGGCGCACCTCAGGTTGCATACAAAGAAGCATTTACAAAAGCAGTTGATGTTGACAGTAAATATGCAAAACAGTCCGGTGGTCGTGGACAGTACGGACACTGTAAAGTTAAATTTGAACCAATGGATGTCAACGGTGAGGAGACATTCCAGTTTGAGTCTACTGTAGTTGGTGGAGCTATTCCGAAGGAATATATCCCGAAGGTAGGCGAAGGTATCGAAGAGGCTATGCAGTCCGGTATTCTTGGAGGATTCCCGGTTGTCGGTATCAAGGCTAATGTATATGATGGTTCTTATCATGAGGTCGATTCCAGTGAAATGGCATTCCACATTGCAGGTTCCCTTGCATTTAAGGATGCTATGAAGAAAGCAGAACCGGTACTTCTTGAGCCTATTATGAAGGTTGAGGTAACGATGCCGGAAGAATACATGGGTGATGTTATTGGTGATATTAACTCACGCCGTGGCCGTATCGAGGGTATGGATGACCTTGGCGGCGGTAAGATCGTACGTGGATTCGTTCCGCTTTCAGAAATGTTTGGATACTCTACAGACCTTCGTTCCAGAACACAGGGACGTGGAAACTACTCTATGTTCTTCGAAAGATATGAGCAGGTTCCGAAATCTGTACAGGAAAAAGTATTATCCAATAAAAATGCGTAATTAAACGCAATTATATATGAAAAAGGCTTGAAAAACTGTTTGATTTGAAATATAATCAGAGATAGCCGAGTAAACGAAAATATCAAAAATTGCCTTAGAAGGCGCTATAATAAGGAGGATATTCAAAATGGCAAAAGCTAAATTTGAAAGAACAAAACCGCATTGTAATATCGGTACTATCGGTCACGTTGACCACGGTAAAACAACTCTTACAGCTGCTATCACAAAAGTACTTGCAGAGAGAGTTGCTGGTAATGAAGTAGTAGATTTCGAAAACATTGATAAAGCTCCGGAAGAGAGAGAGCGTGGTATTACAATTTCTACTGCACACGTTGAGTATGAGACAGAGAAACGTCACTATGCACACGTTGACTG
>DKYD01000092.1 GCA_002492335.1 Lachnospiraceae bacterium UBA7109
AAAAAGGGGGTAGAAATTATTGGGAATGATGTTAAAATATACACAGGGTCTGAAAAAGCAGAGGCAAAAGGGACTCTTGTTGTGATAAAGCCGATTGGGAAAAAGAAGAATGCTGATCTTATAACAATTCCGGAGCAGACACAGGAAAATGAGGAGTCAGGAGAAGAATAGATGGGAATCATGGAAACGATCATGGAGATACCGGCTGAGCATGAGGCAAATGTATTTGGTCAGTTTGATGCGTATGCAAAGAAAATCGAGAAAACATTGAATGTTACGCTGATTGCCAGAGGAGAGAGTATTAAGATTATGGGCGAAGCGGCCCGGGTTGAAAAGGCACGGACAGTGCTTTCAAAGCTTACCGAGCTTTCCAGACGTGGAAATACGATACAGGAACAAAATGTGGACTATACACTTTCTCTTGTCATAGAGGACAGTGGAGAGGATGTACTTGAGATAGATAAAGATATTATCTGCCATACTTTGCAGGGAAAGCCAATCAAACCGAAAACTTTTGGTCAGAAGAACTATGTGGATGCAATTCGTAGTAAGATGATTGTATTTGGCCTTGGACCAGCCGGAACCGGGAAGACTTACCTTGCAATGGCGATGGCAATTACAGCGTTTAAAAATAATGATGTTGGAAGAATTATTCTTACGAGACCGGCAATTGAAGCCGGAGAAAAACTGGGATTTCTTCCGGGCGACCTGCAGAGCAAAATTGATCCATATCTTCGGCCGCTTTATGATGCTTTGTATCAGATCATGGGAGCGGAAAGTTTTCTCAAGAATTCTGAAAAGGGGCTGATAGAGGTTGCGCCTCTTGCCTATATGAGGGGGCGGACCTTGGATAATGCCTTTATTATTCTGGATGAAGCTCAAAATACGACTCCGGCTCAGATGAAAATGTTTTTGACTCGAATTGGGTTCGGTTCAAAGGTTGTAATCACGGGTGATGAGACGCAGAAGGATCTGGCGGCCGGCCAGGCTTCCGGCCTTGATGTCGCAATCCGGGTCGTGAAACAAATTGAAGATATCGGAATCTGTCGTCTGACAAGCAAGGATGTTGTCCGTCACCCGCTTGTCCAGAAGATCGTCAAGGCATATGAAGAATACGAAAGTAAAGCAAAAACCCGCGGAAAAGACAGAAGGAGAAGATCATGACACTGTATTATGAAGAAGAAGGAGACTTAATACTTCCGATTGCATGTGAAGAGACTGCAAGACGGGTGATTGAGGAAGCGCTTGATTATATTGGGTGTCCGTATGAGGTTGAAGTGAATCTGCTTCTCACGATGAACGAAGAGATTCGTGCAATGAACCGGGAATTCCGGGGAATTGACAGAGAGACAGATGTATTGTCGTTTCCTATGGTTGAGTATGAAATCCCGGGAGAATTTGACTTCCTGGAAGAGAGGGAGGACTGTTTTCATCCGGAAAGCGGTGAGCTTCTTCTGGGAGATATTGTTATTTCAAAAGAAAAAGTTCTGTCACAGGCGTCTGAGTTTGGACATGCCCCGAAGCGTGAATTTGCTTTTTTGATTGTACATTCTGTGCTGCATTTAGCGGGGTTTGATCATATGAAAGAGGATGAGAGGACCATCATGGAAGATAAACAACGTCAGATTTTAGAAAAGATGAACATTTTACGATAAAATGGAGTTGAGTTATGGCTGATAGCGGAAAACGAAAAGAAAAAAATTTTCTTGTACAGGGATCAATTCTTGCAATTGCAGGAGTAATCACAAAAATTATCGGAGCGGTATACAGGGTTCCGCTTGTAAATATACTTGGAGATAAGGGAATGGGATATTATGGTGTAGCATTTCAGATTTATGCCATTGCGCTCACCCTGACCTCTTACAGTCTGCCGCTTGCTGTTTCAAAGCTTGTATCAGCAAGAGTGGCAACCGGACAATATAAAAATGCATATAAGGTATTTCGCGGAGCAGTTCTGTTTGCTTTTCTTGTGGGTGGCAGTACCACTGCAATTATTTTCTTTGGCGCTGATTTTATTGCTTCTGAATTCATGGCGATGAAACTAAGCGCTTACGCACTGAAGGTGCTTGCTCCCTGCATATTAATTGTAGCGCTTCTTGGAGTGTTCCGGGGATTTTTCCAGGGAAATGGCTCTATGGTTCCGACAGCGGTATCTCAGATATTGGAGCAGGTAGTTAATGCGGCTGTCAGTATCGGCGGAGCATATTTTCTCCTGAAGGTTGGAATGAAGGTTGCAGAGGAGAAGCATGTTAAATCATATGGCGCTGCATATGCGGCGGCAGGCGGTACACTTGGAACGGTAATAGGAGCTTTGTCAGCACTTTTGTTTCTGGTATTTATTTTCCTGACTTACCGGCGTGTATTAAAACGGCAGATACGCAGAGACCGCAGACATAAAAGTGAAAGCTTCCAGAAGATTTTTAAGCTTCTTCTTATTACGATCGCACCGGTGCTTTTAAGCTCTACTGTTTATAATCTGTGTGGAGTTGTAGATAATGCCATGTTTGGTAAGATTATGGCAGTTCAGGGACACAAAGAAAGTGAATATGCTGCTTTAATCGGAATTTTAAGTGGAAAATACGATACGCTGATTAATGTTCCGCTGGCGATTTCCAATGCACTGGCGGCCTCTCTGATTCCAAGTCTGATACTGACAGTTAAGACGGGAAGTAAGAAACAGGTGCATAACAAGATTCAGCTTTTTGCGAGATTTGACATGATGATCGCGATTCCAAGTGCAGCAGCATTTATTGTGCTGGCAAAACCGCTTCTTGACCTTCTCTTCTTTACGGAGAACAATCAGACGGCGGCCTCAATGCTTCAGCTTGGTGCGGTATCAGTTGTTTTTTACTGTCTGTCGACAGTTACGAATGCAGTTCTTCAGGGAATTGATAAAATGATGATACCGGTGAAAAATGCGGCGATAGCGCTCGGAATACATATAGTGTCCTTGTTTGTTATGATGGTCGCGTTCCGGTGGGGGATTTATGCGGTTATTATCAGTAAAATTGTATTTTCGGCATCCGTTTGTATTTTGAATGCCCACGCACTCAGAGAACATCTGGGATATGTCCAGGAACAGAGAAAAACATTTATTATTCCGGTGATTGCATCTGTGATTATGGGCGCCCTGGCATTTCTTCTGCATCTTATTCTGGGACTGTTTATCAATATACAGATCGCAACTCTTATTACGCTTCCCGCGGCAGTAGCGGTGTATGGTGCGGCACTGGTTCTTTTGGGTGGTGTTACTGAGGGCGAATTAGAGCAGATGCCGAAAGGAAGATTGCTTGTAAAAATATGCCGAAAGGTAAAATTGTTCCGTTAACCGTTTATTTTGAATGATAAGGGAGAATGTATGAACCGTCAGTCAGAATCCATTCCGGCAGACGGTTCGTTTTATAATCAGCTTGTATAATTTTCCAGAAAACCGTAAAGCTCTTCTATACCCTCCATATATTTTCCGTTTCGTATTTCTTCACGCAGACTGTCCGGCAGATCGTCGTAACGAATATCCGTATATTCATAAGGGGTTTTCTTATCACTTAAATACACGACAACATATCCGTTCACTTCCATAAGATAATAGCAGTCTTCTTTCAGGGCAGTTCCTTCGGCAGCAATGGATTCTTCCTCTTCACGCGCTGCCTGTTCCTCCTGAATGAGACGTGTTTTTTCCTCTGCCCGTTCAAGCGTATATTTTCTGCTTAACTGGTAAGCACACGTAAGAATAAAAATTGACAGAATTGATATAACAAAAAATCCGATACCATATTTATTTTTCATACGGACAACTCCTTTTTAAAGATAGTGTTGCCGCTCCAGGATATTTTTATACAAAAGAAAAATCCGATAGAAATTAAAGTGGACTTCCGTCACGAGATAGTGTAAGATAAATAAAGTGCCAGGAAAGGATGAATATCATGGATGAGAAGAAAATTGCACGTATCAATGAATTATATCATAAGTCAAAAGCAGAAGGACTTAACGAAGAAGAATTAAAAGAACAGCAGGTATTAAGAAGGGAATATATTGATTCCTTTAAAAGAAATCTGAGAAGCCAGCTTGATCAGATTTCAATTATAGAAAAAGATGGAAGCGTAACAGATCTGGGTGAAAAATTTGGAGCAAAAAAAGGAAATCAGACAAAAAATTAAAAAACTTCGAAGCAGTTTGGATCCATTGTTGTGGAAAGAAAAGACGAAAATAATTACAGATGCCGTTATCCATCACAGATGGTTCCAGGAGGCGGCGGATATTTACTGTTATATTGATTTTAATCAGGAAGTCGGGACTTCCGGGGTGATAAAAGAGGCATGGAGACAGGGAAAGAATGTGTGGGCGCCGAAAGTATCGGGAGAAAATATGGAATTTTGTTCTCTGACTTCTTTTGAGGAACTTGTGACAGGCGCATATGGCATTCTGGAGCCGAATGGTACGGTTATATCTGAACAGAATCATGGACTGATGCTTGTGCCGGGAGTTGCTTTTGATAAGCAGAAAAATCGAATTGGATACGGAAAGGGATATTATGACAGATATCTGAAGGCGCATCCCCTTCTTCATACAATCGCACTGGCATTTGAACTGCAGATCGTGGGCAGGATAGAAGCGCAGGCACAGGATATAAAACCGGAGCTTCTCCTGACAGAATCCTGTATTTATAAATGATAAAACAATAGAAAAAGAGGCGGTGTGAAATGACTTTACCGAAAGATCCGGTGATGTTATTAAGTGTAATTAATACAAAATTGAGAGATGAGTATCCGGATCTGGATGCTCTGTGTGAAGATATGCAAGTGGAACAAAACACACTTATTCATATGCTGAAAGGAATTGATTATGAATATGATGAAGAAAAGAATCAGTTTGTCTAATATTTAGAAACGGGGAAATAAAAATGTATGAAAAGATTGATTTGGACAAGATAGATATAACTCAAAATCCGCCAACAGAAGAACCCGCACGCCAGTATTATTTTATGGCAAAGGCCAGAAAGTATGTCAGGGCAAGATCGGAAGAATTGAACCGTCCTCTAACCTCGGTAGTCGTAACATTTGGGTGTCAGATGAACGCCCGTGATTCGGAAAAGCTTCGCGGCATTCTGGAGCAGATTGGATATGGGACAGCGTCAGAAGAGGAAGCGGATTTTGTTATTTATAATACTTGTACAGTCCGGGAAAATGCGAATACAAGAGTATATGGAAGACTGGGTCAGTTAAAACCCAGAAAAAAGACGAACCCTGATATGATGATCGGACTCTGCGGGTGCATGATGCAGGAGCCTGAGGTTGTAGAGAAGCTAAAAAAAAGTTATCGGTTTGTTGATGTTATATTCGGCACCCATAATATCTATCAATTTGCCGAGCTGCTGGTTACCTGTTTTGAGTCCGGAAGAACGGTGATTGATATCTGGAAGGATACCGATAAAATTGTGGAAAATCTTCCGAATAAACGTAAATATCCGTTTAAGTCCGGAGTAAATGTCATGTTCGGATGTAATAACTTCTGCAGTTATTGTATTGTTCCTTATGTA
>DKYD01000077.1:0-4828 GCA_002492335.1 Lachnospiraceae bacterium UBA7109
TTCCACATTCCACAGACTGGCAAGGTTTTTCGCTTCTTCTTTAAAACTCTGTAACCCATGTTCATAGTAAACTTTCTTACTGCCGGATATAACTGATATCTGTTCAGTCTGTGCGTTTGCCGTATCACGAGTGACAAGTCCTGCCGGAAAATATTCCTTGATCGCAATCCTCTGCTCCCGGTTCAGATCCCACGCCAGATAGGTGATGCCAAATCCGCCTTCGCCCAGCACTTTCCCTAACATATACTTTCCGGCCAGAATTGTCCGGGGCGACAGAACTCTTGCGCTTACTGTCTCCCTGTATTCCTTTGCCTCAAATCCACAGTATGGACATGAATCATCTAACGATTTTCTCTGTCTCATGCATCCCGGGCATAAATAATTAGGATCTATCATAGCATTCCTTTCTACCGTCTATACAGCGGTTCTGAATTATTCCACAAATCCACAACATTTACCACTTTTTCCTGGCTCCAGTCACTATAGACAATCTGTCCGTCAACTGTAACATAGGAACGGACACGTATTTTTAACACAATCTCCATCGCTGACATCTCCACAGTATACCTTTCCTCATTCGTCTGCACAGTATTTGTATATCCATTTCCCCATTCTTCACCATCATTTTTTTCACTGTATTCTACTTCGTATCCCTCTGCTCCATTGACCTTATCCCACGTAATTTCATAAGTTTCCCCATCAGCATAAGTGTGAATCGATTCCTTCCAATACCACTCTCCCAGAACCGGAGCCTGAATGTCTGCAGATGGCTTTATTTCGGGAGTCTCCTGTGGCTCAGGCTCCTCTGTATTTTCCCAACTATAAAACATTTTCCAGTCATCACCGGGATCCACATCTGTATCCTGCAGAAGATTCTCGTACTCTTTCTCAGAAATCTCTGTCTCATTTCCATTTGGATCTATATAACAAGGGGGATTCCCTTCCCCATCATAAATATATTGTCCTTCTGATATAAGCTCTGCTCCATCTGGTTTTGCATGGAAATAATTCAATCCGTTAAGCCATGCTCCGCCTGACCAGCTCTGCTTAATCCGCTTATCTTTACAAACATTGTATACATTTCTATACCCGACCGAGCCATCATTCTCAATCATCCGCACAGCACGGTTATCCTGTACTCCGTATATATCGACAATTGCCTTCGCTTCTTCATTCTCTTCATATGCAAACGCTATGATTAATTCCGGGACGCCGTCGTCTGCAAGATCTGCAAGTCGATAATACAAGTTATAGCCTCCCATCCCCCGCGCATTTATAATTCCTTCATTCACATAATGAAATTCCGTCTCGAAGTTTACTTTGGCAGCTTCCTTATATTCTTCCAATATAGGCTTGTAGAACTGATTCTCAAATTCTTCAATATTCAACTGCGTTTTCTCATAACCTTTACTCACATTCGGAACGCCCCAGCCAAAATATTGATCCCAGCCTTCCTCACCAAGATCCGACGCACTATCTTTTATCATCTGCTCAATTTCCGCCGGAGTTTTAGAAGGATACTCGAGAAGCGTCATAGCTGCCAGAGCTGATATATGCGGAGCCGCCATAGATGTTCCTGTCATTTTTTTCTTCCCGTCTTTTCTCTGCGAGCCAAACCGTCCCCCAACAGGAACGCAGCTTTCTATATCTACTCCCGGCGCCGCCACATCCACACTGTTTCCATAATTGGATTTTGGCTGCCTTTTATTCTTACTGTCAATCGCTGCAACGACAATGCAATTCTCCAGATGTGCAGGGGAATAATTACTCGTATCACTGTTTTCATTCCCGGCTGCTACGACGACAATACACCCCTTCTCTATCGCACTGTTAACTGCACGGTCAATTATTGTACTATAATCACCGCCCAGGCTTAGATTAATCACATCGGCATGATGCGCCGCTGCATACTCTATTCCCATAGCAATCTGTATACTGCTTCCTTTTCCATTTTTTCCCAGAACCTTTACCGGAAGTATATTCACATTCAGATTCGGTGTGCATCCCACAATAATACCTGCCACATGTGTTCCATGGGAATTATCATCATCCGCATCTTCCCCATAACTCACAAAATTTCTCCCCGTGCCGGCAAACCTGCTTCTTAAGAAGGAATGCTTATATACACCCGTGTCAACAACTGCAACCGTAATTTCTTTTCCTGCATCTACGGTCTCTGCCACATGCCTTGCATATGTATCTGCTCCAATCACTTCATTCCCCCAGGACACAGGAGCGCTTGTATCCTCGCATATACCGGCATATCCATCCGGTTCACAATAATCAATGTTCTCAAGCTTTTCTATCTTCTGACATGCCGCCTTTGCCTTTTCCTCCGAATCAAATTGCAGGACATATCTGTTATCCGTACCACAGATAATTGCTTCCGCACCATAACCAGACAGATCTAATTTAGTGTCATTTTGATTCCGCACAATCAGCCTTTTTGAATAATATGGATTACTGTTCGCTTCATCGGGTATTTCTTCCGAATCGTACTGCTTAATTAATTCCGAAATATTTTCCGAAAATTCGTCAAACGAATCTGTCGAATCAATGACAACTCCGTCTCTATATTTGTTTTCTGAATCCGGCTGTGTACTGTCATCAGAAAATACGTAATAAAGAGTTACGCCCAAAACACAACAAAGTGTAAAAATTATCAGAATCTTTTTATTATTCATATACATCCTCCAAATATGAGACCAAGCCAAAAAATTATTATGAACACCACAGCAATTAAAATTACATTTATTCTATCACGCACACTCTCTGCTGCCACCATGTTTGCCACTTCAGCATCCTGATTCTCTTCATCCTCTGCGACGTCTTTTTTCTGTACAATCTCTTTTTGTCCGGGCAAATTTTCTGCCGCACTGTCTTTCTCCTGCACAGTCTCTTTTTGTTCAAATAAACCTTCTGCCAGCTCGTCTACTCTTTGCCAGCGATTCTCGGCCTTTACAGACATTCCTTTCTGTATAATATCTGACACATGTCTGGATACTTTTATCCCCATATCCTTCCGGGATATTTCATATAAACTTTCCACTTTATCTTCCAGCATCCTGTCTATAGATGGTTCCGGAGTCTTTCCTGACAACATACGGTACATCGTTGCACATATCGCATAAATATCCGTCCATGCGCCCTGCTTCCCTCTTGTCTGGTACTGTTCCACCGGCGCATACCCATGTTTTAACAACACGGTAAGGCTCTGCGTCTCCGTCCCTGTCGCAATACGCGCCGCTCCAAAATCAATTAATTTTACTTTCCCATTTTCTGTCAGGATGATATTTTCCGGACTGATATCCCTGTGAATCATCCCGGTACTATGTACAACTGACAGTGCGTCAATGACCGGATGCATAATCTTCAGCATCTCCTCTTCACTTACACATCCCTGCTCTCTTGACTTCAGATATTCTTTCAGATTTTTCCCTTTCAAATACTCCATCGCCATATAGGCTGTCCCATTTTCAAAGAAAAGGTCCTTTACTGACACGATTCCCGGCACATTTTGGAACTGCGCAAGATTTCTTGCTTCTTTCACAAAGCTTTTTTGTCCGTATTCAAAATGCTTTCCCTTTTCATCCGAGATAACGGATAGCCTTTCTGTCCACCCATCCACAGTACCCCTGGAAGCCAGTCCCACCGGGAAATACTCCTTAACAGCGACCGGAATCTCCAGATTCAGATCCCATCCGAGATAGGTAATGCCGAATCCCCCTTCGCCAAGTACCTTCCCTGTCATATATTTCCCGGCAAGAACTGTTCGCAGATGCAGCGCACGGGTGCTGGCTGTTTTCCTGTACTCTTTTTCATCAAATCCACAATAAGGACACGCCCCTTCCAGCGTTTTTCTCGGTTTCATGCAGCCCGTACATAAATAATTTGGATCTAACATACTTTGATTCCTTCTTCCCCTTCGTCAAACAATATACAAGCATCCTCTAATTCTCTTTATTTCTGATATTTCTCCACAAACCGCATGATTATTGTCGCACATTCCGCCCTGCTTGCATTCCCCTGTGGATCCAGTCTTGTTCCGTTGTTCTTTCCTGTGATAATTCCTGTTCCAACTGCCCACTGCATTGCTTCCCTGGCAAATCCACTAACCTTAGAAGCATCTGAAAACTTGCTGAAATTCGTTTTCTGGCTGGTATTGTAATTCATATATTTTGCATATCGATACATCATAACCGCCATCTGTTCCCGGTTGATATTATCTGCCGTGCCAAATAGACCTGTATTTGTGTATCCGGTCACTACTTCGATACGGTTCGCCCAGAGAATCGCATTGGTGAACCACATTTTATCCGGCACATCCGGAAATTTCGCTGTATATGCAACTTTCGGCATACCACTCATCCGATGGAGAATGACCGCAAATTGTGCTCGTGCAAGAAACTGACCCGGACCAAAGGTGGTATCGTTCAATCCAGTCATCAGATTATTAGCATTCACATAAGCAACATAGCTATAATACCAATCGTTCCTTTTTACATCCGCAAAAGGATTCTCTGTAGTTGGCTGTGGTGTAACGGAATTTACTGTTCCTATAGAAAACGTATACGGTCCTGTATAACTGTAATATCTCTCTACTTTAAGCCTGTAATCCCCCTTTGTCAGATCAATGTCTTCATTTATAATATTCTTCTTTGTACTGGAGTCCCATGATCTATGACCTGAGCTCCATACCTCTTTCCCTATATTGTCATAGATTTTCACATATATACTCTCCATATCTCCAACGAAATCTAACGTCGCTTTTCCCGCAGAATTCATTGTAAACCAATAAAAATCGCTGTCATCATTAATTGCTATTTGC